>CAVIBB010000067.1:0-6969 GCA_963640745.1 Paludibacteraceae bacterium
GCTATGTATGTATCGTGCCTGAGCCGGAGTTAACGTAAACTGAGTAGGATTTGTGACTATGTCGAGAGCGGGGAATGAGATGGCAGAGACCTTCGAGCCAAAGAACATCATCGTGACCGGCGGCTGCGGCTTCATCGGGAGCAACTTCGTGCACTACGTGGTCAACAACCACCCCGAGGTCCACGTTACCGTGCTGGACAAGCTGACCTACGCGGGCAACCGCGAGAACATCGCGGGCCTGCCTGAGGACCGCGTCGAGCTGGTCGTCGGCGACATCTGCGACGCGGATCTTCTCGAGAAGATCGTGCCCGGTCACGACGCCATCGTGCACTACGCCGCCGAGAGCCACAACGACAACTCCATCGCCGACCCGGAGCCCTTCCTCCACACGAACGTCGAGGGCACGTTCCGCCTTTTGGAGGCCGTCCGCAAGCACGGCATCCGCTACCACCACGTCTCGACCGACGAGGTCTACGGCGACCTGGCCATCGACGACCCCGCGCGCTTCACCGAGTCCACGCCGTACAAGCCGAGCTCGCCGTACTCCTCCACCAAGGCGGCCTCCGACATGCTCGTGCGCGCTTGGACCCGCACCTACGGCCTGCGCACCACGATCTCGAACTGCTCGAACAACTACGGCCCCTACCAGCACGTGGAGAAGTTCATCCCGCGCCAGATCACCAACATCGTGGACGGCGAGCGCCCCAAGCTCTACGGCGCCGGCGAGAACGTCCGCGACTGGATCCACACCGAGGACCACAGCTCGGCCGTCTGGACCATCCTCACCAAGGGCCGCATGGGCGAGACCTACCTCATCGGCGCCGACGGCGAGAAGAACAACATCACCGTCCTGCGCATGATCCTCGAGGCCATGGGCAAGGACGCCGACGACTTCGACTGGGTCAAGGACCGCCCCGGCCACGACCGCCGCTACGCGATTGACTCCACGAAGCTCCGCACTGAGCTCGGCTGGGAGCCGCAGCACACCGACTTCGCCGAGGGATTGCGCGCGACCATCGACTGGTACGTCGCCAACGAGGCCTGGTGGCGCCCGGCCAAGGCCGCGACCGAGGCCCGCTACAAGGCCCAGGGCCAGTAGGGGAGAGGGAAAAGAACACATGGCAGAGATCGAGTTCGAGAAGCAGCTCAAGGTTGAGAAGACCGCCATCGACGGCCTCCTTATCGCCGAGCTCCCCGTCCACGGCGACTCCCGCGGCTGGTTCAAGGAGAACTGGCAGCGCGCGAAGATGACCTCCCTTGGCGTCCCCGACATCCGCATGGTGCAGAACAACGTGAGCTTCAACGCGCAGCGCGGCGTGACGCGCGGCGTGCACGCCGAGCCGTGGGACAAGTGGATCAGCGTGGCCACCGGCCGCATCTTCGGCGCGTGGGTCGACCTGCGCGAGGGTAGCGAGACCTACGGCAAGGTCGTCACGGCCGAGGTCGACGCCTCCCGCGCCGTCTTCACCCCGCGCGGCGTTGGCAACTCCTTCCAGGCCCTGGAGGACGGCACCGCCTACACCTACCTGGTCAACGCCCACTGGTCCGCCGAGCTCAAGAAGACCTACACCTTCGTGAACCTGGCCGACCCGGAGCTCGCGATTCAGTGGCCGATCCCGCTGGACCAGGCCACCGTCAGCGAGGCCGACACCCACCACCCGATGCTCAAGGACGTCGTCCCCATGGCTCCCAAGCGCACGCTCGTGACCGGCTGCAACGGCCAGCTCGGCCGCGCAGTCCGCAAGCTCGCCGAGGAGACGGGCCGCGTCGCCACCTTCGACTTCTGCGACATCGACACCTTCGACATGTCCGACCCGGCCGCGTACTCCAAGTACGATTGGGACCTCTACGGCACCGTGATCAACTGCGGCGCCTACACGGCCGTTGACCGCGCCGAGACCCCCGAGGGCCGCGTGACCTGCTGGGCCGCGAACGCGACCGGCCCCGCCCTCCTCGCCCGTACCTGCGCCGAGCACAGCATCACGCTCGTGCACATCAGCTCCGACTACGTCTTCGACGGCACGGCCGAGGCGCACACCGAGGACGAGGCCCTGAGCCCCGTCAGCGTCTACGGCCAGTCCAAGGCCGCCGGCGACCTGGCCGTGGCGGGCGCGCCCAAGCACTACATCCTGCGCAGCTCCTGGGTCATCGGCGACGGCAAGAACTTCGCCAAGACCATGTGCATGCTCTCCGACAAGGTGGCCGCCGGCGACCTGGCCCAGGTGACCGTCGTCGACGACCAGCTTGGCCGCCTGACCTTCACCGACCAGATGGCCGCCGCCATCTTCCACGTGCTGGACACCCAGGCCCCCTGCGGCACCTACAACATGACCGGCTCGGGCGCCGTCAAGTCCTGGGCCGACATCGCGAAGGCTTGCTTCGATGCCGCCAACGGCAACGGCGAGAAGGTCGTGCCTGTGAGCACCGCCGAGTACTACGCCAGTGCCGAGGGCCCCATCGCTCCGCGCCCGCACTACAGCGCCCTTGACCTCTCCAAGCTCGAGGGCGTCGGCTTTACGCCGCGCGACTGGGAAGAGGAGCTCGACGAGTACCTCAAGGGGCTGCGCGCGTAAATGGCTCCCTCTGATTCGAATAAGACCGGGGCGGCGGATGGAAAGGCACGCGCATTCGTTGCGCTGCACGCCATGCTCGTCCTCTATTCTTTGTCCGGCATCTGCGCCAAGCTCGCGGGCGGGTTCGATTTTTTGAGCATCGGCTTCGTGGGCTGCTATGCCGGCATGATTGCCGTGCTCGGCGCATACGCCATCGGTTGGCAGCAGGTCATCAAGCGCCTGCCGCTGACCTTGGCGTATGCCAATCGAGCGGTCACGGTCGTCTGGGGCCTCGTATGGGGCATCCTGCTCTTCGGCGAGCAGCTTAATCCTCTAAAGGTCGGTGGATGCCTGGTCGTGCTCGCCGGCGTCGCGCTCTATGCGTATGCCGACGCCCAGGAGCGGGAAGCCGATGCGGTTGATCCCGCCGAAGGCGTCGAGGGCGGTGATCGTCTATGAGCCAAAGCGTGTTTCTTTACGCCGGGTTCTCGCTCTTCGGCGTCTTCATCAGTTCGGTCAGCCAGGTCATGCTCAAGAAGAGCGCCATGCAGAGCCACGGCTCCGCCATCAAGGAGTACCTGAACCCGCTTGTTATTTTTGCCTACGCGCTCTTTGTGGGGGCCACGCTTCTCTCGGTTTTGGCCTACAAGGGCATCCCGCTTTCCATGGGGCCGGTGCTCGATGCCACGGGATACCTTTACGTAACCTTTTTTGGCGTCGTTATTTTCCATGAGCGCGTGACGCCCAAGAAACTCCTGGCGCTTGCGCTCATCATCGCTGGCATAGTCGTCTATGCCCTCGGCTCCGCTTAATCTGTAGAAAGGCCCCGCGCTATGCTCGTCTCCATCGTCATCCCGTGCTACAACTCGCAGGACTCACTCCGCAAGGTGGTTGAGCTCACCATGGCTGAGTTTGAGAAGTTCGACGGCTACGAGGTCGACTTCTTTCTTGTTGATGACTGCTCTCCTGACGATACCTACGGCACCATTAAGCAGCTCGCCTCCGAGTACCCCTGCGTACACGGCTACACGCTTATGCGTAACTTTGGCCAGCATAATGGCCTCATGTGCGGGCTCAACCACGCGGACGGTGACCTGATCATGGGCATGGATGATGACCTTCAGACTCACCCCTCCCAGATTCCCGCCCTGCTCAATATGATGGCCACGGGAAACTACGACGTGGTGTACGGCGTCTTTAAGGAGCACGCCAACGGCGCGGTCAAAAACTTCACGAGCTGGCTGAACAAGGTCACGGCACAGGTTCTCCTCGACCGCCCCAAGGATGTGGAGTCGAGCAACTACTGGCTCATTACCTCGCAGCTGCGCGACCAGGTGATCCAGTACAAGAACTACAACCCCTATATTCAGGCGCTCTTTGGGCGTATGACTAAGCGAATCGGCAATGTTGAGGTGGAGCACCATAAGCGTGAGCAGGGTACGTCCAACTACACGCTTGGCAAGCTCGTCAAGCTGTGGTTGAGCTACTTCAACTACACGGTGCTGCCGCTTCGTATTCTTTCGGCCGTGGGCGTGGCTGCTGCCGTCTTTGGCGTGCTTTTCGCGTTGTACGTGATCGTTCACAAGATTCTAGTGCCTGATGTGCCCGCCGGCTGGTCCTCGCTAATTTGCATCCTCACGTTCTTCTTTGGCCTGATTCTGTTGGCTCTCGGCATCATAGGCGAGTATCTTGCCAACCTTGTGCTTCCTGCCAACGGCACGCCGCAGTTTATCGTCCGCGGATCAACCGACGAGGCCCGGGTAGGGGAGTAGCGAAGAATCGCTGCGTAGGGGTTGTTTTCGGTTGTGTTGTTGCTTGGGTGTCATATTGGTGGGAGGCGCTAAAGACATGTGCGAGACTCAATTGGGGCGCGGCGGAAGTTGGTTCCAAAGGACTTCGTTTTGGCGTTTTGCCTGTATAGCTGCCCTCTTCCTTTGTCTTGTTCCCATGTTTGCGATCGCGTTTTATGACCACCCTGCTGCCGATGACTATTCCTTTGGCAAATTCGTTTATCAAGCCTTGGAGAATGGCGATGGCTTGCTTGGCGTTCTTGCGGCAATGGTCTATACAGCAAGATTCTATTATTTCAATTGGCAGGGGACCTTTACGGCGATTCTTTTGTTCTCGGTACAGCCTGGCGTGTTCGGGGCCCAGTTGTATTGGATCGCGCCGGTGATCTTGATATCAACGTATCTTATTGCCCTGTTTTACTTTGTTAGAACGGTCGTTGTCTTTTGCATGGACGGCGATCAGGCCGTGGCCGACATCGTTTTCTGTGTTCTTGCCTTGCTGAGCACGCAAACGCTCCCCTCGGCAGTTCAGAGCTTCTATTGGTGGAACGGCGCCGTTTACTACACTTTCTTTACGGCGCTCTTTTTATTCCAGGTCGGTCTTGAGCTCAAGCTGTGCCGAGAGTTTCGGATTGGGCGATATGTAGTTTGCTGCTTGCTTGCGTTTTTTATTGGCGGGGGAAACTACATCACCGCTTTGTGGTCGATTGGGTTTGCGGGCCCCCTGTTCGCATATAAGACTATTCGTGAGGGAATGCTCAAATCCCGTCGCTTTATGCTTCCACTCGTTCTTGTTCTGGGGTCGTTTGTCTTAAGCGTTATCGCTCCCGGCAATGCTGTTCGCCAGGAATGCTTTACTGGCTCCTCATATCCAGCCGCTAAGGCCATTGTCGCCTCCTTCCAATGTGCTACCGATTCCGTCAATTCCTTTACGAGCCCGATTGTGCTTATTTCGGTTGTCTTCCTGTTTCCTTTCTTGATGAAGCTGCCTGCACTGGGCAATGGTGCTGAGGGCCGGCGTTTTCTTATTGGGAGCGTCGCTTTGTGGGTCCTGCTAGTCGGGCTCTTTGTCGCATCGTTTGCGCCCACCCTCTACGGTATGGGCAGCTATGGCGAAGAGAGGGTTCATAATATCCGCTACTTCGAGTTTTTAATTATGATTTTTGCCACAGAGGCGATTCTTTGCCAGTATCTGATGCTTGTCCTAAGCGGGGACCAGATAAGCAAAATCGGAAATCAGAAAACGCCGTGCGTGGCGGCGGGCGCTCTAGCAATAGTTTGCCTGGCAAGTATGGTATATCCAGGCAGGTGCGATGCCCTCACAAGTCTTTCCGCGCTCAGGAGTTTGGTTACGGGGGAGGCTGCGTCATACTCGAGTATTAATGCTTCCAACGACGCTTTGCTTGCGGCGAGTAATGGCGGGACGGTCGAGCTCGAGCCCTTAGACGGGGTGCCTTCCACCCTTTGTTACAACACTTTTGGCGTTGACGCGGGGGACTATCAGAACGTTGTCGCTGCGGAGTATTACGGGCTGGATGCAATTACTGTTCAGAAGCGGGCAGGGAATGATGCAGATTAACCATGGCGGGCAAGCGGGCGCTCCGATCCTGTACATCGTGATTCCTTGTTATAACGAGGAAGAAGTGCTGCCGATCACCTGCTCTTTATTTAAGGACAAAATCGAGCAGCTCTCCGTTGCGGGGAAGGTGTCTTCCGATAGTCGCATCCTCTTCGTCAACGACGGCAGCAAGGATCGGACCTGGGAAATCATCGCTGAGCTCGCGGCTTCCGACCCCGTTTACCGCGGTATATGTCTCTCCCGCAATCGCGGGCATCAGAACGCTCTGCTCTGTGGGCTGATGGAGGCGAGGTCTCTCGCCGACATAACGATTTCTATAGACTGCGACGGCCAAGACGACATAGACGCAATGGACGCCATGGTTGATGCCTACCTCGACGGCTGCGACGTGGTCTACGGCGTACGCTCGTCTCGCGAGACCGACACCGGTTTCAAGCGCGCCACGGCCCAGTCGTTCTATCGCCTCATGGGGAAGATGGGGGTCGAGACCGTCTATAACCACGCCGATTACCGCCTCATGAGCTCGCGCGCCCTCGACGCGTTTTCCGAGTTTCGCGAAGTCAACCTCTTCCTGCGCGGCATGGTCCCGCTCGTCGGCTTTAAATCCACGAGCGTCTACTACGAGCGTCACGAGCGCATCGCTGGCGAGTCGCACTACCCGCTCTCAAAGATGCTCGCGCTCGCCGTCGACGGCATCACGAGCCTCTCGGTCAAGCCGATTCGCATCATCACCGGTTTCGGCCTCATGGTCTCGCTCGTCTCGTTCGTCGGCGTCGTTTGGGCGGTAGTGGTCTCGGTCACGGGTAACGCCGTAGCCGGCTGGGCCTCCGTGACGTCTCTCCTGTGCTTCCTTTTGGGAGTTCTGCTGCTTTCCGTCGGCGTTATCGGCGAGTATATCGGCAAGATCTACCTCGAGGTCAAGGCTCGTCCACGCTACATCGTTTCCGAGAAGACGTGGATGTAAAAGAATTAATATTTGCAAATGCATCGATGTGCTCAAGCGAAGGGGTCACGGTTTTGCTGGAACTAATCAAAACGGTCCTTGTGA
>CAVIBB010000067.1:7019-11591 GCA_963640745.1 Paludibacteraceae bacterium
GCCGGGGTCCCCGGCGTTCTTATGTTGGAAGCCGTTGGCGTGCGTGGGCTTTGGTCGTTGACCTTGGCTCCTGTCGTTGGCTTCAGTATCGTGGCCATCCTCGGCCAGGCGTATGCCTTGGTTGGGGTTGCCTCGACTCCTGCCTCTGTTCTCTTGCCGTCTTTCCTTCTTCCCCTTGTGTTGGCGGTCGTGCTGCGAAAGCGCCTTAAGCCGCTGTGTCTTCCTGATCTTTCGCCTGTCGCGCTCTGTGTGTCCTTGGCTCTGGGGCTGGCCCTCGGATACAGCCTGTTCCTTTCCCGCATCGGTAGTGCCGATACCGTGTTCCAGGCGTATGACGTAACTCAGCACCTGAATCTCATACAGGCTATGAGAGATTCGGGCAGGCTGACCTCGCTCGGGGTGAGCCCGTATCTCTCTTCCGCGGATGCCGCTATTGCGCCTGTTGATTACGGCGGCTTCTATCCGGCCGCCTGGCACGCGTTTTGCGCAGTCGCGGGAATGATTCTCCAGGTGAGCACTCCCTTGATTATCAATGCCTCAATGTTTTATTTTTGCTTCATTGTGTTCCCGATGGGGATATCGGCCTTCTTGTCTGTTGTGTTCCCTGATGCCAAGGGCGTTGCCGTCGCCGGCGCGTTGGTAACGCTCGCCTTCGTCTCGTTCCCTTGGGAGCTGCTGGCGTTCGGTCCCGTGTATCCCAACATCGTCGGGTTTTGTCTTATGCCCTCGGTTCTCGCCGCCTTCGTCCATTTCCTGGCGGACGGTGAAGGCGTGTGGGGCCGTGTTCGCACCGGTTGTGTCGTGCTTCTCTCTGTTATTGGGGCGGCGCTCTGTCACCCCAACGTCGTCTTTACCTGCATCGTGCTTATGGCACCTTATTGCGTCTCGAGGATTCTCGCGGTGTGCGACGGAAAGACGCATCAGCTTGCGAAGAAGGTTGGTTTTAGCCTCGCTTTTGTTGCGCTCTGCCTCTGCTTTTGGCTCTTCTGCTATCACCTCCCCATGTTCGAGGGGACGGTAACCCACTATTGGCCCCCCTATGCATGGCTTTTCCAAGAGCTCGTTAACATCCTCACCGTGAGCTACCACAACGGATTCAACTCTGAGATCGCGGCGCAGATTCCGCTCGCAATCTTGCTCATCGCTGGCGTTGTCGTTGCGTTGAGGTGTCGCGGCAAGCGCTGGCTTGTTGTGTCCTATGCCTTGGCCTGTTATATCCTGCTCATCGGCGCTTCGCATACCGATGAGCTCCGTTGTATGACCGCCGGGTTCTGGTACTCGGACCCTATGCGTCTTTCCGCAGTTGCGGCCATCGCCGCCATCCCTTTGGCGTCGCTGGGCCTTGAGTGGGCGTTCCGTTTCGCGCGGCGTATAATTGCCGCCTACTTTAAGAAGCCGCAAGATCAGGTGCGAGCTTATCTCCTCGTCCCTGCCGTTGCCGTCGTATTTCTTGTGCTTAACTACCTTCCCGAGTTCAATCTCGCGGGACTTCACTACGAGTACTCCGCCTCCGAGGTCAACGAGATTAACGCGCAAAGTCTCGATTACCGAAGCTGGCCGAAGAGCGTGCACACTGCTTTCGGCGACTTCCGTAGAAAGATATCCGGCACGTATGCCTGTAACGAGCCGCTCGACCAGACGGAAAAGGTGTTCATTCAGAAAGCCCTTGAGATCGTGCCCGAGGGTTCACTCGTGGTCAACAACCCTATGGACGGGAGTTTCCTCGCGTACGGCATCTATGATCTACGGATGTATTACCGCAATTTTGTCGGCTTTGGCGGGGATAACGAAACGGCTGAAAGCAAGGCCGTCCGCCTGCATCTGAATGAGTACGCAACAAACGATGAGGTTCGGGAGGCGGTCGAGGAGATCGACGCCAAGTATGTTATTGTCCTGCGCGGCCGTGAGGATGAGGCAGCCTTTATCGATCTGCGCGACGATTACGATCCGACGCTCTTCTGCGGCATCACTTCTATCACGGAAGAGACCCCGGGCTTTTCTCTGGTTCTCAAGACTGGTTTCATGGAGCTTTACGAGATTGAGCGTTGACGAGTCCTCCCCAGCGTTTCTAGAATTTGAGAGCTGCAAATAAGCTAGCCCCGCCGCTTGATGCGACGGGGCTGGTCTCATTAAAGAGTTCTGTTAGGCGCGGTTTAGCGCACGACGTTGTTGCGGCGCTTCTTGCCGGCTTCGTCGAGGGCGTCGATGCGGGCGAGCTTCTCGCGGAAGTAGGGCCCCGCCACCTCCTCGGTCATGAGCGGGCGGAAGGTCTGCATGTACTTGATGCCGGGGTGCGAGTTGATCTCCATGATCATGGGGCCCTTCTCGGTCCAGCAGGCGTCGAAGCCGAGGAAATCGCACGCGCCGACCTTGTAAGAGAAGCGCTTCATCATGTCCAAGAACTCGTCCCACTGAGGCACGTCACCCTCGACGAGCTTGCCGGAAATCGGGTGGCAGGGACAGTCGACCACGCGGTTGGGATAGCACATCTTGCCATTGCCGTAGTGGCCGGTAACCGGGTCGATGTAGCAGTTGTAGGCGGCGGTGTCGGCATCGGTGGGGATGTCGTAGTTGGAGCCGTTGCCCGTCTTGCCGTCCTGCAGCGCAAAGCGGAAGTAGGTGCTCGACGGCTGCGGGTCCGCGCCCGTGATGTTGTAGTACACGACGCGGATGGTGTGGATCAGCGGGTTGATCTCGGCGAGGTAGCCCTCGGGGCGGATGAACTCGGTAAAGACAAGGTTCTTGTGCGACTCGACGAACTCGCGGATACCCGCCTCGGTGGATTCCTCGCCGTCGATGATGAAGCCGGAGCCGGTGTATTGCAGGTGGTGGAAGCCCTCGGCCATGGTGCCGTTGCAGGGCTTGCAGGCAAAGTCGCGCTCGCGGCGCAGGGTGTCGACGAAGCCGTCGAGGCCCGGGGCGTAGTCGGCGCCCTGCAGGGGAAGGAGCCCGTCGGGGCCGGTGTAGTAGTAATACGCGGGAACGTACTTGGCCAGGTCGGAGTCCTGGACGAGCGCGTTCAGGGTGAGCTTATCGTTGATCCAGATTCGCTCCCAACTGTTGAGCGGCCAAAGCTTCCAGAAGTCATAGTCGGAGAGGTAGTCGTCGATGTTGTCGTCGTTGATGCCGCCGAGGATGACGTCCTCGGCAAAGAAGCCGTGCTCGTGGGACCAGGTGAGCAGTGCCTCGTCGTAATAGCCGCTCTTCTTCTCGTTCTCCATGAGCATGAGGTACTCGTCTGCCATGCGATTGGTAAAGCCGTCGGCAAGAAGCGCCTCGAGCCGGTTGTCCTTGATCGCCATATATGCTCCTAGCTGTGTGTCGTTGGGTTTCGGCATTGCGAGTATAACCGCCGACCGCCCTCCTCGGGCCCCTCGGGCGCACGATATTGTATGGACGGTCGGTTTCGGCCTCTTGAGCGTCGCGCCAGTCCTTTGGAGATTTATGCCGCTTAGAAGCTGGCGTGTATGATAAAAGGCCGTACACCTATTCACGACATTCGACCGGAGTCCCATCTTGGCAGCAAACGACCTCAAGTCCACCACCATTCGATCGCTCTTCTGGAAGCTCTTCGAGCAGGGCGGGACGGCCGTCGTCACTCTCATCGTCCAGATCGTCATGGCGAGGCTCCTCTCGCCGGAGGACTTCGGCGCGCTCGCGATCATGCTCGTGTTCGTGAACATCGGCAACGTCATCGTCCAGAGTGGCCTCAACACAGCCATCATCCAGGCGCCCGACGCTACGGAAGACGACTACTCGACGGTCTTTTGGATGAGCTTGGCAGTCTCGGTCGTGCTCTATGCTGCGCTTTTCCTCGCCGCCCCCTCCATCGCCGCGTTCTACGGCATGCCGAGCGCCGTCGCGCCGCTTCGCGTCCTCGTCCTTGTCCTCGTGGTCAACGCCTACAACTCCATTCAGGAAGCCATCGTCGCGCGCGGGCTGGAGTTCCAGAAGACCGCCCGGGCCACGGTCGTCGCCGGGCTCGTGTCCGGTACGGCCGGCATCGCCGCGGCGGTCTGCGGCGCGGGTATCTGGGCGCTTGTGGTTCAGCAGCTCGTTCAGCAGGCCTGCAAATGTGCGGTCCTCGCTCTTCAAGTGCCTTGGAAACCGCGGCTCGTCTTTCACCCGGACCGCGCTGCCCGCTTCTTCGGCTTCGGCTGGAAGCTGCTGGCCTCCGGCATCCTCGAGCAGGCCTATCAAGGGCTCTCCGACCTTCTGATCGGCAAGGTGTTCACCACCTCCGAGCTCGGCTATGTAAGCCAGGGCAAGAAGTACCCGCAGGCCTTGGGTACGCTTTTGGACGGGGCTATCCAGCCGGTCATGCTCTCTGCGGTCTCGCGCGTTCAGTCCGACGCCGCCATGGTCAAGCGGCTTGCGCGGCGCGCACTCAAGACGAGCACCTTCCTCGTGGCGCCCTGCATGCTTCTCTTCGCCGTGGTGGCTGAGCCCGTTGTACGTTTGCTTTTGGGGGAGGCCTGGCTCCCGAGCGTGCCGTTCCTCCAGATGTACTGTGTCGTCTATGCGATGCTCCCCATCCACACGACCAACCTCCAGGTTCTCAACGGCATGGGC
>CAVIBB010000068.1:0-11198 GCA_963640745.1 Paludibacteraceae bacterium
GCCGAGGGCCTCGCTTGGGGTTCCTAAAGCCTCAAGCACGAAGTCGGCGAAAGGCAGGCCGCCCAAGCCTATGACGAGGCCCACCGCCGTGAACAGGGCAACTGAGGTCCAAATGACGGACGCAGCCTCGGGCTTCGAGCCCTCCCCGTATCGTCTTGCGGCGAGAACTCCGGCGCCGATCCCGCAGCCGATGGCGGCATACACGAGCACGTTGCAGAGCGAGAACGACGCGCCGATGGCGGCGACCGCTTCCTCTCCGAGGAAATTGCCCGCGACGATGGAATCGACCATGTTGTAGAGCTGCTCGAGGAGGCTCGAAAGCGCGATGGGGACGGCGAGGCCGGTGATGGCTGCGAGCGGGGTTGCCGTCAGGAGCTTATCGTCACATGCTTGGGCCATTGAGCTTCTCGATTCTGTATGGGGTTCAGCTCTACAAGCCTAGCATCCTTAAAGTCGGCAGGCGACACGAGTCGTTTTTGCGGTAAGTCTTTGGTCCGACCATAACTTGCTGCAACAATTGCAATAAGCGTTAGGGCTCAATTCGGCCGGGGCATTTCGGGTGCTCAATTGTTGTCCGGTGCGTGGGTTACCTTGGAAAGAAAATACGTTGGGAGGTAGTCATGAAGGTCGATTTCATAGTGCTTTCGCTCGGGCTTGCCGCGTCGATTTCGCTAGGCGGGTGTGCCCGTCCCGTCTCCGCGTCAAAGAGTTCTGCCCCTTCTTCGTCGACCGAGTCGTCTTCGGTCGATTCAGATGGTTCCGTTTCTGCATCGGTCACTTCGGTGGATTCCGACGGTCATACTGAAGCGACTTCGGGTGAACAAACCGGGGAAGATATGCTCGACGTGAGCGACAAGCTCCCGTACAAGGGAATGCCGGCCGCCTATATAAATCAGACTTGGCTCGGCCCTGCGGATGAGATTGGGGAGCGCGTCTCCGGCGGAAAGCTCGATGGAGCCACGCCGTATTACTGGCGCGCGCGAAACGGTACCGGCGACCTCGTGTTTATTGCTCATGTAAATAATGATGAGGTTGTCGACGTGTCCAAGATGAATACGGGCAAGAACTATTGGGGCGACGGATCCAGCCGTTTCGGGAGTGGGCTTCCTGACCTCGAGGCGTCCGGCGAGAGCGTGGACAAAAAGTCGTCCCAGCCGTCGGAAAAGCCCGATCCGGACGGCTGGGACGATGCTGAGGATTACGCCGACGCGAATTCCGGCAGTTTCCGAAGCTGGGACGAGGCCTATGACTATTGGCTCGAGGAAATGACTTAGGTTTCTGGCACGTAATCGCGCGGGGCGATCCCGGAGTTTTCGACGGTCCCTTCGTCAGCTCCACCCGAGGAGATCGCGGATGACGCGGCTGGCTATGGTCTGCCCCATGATGGGCGGGATGTAGCTCATGGTCCCCAAAAGCGAGCCGGACTCGAGCCACTGCTCGTCGGAGATGGCCTCCATCTTCACGGGCTGCTCGTCAGAGTAAAGAACCTGCAGGTCATGGATGTCGCGGCGCCTGCACTCCTTGCGCATGATGCGCGCGAGCGGGCAGTTGACGGTGTCCTCTATGCGCGCGAACTTGAAGCGGGTCGGGTCGAGCTTATTGCCGCCGCCCATCGCGGAGATCTCGCGCAGCCCCTCTTGCTGACACCACTCCGCGAGGCGAAGTTTCTGGGCGACGGTGTCGATGGCGTCGACGACGTAATCGGGGCGGGGGAGTGCCCCGAGCTGCTCGGCTATGCGGTCTTTCTCGAGGAACGCGTGGACGGCGGTGACCTCGGCTTCGGGGTTGATGTCCTTGATCATCGCGGTCATGACCTCGGCCTTTACCTGCCCGATGGTGCTCGTGAAGGCGATGGCCTGGCGGTTCACGTTCGAGGGCGCCACGACGTCTCGGTCGAGGAGCACGAAGTGGCCGACTCCGCCGCGGGCGAGCGCCTCCGCGCAGTTCGAGCCGACGCCGCCGAGCCCGATAACCATCACGGTGGCCTCATCGAGGCGCCTGAGCCCCTCGTCGCCCAGGATAAGCCTCAGTCGGTCTTTGGTGGTCTCGGGGGTTTGGTTCTCGCTCACGTTCCCTCTTTTCGTACTTGTCATATTGCCGCAGAAGATGGTACACGACCGAAACCTTCCTACCGTATAGTTATGCGTTACCTGTTTCGAATCGAGGAGGGCACATGTCCGAGTACAAGTCCGATATCCAGATCGCCCAGGAAGCCCAGATGCTCCCCATTTCCGAGGTCGCCGCCAAGGTGGGCCTTGCTGAGGACGCGCTCGAGCACTACGGCCGCGTTAAGGCCAAGGTCGACATCCACTCCCTTGCCGATAAGCCCGCGTCCGGCAAGCTCGTCCTCGTAACGGCCATCAACCCGACGCCCGCCGGCGAGGGCAAGACCACGACATCGGTCGGCCTCGCCGACGCCATGAACGCCATGGGCAAGCCGACCATGCTCTGCCTTCGCGAGCCTTCCCTCGGCCCCGTTTTCGGCATCAAGGGCGGAGCCGCCGGCGGCGGGTACGCCCAGGTCGTGCCCATGGAGGACATCAACCTGCACTTCACCGGCGACTTCCACGCCATCGGCGCGGCCAACAACCTCTGCGCCGCCATGCTCGACAACCACATCAAGCAGGGCAATGCCCTGGGCATCGACCCGCGGCGCATCGTGTGGAAGCGCGTCGTGGATATGAACGACCGCCAGCTCAGACAGGTCGTCGACGGTCTCGGCGGCATCGCCAACGGCATGCCCCGCGAGGACGGCTTCGACATCACCGTGGCCTCCGAGGTCATGGCGGCCTTCTGCATGGCGAGCGACCTCATGGACCTCCGTGAGCGCCTGGGCCGCATGGTCGTGGCCTACACCTACGACCGCGAGCCCGTGACCGTGGCCGACATCAAGGCCCAGGGCGCGATGGCCGCGCTTCTTAAGGACGCCATCAAGCCGAACCTGGTCCAGACCCTCGAGGGCAATCCTGCGCTCGTGCACGGCGGCCCCTTCGCCAACATCGCCCACGGCTGCAACTCCGTCGAGGCCACGCTCACCGGCATGAAGCTTGCCGACTATACCGTGACCGAGGCGGGCTTCGGCGCGGACCTGGGCGCCGAGAAGTTCCTCGACATCGTGTGCCGCGCGACGGGCGTCGAGCCCTCCGCCGTCGTCCTCGTGGCGACGGTCCGCGCGCTCAAGTACAACGGCGGGGTCGCCAAGGACGCCCTTACCGAGGAGAACCTCGAGGCGCTTGAGGCCGGCCTGCCGAACCTCCTGCGCCACGTCGCCAACATCAAGGACGTGTGGGGGCTGCCCGTGGTCGTGGCCATCAACGCTTTCCCTACCGACACGGCCGCCGAGCTCGCTCTCGTTGAAGAGAAGTGCCATGAGCTCGGCGTCAACGTCGCGCTTTCCGAGGTTTGGGCAAAGGGCGGCGAGGGCGGCCGCGCGCTCGCCGAGGAGGTCGTGCGCCTCTGCGAGCAGCCTCACGAGTTCACTTACGCCTACGAGCTCGATCAGCCGCTCAAGGCAAAGATCGAGGCCATCGCGAAGAGGGTCTACCGCGCCGACGGCGTCGACTTCGAGCCCAAGGCCGCCCGCATGCTCAAGCAGCTCGAGGAGCAGGGCTTCGGCGAGCTTCCCATCTGCATGGCTAAGACCCAGTACAGCTTCACCGACGACCCCAAGCGCCTGGGCGCCCCCGAGGGCTTCCGCATCACGGTGCGCGACGTCCGCGTGTCCGCGGGCGCCGGTTTCGTCGTTGCCCTTACCGGCTCGATCATGACGATGCCCGGCCTGCCCAAGGTCCCTGCCGCCGAGAAGATCGACGTGACCGCCGACGGCCGCATCACCGGTCTGTTTTAAATGAGGCCAAGGGGCGCCCCCTTTGCCTCACAAGGAGTTTGATCAAATGAATTTAACTACCCTGAGCTGCGGCGCATTTACCGAGAAGCTTTTTGCCAAGGAACCCGTGCCGGGCGGCGGCGGGGCGGCTGCCCTCGTGGGCGCGCTCGCCGCCTCTCTGGCCGGCATGGTGGGCAACTACACTTCCGGCAAGAAGATCTACGCCGCCTACGAGGCCGATACGCAGAAGGCGCTCGCCGCGGCGGAAAAGACCCGCCTGGCGCTTCTCACCCTCGTCGACGAGGACGCCGCGGCGTTCGAGCCCCTGAGCCGTGCCTACGGGATCCCCAAGGAGGACGAGGGGCGCGGCGAGGCGCTCGAGCAGGCGACCCGCGCGGCGCTTCTTCCCCCGCTCAAGATGGCGCGGGAGATAGCCGCCCTCGCCGACACGCTCGAGTTCCTCGGCAAGAAGGGCTCCAAGATGCTCCGCTCCGACGTCGGCTGCGGGGCGTTTCTTGCCGCCGCGGCGCTGCGGTGCGCGGCCCTGAACGTCTCGGTGAACACCCGCTCGCTCAAGGACCGCGCCTACGCGGCCGAGGTGGACGCCGAGGTCGCCGGCCTTCTCTCTACGGCGACGAGCCTCGACGCACTCGGGGCCGAGGTTGCTGCCTACTACGCAAAGGAGTCCTGACGTGGCTGAACTGATGCTCGGCCTTCCCGTGGCGAAGGCCATAAACGAGCGGCTTTTGTCGCGCATCGATTCCCTTAAGGTCGCGGGCGTCTCGCCGAAGCTCGCTATTGTCCGCGTCGGGGCGCGCGAGGACGACCTTTCCTACGAGCGCGGCGCGCTTAAGCGATGCGAGACCCTCGGCATCGAAGCCGAGGTCATCGAGGTGGCGGAGGCCGATGCCACGACCGAGTCGCTCGTCGCGACGCTCGAGGGCCTGAACGTACGCCCCGATGTTCACGGCGTCCTGATGTTCCGGCCGCTGCCCGCGGACATCGACGAGGCCGCTGTCTGCGCGGCCCTCGCCCCTCAGAAGGACCTCGACTGCATGACGCCGACGTCGCTTCTCACCACGCTCTCCGGTCGCGGCGCCGGCTTCGCGCCCTGCACGGCCGAGGCCGTGATCGAGCTCCTCGATTTCTATGGCGTCGAGCTCGACGGCGCGAACGTTACCGTCGTCGGCCGCTCGCTCGTCATCGGCAAGCCCGTCTCCATGATGCTGCAGGCCAGGAACGCGACCGTCACTATGTGCCATACCCACACGCGCGATCTCGCTGGCTGCTGCCGCGCCGCTGACGTCGTCGTCGCGGCGGCGGGGCATGCGCGCACGGTCGGCGCCGAGGCGCTCCGCGAGGGCCAGGTCGTCGTCGACGTCGGCATCAACTGGGACGCAGAGGCCGGCAAGCTCGTCGGTGACGTCGACTTCCAGTCCGCCGAGCCCAAGGTCTCGGCCATCACCCCGGTGCCGCGCGGCGTCGGGTCCGTTACCACAGCGGTTCTCGCCAAGCATCTGGTCGAGGCCGCGGAAAGGAGCCTCGCGTGAAACTGAGCGAGAAGCCCTCTTCTTCCTACAGCGGGGCGATGACGCCCGCATCGATCGAGCTCAAGGCCGAGCGCGTCGCCGCGACCAAGGCCGCGACCGAGCCCGTGCCCGCCTTCGCCCTCTCCGTGCTCGCCGGCCTGTTCGTCGCCATGGGCGCCACCTTCATGCTCGTGGTCAAGTGCGATTCGTCGCTGCCCTTCGCCGCGACGCAGCTGCTCGGCGGGTTCTCTTTCACGCTCGGTCTTTTCCTTATCCTGGCGGCCGGCGCGGAGCTCTTCACGGGCAACTGCCTCATGGTTATGGGCCCGCTCTCGGGCCGCTTCGGCTGGGCGGGGCTGCTCAAGAGCTGGCTCGTCGTCATTGTCGGCAACCTTGTCGGAAGCGTGCTCGCGGCAGCGCTGCTCGTCGGGGCCAACGCCGGCTCGGCCAACGGCGGCGCCTTCGCCGAGGCCGCCATCGCGGTCGCCTCGGCAAAGACGACGTTGCCCTGGGCCACGGTCTTTTTCCGCGGCATCCTGTGCAACGTGCTCGTCTGCCTCGCCGTTTGGTGCGGCCATGCCTCCACGAACGTGACCGACAAGTTCTTCGCGGCGCTTCTTCCCGTCATGGCCTTCATGGGCGCCGGGTTCGAGCACTGCGTCGCCAACATGTTTTTCCTTCCCTATGCGCTTATGCTCCAGGCCACGGGCGTGGCGGGCTCCGTCACGCTTGCCGGCTGCGCCGTGAACCTCTCGGCCGCCATCCTCGGAAACGCCGTGGGCGGGGCCGCCTTGGGAGCCGTCTACTGGTTCGTCTACGGGCGCGGCCGCAAGGAAGGGGAGTAGCCACATGTCCGCAGAGAACAACGTGAACGATTCCGGATACCGCCCCATCGACAAGCCTCGCATCGAGGCCGCTGTCCGGGAGTTCCTCATCGGCATCGGCGAGGACCCTGACCGCGAGGGGCTTCTCGGCACGCCCGACCGCGTCGCCCGTGCCTGCGAGGAGATTTTCGGCGGCATGCAGGAAGACCCCGGCGCCCACCTGCGCAAGCAGTTCCACGAGCCGGGCAACGAGGAAATGGTCGTCGTGCGCGACATCCCGTTCTCGAGCATGTGCGAGCACCACCTGCTTCCGTTCGTCGGCAAGGCGCACGTCTGCTATATCCCGCGCGACGGCCACGTGACCGGCCTCTCCAAGATCGGCCGCTGCGTCAACGGCTATGCCCACCGGCCGCAACTCCAGGAGCGCCTGACCGGCCAGATCGCCGACGCGCTGGTCCGCGAGCTCAACCCGCTCGGCGTTCTCGTGGTGCTCGAGGCGGAGCATACCTGCATGACGATGCGTGGGGTCCGCTCGGCGGGGGCCGTCACGGCCACCTCCGCCGTCCGCGGCGTCCTGCGCGAGATCAAGACCAGGCAAGAAGCCATGCGCCTCTTGCTCGGCGACTAGGCGTTTACCGGGAGAGCCATGATGTACAACGTTCCGTTCGAATTCGACACACTCACGTATGAGGACGCGCTTTCCGAGCTTCACTCGGCCCTGCGCTTCGGCATATGCCCGATGCTCGAGACGGTGGAGGACATGCTCGCGGAGCTCGGCTATCCCGATCTCGCCTTCGACTGCGTGCAGATCGCCGGCACGAACGGCAAGACCTCGACGTCGCGCTACACCGCCGCGATCCTCGCCGGCGAGGGCAAGAAGGTCGCGCTCTACACCTCTCCCGAGCTCGTGAGCTACACGGAGCGCATGGAGGTCGGCGGCGCCCCCGTGTCCGAGGAGGCTTTCGCCTACGGAATCGCCGCCGCTGCGGAGGCCGGTCGGCGCGTGAACGATCGCCGCCGCATCGCGGGTGAGCGGCCCTACGACATCACCGAGTTCGACACGCTCACAGTCGCCGCGATGGTCGTCTTCGCGCGAGCTGGCGTGGACGTCGCCGTGCTCGAGTGCGGGATGGGCGGCCGCTGGGACGCCACGTCCGCCGCGAAGTCCATCAAGTCGGTGGCGATCACGGGCATCGGGCTCGACCATATCCGCGTGCTCGGCGACACCCTCGAGGCCATCGCCGGCGAGAAGGCCGCCATCATCAAGGCGGGGCGGACCTGCGTGCTCGGGACCGGATGCGCCGCGCCTGCGTCGGTCGAGGACGTTTTCCTCGATCAGTGCGCCTCCGTCGGCGTCATCCCCACGCTGCTTAGGCCGACGAGCCCCGCCGACGCCGCCGGGGAGGTCGCCGCGGGACCCTTCCGTGAGCACCCCGACCTTCCGGCCGCCTCTTTCACGGTGACGAAGCGCCCCGTGCGCCTCGGAGCGCCCCTTGAGCTCGACGTGGACACCCCGCGCGCGAGTTACCGCGAGCTCGCCGCGCTCAAGCCCGCCTACCAGGCCACGAACATCGCGTGTGCTGTCGCGCTCGCCGAGGATTACCTCGGCCGCGCCCTTGACGCCGAGGCCCTTTTCACCAGCGTCGTGCAGTGCCCGACCCCGGGGCGCTTCCAGCTCCTGCGCCCCGAGCCGCCCCTGCTCATCGACGCCTGCCACAACCCGCAGAGCGTGGAGGCCTTCCTGGCGTCGCTCTCCCAGATGCGCTTCGAGGACGGCTCCGAGCCCGTCCTTCTCTGCGCCGTCTTGGCGGACAAAGACGTCGAGGGCATCGTCGCCCTTCTTGCCGGGGCCTTCCCTCGCGTCGCCTGCACGCAGACCTCGTCGCCCCGAGCGCTTGCGGCCGCCGACCTGGCCGCGCTCTTCCGCGCCGCCGGATCCGACGTGGTGGGGGAGTACGACACCGTAGCCTCTGCATTGTCCAGCTTATGTGGAGAAACGCTCGTCGCCTGCGGCTCCATTACGCTGGCTGGCGAGGTCGCGGCCACGTTCGCATAGGCTCTGCTACAATTCATCCAACTGTGCTGGCCGACATGCCGGCAATTTGCGAGACATAACCTACGAAGGGGTTCGACTTATGCAGGAACTGATCGACCAGATTCTCACCCCCGAGGTCCGCATGGTCCTCTATCTGATGGTCGTTTGCGTCGTCATGCTCTATATCCTCTCCATCGTCTACGTCGTGCGCGACGCCCAGCGCCGCGGCGCCGAGCCCTGGTGGATGTGGGCCATCATCTCCGTCATCCCCATCGTCGGCCTCCTCGCATACGTCATTCTCCGCCCGAGCTCCTACCTCATCGACCGAGAGGAGCAGGACCTCGACATCGCGCTGCGCGAGCACCAGCTCTCGCACTACGGCATCTGCCCCAAGTGCGCGGCCCCCATCGACCGCGACTTCGTCGTCTGCCCCATCTGCAACACGCAGGTGCGCAACGTCTGCCCCACGTGTCACCGCCCACTCAACGCGGACTGGAAGGTCTGCCCCTACTGCCGCACCCGCATCCAGTAGCTGGAGAATCGTCTTTGCGCCCCGGGAAACAAAGCCTTCCCGGGGCTTTTTTGTAGACCTCAAATGTGGTAAACCATTGAGGAACTTGTAGTCCTTCGAAAGGCGATTTCTTCGTATGCTGCACTCGCTTCTTCAGAGCGCTCGAACTCAGACTATGTAGGCGTCTGCCCCTTCATAGCGTCGCTTGGCGACGCGTGGTAGACGCCGTGCCCGCTCATTCCCTCCCGTAGCCGGGGGATGGGCTTTTTTCTTGCCAAACAACGTTCGCGATGAATCGCACCTACATCGAGGAAGAGGTTTTATCCATGAAGATCCTGCAGAACGACGGCCAGGTCATCGAGTGTCCTGAGGACCAGGTCACCCACGTCGTCCGCCACTCCGCCGCCCACGTGCTTGCGCAGGCCATCAAGCGTCTGTACCCCGAGGCCGACTTCGCCTACGGCCCCGCCACCGACAACGGCTTCTATTACGACATCGACCTTCCCGAGGGCCAGAAGATCTCCGAGAACGACTTTGAGGCCATCGAGGCCGAGATGAAGAAGATCGTGAAGGAGAACCTCAAGTTCACGACCTTCGAGCTTTCGCGCGAGGATGCCGTCGCCCTCATGGAGGAGCGCGGCGAGAAGTACAAGGTCGAGCACATCGGCGACCTCGCGGACGACGCCCGCATCACCTTCTACCAGCAGGGCGAGTACATCGACATGTGCGTCGGCCCGCACGTGTGCTACACCAAGGCGCTCAAGGCCTTCAAGCTCACCGGCGTCTCCGGCGCGTACTGGAAGAACGACAAGAAGAACAAGATGCTCACGCGCGTCAACGGCGTCGCCTTCGCGACCAAGGACGAGCTCGACGAGCACCTGCGCCTCATCGAGGAGGCCAAGAAGCGCGATCACCGCAAGATCGGCGCCGAGATGGACCTCTTTATGATGCGTGACGAGGCCCCCGGCTTCCCGTTCTTCCTCCCCAACGGCATGACCCTCAAGAACACGCTGCTCGACTACTGGCGCGAGATTCACCACAAGGCCGGCTACGTCGAGATCTCCACGCCGCTCATCATGAATAAGCAGCTCTGGAAGACCTCCGGCCACTGGGACCACTACAAGGACAACATGTACTCCACGCTCATCGACGACGAGGAGTACTGCATCAAGCCTATGAACTGCCCGGGCGGCGTTCTTGTGTATGCCGCGAAGCCGCACTCTTACCGTGAGCTGCCCATCCGTGCCGGCGAGATCGGCCTCGTGCACCGTCACGAGATGCGCGGCGCCCTTCACGGCCTCTTCCGCGTGCGCTGCTTCAACCAGGACGACGCGCACCTCTTCGTTCGTCCCGACCAGCTTACCGACGAGATCGTCGGCGTGGTGAACCTCATCGACTCCGTGTACCAGAAGTTCGGTTTCAAGTACCACGTCGAGCTCTCCACCCGCCCCGAGGACTCCATGGGCTCCGACGAGGACTGGGAGCGCGCCGAGGCCGGCCTCAAGACCGCGCTCGAGCAGCTCGGCATGGATTATGAGCTCAACGAGGGCGACGGCGCCTTCTACGGCCCGAAGATCGACTTCCACCTTGAGGACTCCCTCGGCCGCACCTGGCAGTGCGGCACGGTGCAGCTCGACTTCCAGATGCCGATCAACTTCGACCTCGAGTACGTCGACGCCGACGGCTCCAAGAAGCGCCCCATCATGCTGCACCGCGTGTGCTTCGGCTCCATCGAGCGCTTCATCGGCATCCTGATCGAGCACTTCGCGGGTAAGTTCCCCACCTGGCTCGCCCCGGTGCAGGTCAAGGTCCTTCCCGTCTCCGAGAAGAGCCGCGACTATGCCCACCAGGTCACCGAGAAGCTCGAGGCCGCCGGCGTGCGCGTCGTGTGCGACGACCGCGACGAGAAGATCGGCTACAAGATCCGCGAGGCCCGCTCCATCGACCGCGTCCCCTACATGTTGATCCTGGGCGAGAAGGAAGTCGAGGCCGGCAACATCTCCGTCCGCGACCGCTCCAACGAGACCGTCCAGAAGGGCGTTGACGAGTTCATCGCCGAGATCTCGGCCGAGATCGCCGAGCGCCGTTAAGGCCCGGGTCTTGGAATTCAAACCGACAAGCGAGAAGGGCCCCGACCTCGGGGCCCTTCTTTGCGTGAGCGAGTCGATGGCGGAGGGGGAGTGGCGCGCCCGCTCCGATGCCGCGCAGGTCGCGGCGAACTACCTGAGGTGCCACCCCAAGGTTGCGGACGTCCGCTATCCGGGCCTCACGACTGACGGGTCGTATCGCGAGGCGTCGAGCACGCTGCGCGGGGGCTTCGGCCCGTTCGTGTGGGTAAGGGTCGCCGCCGAGCCCGGCTGGCGCCTGTTCGAGGCGGAAGCAGACGATGCGCTCGGGCAGGTTCTGTGGCTCGAGTCGGTTCTCGCCGCGCTCTGACATCCCTGGAGACGCGTTCCTCAATGCTTTTTCCGGT
>CAVIBB010000069.1:0-10953 GCA_963640745.1 Paludibacteraceae bacterium
GTGCAGAATAGGCCTCACCAGCTGCGCCGCGTTCTCGATCTCGACGACGATCACGTCGATGAGCCCGTCGTCCATGCGGCAGCCGGGGACGATGCTGATCTCGTTTTGGATCATCGCGTTGTTTGCCACAAGGCACATGATTCCGCGGCGCTCATGGACCTCGCCGTCGACGGTGATCTTGAAATCGACGATGCTGGGGTGCCGGTTCTCGAGGGCCGCGGCGTAATAGGCGGCTTCCCCGAGCGCCTGCTTGTTCGGCAGGGCGGCGTGCATGAGCTGCGCGTCGTAACCCATGCCGGACATGAGGGCGAAACCGCGGGACTCGACGGACCCGTCAGCCGTCTCCCACGAGATCTCGCCGAGGTCGAGGTCCGCGGTCGCGCCCACGCGGCATGCCCTCGCGAGCGCCTGCGGCTCCGTCGTGTTGCCGAGGTTCGCGCAGTACAGGTTGGCGGTTCCGGAAGGGAAGACGCATACGGGAACCTTGCTTCTCGAGAGCGCGTGGAGAACGCTCGCTGCCGTGCCGTCTCCTCCGGAGACGATCACGACGTCGAATTCGGAGGCGTCGGCCACGGCCTCGCGAGGCTCGAAGTCGGCCGCCAGCATGCGGAAGACGCATTCGTCCCCCGCTTTGACGAGGGCACGCTCGAACTGGAAGATGGCGTCCGAGCCGAATCCGGACCTCGGGTTATGGACTATGAGGGTACGCACGGCTTCCTCCTCGCGCTTTAGCGTATCTTCCGTATGATGTTTGGGGCGGTGTTATGCCGCCAAGTCAGCATCTTACCCGTCGTCACCAAGAATCGAGCGTTCGTGTACATATCCACCCAAGACGAGCTCAACGCTTACTGCGACGCCGCGCGTGCCTGTCGCGTCATCGCCGTCGACACCGAGTTCCTTCGCGAGAAGAGCTACTTTCCGCATCTGTGCCTCATCCAGGTAAACGCCGGGGGGCACATCGCCGCCATAGACCCCATCGCCATCAAGGACCTTTCGCCGCTGTCGGGCATCTTCGAGGACCCCGACGTCGTTAAGGTCTTCCATGCCTGCTCCCAGGACCTCGAGGTCATCTACGACGGCATGGGCTGCATCTGCCGCAACGTCTTCGATACCCAGGTCGCCGCCGCGTTCCTCGGGTTTAGGCAGCAGATCGGCTACGGCGCGCTCGTGGAGTCCTACAGCGGCGTCACGCTTTCCAAGGCCGAGGCCCTGACCGACTGGTCCCGCCGCCCGCTCGACCCCGAGCAGCTCGTCTACGCCGAGGACGACGTGCGTTACCTTGTCGATATCTATGATGCCATGGTCGCCGAGCTCATCGAGAAGGACCGGCTTTCCTGGGTCCTACCCGAGATGGAGGAGGTCAGCGACCCGTCGAGGATCAAGAAGGACCCGTCGGACGCGTATCTGCGCCTTAAACGCGCCTCTTCCCTGACGCGCCGACAGCTCGCCGTTGCCCGCGAGGTCTGTCAATGGAGAGAGGAGGCCGCCTCATCGCGCGACGTCCCGCGCAAATGGATCCTTTCCGATGAGGTCATCATCGAGCTCTGCCGCAGGACCCCGACTTCGTTGCCGAGGCTTCGCCGGATCCGCGGGCTCGAGAAGACCTCCGAGGGAGACTGCCGCCGGATCATCGCCGCCATCGAGCGAGGGCTTGGCTGCGACGCCGGCTCCTATCCGCCCGCGCTCAAGCAGCGCGCTCATTCGAACCCCGATAAGGACGGTGCGGTTGACCTCATGAGCGCCGTGCTGCGCGTCGTCGCGGACCGGGAGGGCCTCGCGCCTCAGGTCATCGCGAGCAAGGATGACCTTTCGGACCTGCTCGCGGGATCCGGGGACTCGAGGTTGCTGAGGGGCTGGCGCCATGAGGTCGCCGGTCGCGCCCTCGAGCAGCTTCTCTCCGGGGAGCTGGGCCTCACCATCAAGGACGGCAGGGTGGAGATCCTCTAGCGAATTGTCGGCGGCCGAGTGAAGCGGCCGCCGATTTTTTGTCCGGTCCGCCTTGTATGATTTCCCTGGAGTATATCTTCTGCGGGTATAAGCCCGTTTACGTCAACTGAAGGAGGTTTGTCTTGCCTTACGGATACTACGGTTATGGTTACGGCTACGGTTTCGATGGGTTCTATCTCGCCATCGTCGCCGTCTCGCTCATTCTCGGCCTCGCGACGCAGGGCTACATCAAGTGGGCTTACGCCAAGTGGTCGAGGGTTCCCGCGTCCATTCCGGGGACGGGTGCCCAGGTCGCGCGAAGGATGCTTGACGAGGGCGGCGCCGGCGACGTCGGCATCGATCGCATCGGCGGCCAGCTTACGGACAACTTCAACCCGCAGGATTCGTGTCTCCACCTGTCGCAGGAGAACTTCTCTGGAGCGAGCGTCGCGTCTCTTGCCGTCGCCTGCCATGAGGCCGGCCATGCGGTGCAGGCCGCAAAGGGCTTCTCGATGTATCGCCTGCGCACGGCGCTCGTGCCGGTGGTCAACGTCGCTTCCAACTTCTGGTGGCTCGTGCTCATGCTCGGCATCTTCATGAACGTGTCCGGTCTCGTCACCGTTGCCATCTGGCTCTTCGCGGCCACGGTGGTCTTTGCTCTGGTCACGCTCCCGGTCGAGATCGACGCGTCGCGCAGGGCCGTTGCTTACCTGGGTAAATACGGGGCTGTTGTGGACAAGAAGGGCGCTCGCCAGGTGCTCACGGCCGCTGCGCTTACCTATGTGGCCTCTGCGCTCGTCTCTATTCTCCAGCTCGTCTACTACCTCAGCCGCTATGGCAACCGCAACAGGGACTAGCCATGCTCACCGATAAACAAGAGGCCCTTTCCGTCTCCGAGGCGGTCGGGCTCGCAAAGTCGAACGTTTCTGCCTGGCCCGCGCTCACGGTAACGGGCGAGGTCTCGGGATTCCGCGGCCCCAACGCCCGAAGCGGACACTGCTACTTCGAGGTCAAGGACGACGGGGCTGCCATGAGCGTCATCGTCTGGCGCGGCACGTACGCCAAGGCGGGGTTCGAGCTTCGCGACGGCCTCCAGGTGCAGCTCACGGGCAAGTTCGACATCTACAAGGCCTCGGGCAAGATCTCGTTCGTCGCGAGCAGGCTCGCGGTGGCTGGCGAGGGCGTGCTTCGTCAGCAGGTGGCCGAGCTCGCGCGCAGGCTCGAGCGAGAAGGGCTCATGGATCCTGCTCGCAAGCGGCCCATCCCCGCGTTCTGTTCGCGCATCTGCGTCTGCACGTCGCTTTCCGGTTCGGTCATCGAGGACGTCAAGCGGACCCTCGCGCGCCGCAACCCGCTCGTGCTCATCGACCTGGTCGGGTGCAGCGTCCAAGGCGCGACGGCGCCCGCGACCATCATCCGCGCGTTGGACATAGCGGCGGCGAGCTCGCCCGACGCCATCCTGCTTGTGCGCGGCGGCGGATCGTTCGAGGATCTCATGTGCTTCAACGACGAGCAGGTCGCGCGCGCCGTCGCGGCATCTCCCGTTCCCGTCATCACAGGCATTGGGCACGAGCCCGACACCTCCATCGCCGACATGGTGGCAGATCGCAGGTGCTCGACGCCGACCGCGGCCGCAGAGTCCGTCGCCCCGGCCATCGACGAGGTCGAGCGTCAGATGATCCAGCGACAGGCGAGGCTCGGCCGCGCCATGTCGTCCATGCTTGAGCGCTCCTCGGACTCCGTCGAGTCGCTTTCGAGGCTCGCCTCCAACGCGATTTCTTCCTCGCTCGCGTCGCGCCGGGCCGTCGTCGATTCCTATGCCAGCCGCCCCTGTCTCATGGACCCGGCCGCTGGTTTGCGCTCGAGCGCGGCCGAGCTCGAGCAGACAGCCGAGCGGCTCCATGCGGCGATCCCGCGCTCGCTCACCCGCAGGCGTGAGGACTGCGAGCGAGAGGCCAAGCGGCTCTCCGGCGTCGCCCCGCGGCTGTTGCGTGCGCCTGAGGCGGAGCTCGGCAGGCTCGCGGCGACGCTCGATGCCCTGAGCCCGCTTAAGGTGCTTGGGCGCGGGTACTCCATCGCTCGCGGCGAGGACGGCCATGTGCTCAAAGAGGCCGCTGAGGCACAGGTGGGCCAGACAATCTCCGTCCAGCTTGGCGCCGGTTCTCTCCGCGCCGACGTCGTCGAGGTCAACGCGTAATAGAATTCAGGCTGGCGCGCCAAAGCGCCCGGAAAGGAGGCCGTCATGGCCGATAAGAACATCGATGAGATGACCTTTAAGGAGGCTTCCGTCGAGCTCGAGAAGATCGTCCGCTCGCTCGAGGCCGGGGACCTCGAGCTCGAGGAGTCGCTCGAGCGTTACGGCAGGGGAGTGGAGCTGCTCAAGAGCCTTCGTTCCCGTCTTAACGACGCGGAGCAGAAGGTACGCGTGCTTCTCGACGCGACGGATGAGGACGCTGCCGTGACCGATACCCAGTCCGCGCCCTCGACCGCCTACATCAACGAGTAATCCCGCAAGCAACCGCGGGCATATAGGAGAGGAAAACCAATGTCTGACTGCATTTTCTGCAAGATCGCCAACGGCGAGATCCCGAGCGAGTTCCTGTATGAGGACGACAACGTCGTCGCGTTCAAGGACCTGAACCCTCAGGCGCCGGTGCATGTGCTCGTCGTGCCGAAGGCCCACCACGACAACCTCATCGACGGCGTCCCCGCCGAGACCCTCGCGTCGATGGCCGCCGCCGCCAAGTCCGTGGCCGGGCAGACCGGCATCGACAAGACCGGCTTCCGCAGCATCATGAACACGGGCTCCGACGCGGGCCAGACCGTCATGCACCTGCACATGCATGTCCTCGGCGGCGTTAAGCTTGGCGAAGGCCTTCTTCCTAAGGAGGCTTAAGGGCCATGGAATCCCGTATTTCCGACTGCGCGGCCCTGCACGACAAGGGCTACAACTGCGCCCAGGCCATCGCCTGCGCGTACGCCGACCTCGTGGGCGCCGACGCCCAGACACTCTTCGCCGCGACCGAGGCGCTCGGCCTCGGCATGGGCGGCATGGAGGGGACCTGCGGCGCCCTCTCCGGCGCCTGCGTCATCTGCGGCCTCGCAAAGAGCGGCGCCGACCTCGAGAAGCCCACCACCAAGGGCGCGACCTATAAGGTCTCCCGCGAGCTGGTCTCGCGCTTCAACGAGCTCTCCGGCGCGACCCGTTGCCGCGACCTCAAGGGCATTGACACCGGGGAGGTCCTCTGCAGCTGTCCCCAGTGCATCGAGAACGCCGCCCGCATCCTCGAGGATGTTGTCTTTTCTGATTAAGGGCGGTTTTGGCCCCGGATGGGTGTAACGTTACCCTGCATGGCGCAAATTCAAAGCGGGAACGCCCCCGCACACGAGAGGAGATTCATGAACGTCCTGGTCATCAATGCCGGCAGCTCTTCGCTTAAGTATCAGCTGCTCGACGTCGACACCCGCGAGGTCTATGCCAAGGGTAACTGCGAGCGCATCGGCATCGACGGTTCCTTCATCGGCCACGAGGAGAACGGCTCCGGTAAGCAGAAGCTCGAGGTCGCCCTTCCCGATCACAAGACCGCCGTCAGCCACGTCTTCGAGATCCTGAAGAGCGTCCCGCAGGAGATCGGCGGCATCGGCCACCGCGTGGTCCAGGGCGGCTGGTACTTCCCCGAGTCCGCCGTTGTCGACGACGACGTCCTCGCCAAGGTCCGCGAGGTTGCCCCGCTCGCCCCGCTGCACAACTATCCCGAGGCCGACGTCATCGAGATCTGCCGCGACATGTTCCCCGAGCTCGGCAACGTCATCGTCCCGGACACCGCGTTCCACTACAACATGCCTGAGCACGCCTGGCGCTACGCGCTTCCCCGCGACGTCGTCGAGAAGCTCCACATCCGCAAGTACGGCGCCCACGGCACCTCTCACCGCTTCATCTGGCGCGCTACCAAGCAGTTCCTCGGCGACGAGTGCCACAAGCTCGTGAGCCTTCACCTCGGCTCCGGCGCTTCCCTCTGCGCCATCGAGGACGGCCGCTCCATGGACACCACCATGGGCCTCACCCCGCTCGACGGCCTGATCATGGGCACCCGCTGCGGCACCGTCGACCCCGCCACCGTCTTCTTCCTCTCGCGCGAGGGCGGCTATTCGATCGACGAGATCGACACCATGATGAACAAGCAGTCCGGCCTTCTCGCCGTGTCCGCCAAGTCCAACGACTCTCGCGACATCGAGGAGGGTGCCGAGGCCGGCGACGAGAAGTGCCAGATGGCTCTTGACATGTTCTACTACCGCACCGCCCAGCTCACCGCCGAGATGGTCTGCTCCATGGAGGGCGCCGACACCTTCGCCTTTACCGCCGGCATCGGCGAGAACTCCGCCACCATGCGTCAGGGCGTTGCCGACCGCCTCGCCTGGATGGGCGTCAAGCTCGACCCCGAGCTCAACGCCATCCGTTCCGACGAGCCCCGCGTGATTTCCACGCCCGACTCCAAGATCAAGGTTCTCGTCGTCCCGACGAACGAGGAGTACATGATCGCCCTCGACGTCGCCGAGCTCCTCGGCTAGTCGCAAGCCTTCCCGCTTGACCTTTGCGCCCCGCGGCATCGCGCCGTGGGGCGTTTCTTTGTTTCAGGCCAAGCCGCCTTCAGTGATTGTGATAACTGGTCATTCGTACTATTTATAAACATACCTTGCCACTAGGATATAAATTCACGCTTTAGTTGGGTATAGTGAACCAAGCGTCCCGACCAGTTATTTATCAGGGGACAACTCGATAGGGGAGGATTTACCCATATGAAGAAGTTCATGCTCGATCGTCGTCAGGCCGTGCAGCTCGGCCTTGCTTCCGCCGCCACCTTCGGCCTCGCCGCCTGCTCCGACGGTCCTTCGGACTCCAGCTCCAGCTCCGCGAGCTCCGAGGCCAGCTCTTCTGCCAGCACCGCCAACACCGATATCGACAAGGACGCCTTCGACGCCCTCGTCGCCTCCGTTGAGCAGGCCGACGACGCGACCATCGAGGCGAGCTCCTGGGCCAAGGCCGTCAAGGAGAACGGCTCGCTTCGCATCGGCGCGACCCGCACCTCGGTCCTTTTCTCTCAGCTCGACGAGACCACCGACAAGGTCTATGGCTTCGATGCCGGCCTGTACCTCGGCCTGACCCGCTATATCCTGGGCGACGAGACCAAGTACGACTACACGCAGGTCACCTCCGACACCCGTGAGTCTGTTCTCCAGAACGACCAGGTCGACGCCGTTTTCGCGAGCTACACCATCAACGACAAGCGTAAGCAGCTCATCTCCTTCGCCGGCCCGTACCTGACCACCCAGCAGGCCATTCTCGTCCTCGCCGACAACACCGACATCAACTCCGTCGCCGACCTTGCCGGCAAGAAGGTCGCCGTCCAGTCCGGCTCCACCGGCCCCCAGCAGCTCGCCGACGCGTGTCCTGAGGCCGAGGCCCAGGAGTTCACCAAGGACGACGAGTGCCGTGCCGCGCTTGAGCAGGGCCGCGTTGATGCCTACGTGGTCGACAACACCCTTCAGATGGGCAACGTCATCAAGAACCCCGGCAAGTACCGCATTGCCGGCGACGCCTTCGGTCCCGAGGATAAGCTCGGCATCGGCGTGCCCCTTGGCTCGGACGCGGTCGACTTCATCAACGGCTTCCTGAAGAAGTTCGAGGATGACGGCAAGTGGGCAGAGCTCTACAAGATCGTGATTTGCGACCGTACCGGCCTCAGCACCGTTCCTGAGCCTCCCGCTCTCGGCGCGTAACCGATTCATCACCGCTCGATCTGGGCCCTCCCGGCCGGCTTCGGCCGCGAGGGCCCTTCCGTTGTATAGGAGGTTCCGGTGGGTATAGCCGAGCTCTTGTCTGCCTACGGCCCGAACTACCTCACGGCGCTTCTCACCACGTGGAAGTTGACGGCCGTTTCGTTTGTCCTGGTCATGGCTGTGTCCATTTTGGTTACCGTCATGCGCGTGTGCCCGTTCAAGCCGCTGCGCCTGCTCGGGGACCTGTATGTGCAGGTGTTTCGCAACGTTCCCGGCGCCGTGCTCATCCTCATCGTGGTCTACGCCTTGCCGTATCTGAAGATCGTCCTCGACTACGAGCCGAGCGTCATCGTGGTCACGGTGCTTCTCGGCTCCTCGTTCGGGTCCGAGAACTTCATGACGGGCATCAACACCATCGGAGTCGGCCAGATCGAGGCCGCACGGTCCATTGGCCTCTCTTTCGGGAAGATTCTCCGAAAGATCGTGATTCCACAGGCCCTGCGCTCGACGGTGCTCCCCATGACGAACCTGCTCATCGCCGTGATGCTCACGACGGCTCTCGGCTCCCAGGTACCGATGAGCCCTCAGGAGCTCACCGGCCTCGTGAGCTATATCAACACGCGTGAATCCGCAGGCATCGCCACCTTCTTCATATCCGCCTGCGGATACATAGCGACCGCCCTCGTCATCGGCTTCGCGGGCAACAAGCTTGACGAGAAAGTGAGGATCGCACGATGAGCGCAAAGTACGCCGTCGCGCCGTCCATGCGCGACGCCCTTTATGAGCCGCCGGGACCGAAGACCCGCAAAAAGATGCTCGTTGGCACCGTCGTGACGCTCGCAGCCGTCCTGGCTCTCGTGGCGTGGGTCGTCTACCGTTTCTGGGTTACCGGACAGCTCTCCGCCCGGTACTGGGAGCTCTTTACCTGGAGAACGACGTGGATCTACCTTGGTCGCGGCCTTCTCGGCACCTTTGAGGTTGCGCTGACGTCCGCGGCCATTGCCATCGTCCTCGGACTTGCGCTCATGCTCGGGCGCACCGGGCGCTTCGCCTGGCTCCGCATCGTCTGCGCGGCGATAACGAACTTCTTCCGTGGGGTGCCCAGCCTGCTCTTTATTTATTTCTTCTTCTTTACCATGCCTTCCGTGGGCATCTCGATGCCTCCGTTCTGGATGATGGTCCTGCCCATCTCGTTTGCCGCGTCCGGCGTCCTCGCTGAGGTGTTCCGCGCGGGCATGAACGCGGTCCCGAAGGGCCAGACCGAGGCGGGGCTGTCCATTGGCCTTTCTCCCTGGAAGGTCAAGACCAAGATCGTCATGCCCCAGGCCATTCGCTTCGTCATCCCGTCGCTCATCAGCCAGCTCGTGGTCGTCGTCAAGGACACTGCCCTCGCTTATGTGGTGAGCTACCCTGACCTTATGCAGAACGCGCAGGTTCTGCGCACCAACTACGATGCGATGGTCTCAACGTTCCTCGTGGTCGGGCTTATCTACATCGTCATCAACTATTTGATCAACAAGGCGTCCGTGTACGTTTCTCGCCGCACCGGCGCAAAGATCATTCGATAGCCGACAGACGCCTTGGAAGGAAACTTTCATGATTGATTCTAAAGAGGATGCCCAGCCCGTCATCGAGCTTCGCGGCGTCGATAAGCACTACGGCGACCTTCACGTGCTCAAGGACATCAACCTTACGGTCGGCCGCGGCGAGGTCGTCGTGGTCATCGGGCCGTCCGGTTCCGGCAAGTCTACGATGTGCCGCGCCATCAACCGCCTGGAGACCATCGATTCCGGCCAGATCCTCATCGAGGGAAAGCCCCTGCCGCAAGAAGGCAAGGAGCTCACGCAGATGCGCGCCGAGCTTGGCATGGTTTTCCAAAGCTTCAACCTCTTTGCGCACATGACCATCCTCGAGAACGTGACGCTCGGGCCCATCGAGGTGCTCGGGATGAAGAAGGACGAGGCCGAGAAGGTCGCGATGGACCTGCTCTCGCGCGTCGGCGTCGCCGAGCAGGCCAAGAAGGTGCCGGCCCAGCTCTCCGGCGGCCAGCAGCAGCGCGTCGCCATCGCACGCTCCCTCGCCATGAACCCGAAGGCGATGCTCTTCGACGAGCCCACCTCTGCCCTCGACCCCGAGATGATCAACGAGGTCCTGGACGTCATGGTCAGCCTCGCCAAGAAGGGCATGACCATGATCATCGTGACCCACGAGATGAACTTCGCCCGACGCGTGGCCGACCGCGTTATCTTCATGGCCGACGGCGCTATCGTCGAGACCGGCACGCCGGATGAGTTCTTCGACCACCCCAAGACGGAACGTGCCCGCGACTTCCTCAACTCCATCAAGGGGCATTAACCATGGCGACGTGCGTTTCCTGCGACACCTGCAAGCCTGAGTGCCCGGTGCGTGGCGGCGCGCCTGCCGCCCGGCCGCTCATCCTCGTGGCCCCGCGCTTCGAGGCCGGGCACCTGTACGGCGAGGAGCGCCTGTCGCAGAACGAGACGGCCGTCAAGTGCTACGTCGACGCCATCTTCGAGGCCGGTGGCCTTCCCGTTACGATGTGCATCACGGAGGATTCGGCTCTTATTGCCGAGTACGTGCGCCGAGCCGATGGGGTCTGCCTTCCCGGCGGGCCCGACGTGAGCCCCCGTCTGTGGGGAGACTTCTCGGAGCACCCTGGATGTACCGCGTGTCCCGAGCGCGATGCCTTTGAGCTGGCCCTTATTCGCGAATGCGTCGCCGCCGACAAGCCCCTCTTCACAGTGTGCCGCGGAACGCAGATGCTGAACGTCGCCCTCGGCGGCACGCTCAACATGGATGTGCCGAGTATTCCGCGGAAGGGGAGAGGCCCTGTTCGAAACCACTCGAACCTTATGCACGAGCCGAGCCACGACGTGCTCATCGACGAGGGCTCGCTACTTCATCGCGCTTGCGGGGGAGAGACCCGCTATGCCGTCAACTCCGCGCACCACTGCTGCGTGGAGCGTCTCGGTCGCGGGCTCGTGCAATCCGCCCGTTCCGACGACGGCATCCCCGAGGCCATCGAGTACCCTGGCAAGAAGTTCGTCCTCGGCGTCCAATGGCATCCCGAGTACACCTGGTACAACGAGGACGCCGACTTTGCTCTCTGGAAGTCGTTCGTCTCCGCTTGCCGTTAAGCTCAAGTTCGTTTTGGCTGAGACCCCTCACCCTTCGCCCGCGTCTGCCTATCTGCGCTCAGCGCTCGCTTTGCTCGCTCACTTCGTGAAT
>CAVIBB010000070.1:0-7196 GCA_963640745.1 Paludibacteraceae bacterium
CCCATGTCGTGGGTGATGAGCATGACGGCGGTCCCGAGCTCCTGGCGCATACGGTCGATGAGCTGCAGGATCTGAGCCTGGATGGTCACGTCGAGGGCCGTGGTCGGCTCGTCGCAGATAAGAAGCTCGGGCTGGCAGGCGAGGGCCATGGCGATCATCACGCGCTGGCGCATGCCGCCGGAGAGCTCGTGCGGGTAGCTCTTGAAGACCTTCTCGGGCGCGGGGATGCCCACGAGCTTGATCATCTCGAGGGCGCGGGCGTCGGCCTCCTTCTTGTCCATCTTGGGGTTGTGGACGAGGATGCCCTCGCGGATCTGACGGCCGGCGCGCATGACCGGGTTGAGCGAGGTCATGGGCTCCTGGAAGATCATGCCGATCTTGTTGCCGCGGAAGGGGCGCATCTCGTCGCGCGAGAGCTTGGCGAGGTCGGTGTCGCCGAGGTTGATGGAGCCGCCCACGATCTTCGCGGGAGGCTGCGGGAGCAGGCCCATGATGGAGAGGGCCGTCATCGACTTGCCGCAACCCGACTCGCCGACGACCGCGAGCGTCTCGCCGCGGCGCATGACGAAGCTGAGGTGGCGGATGGCCGGCAGCTCGCCGTCCTCCGTGAAGAGGGTCACGCACAGGTCGTCCACGTCGAGCAGGACCTCGGCCTTATCGGCCTTCTGCTGCTCGATGACGTCGGAGAGCTCCTCGCGCAGCTCCGCGTTGAGGGAGACGGTGGTTTCTTCTTTCATGTATATCTCCCCTCCTTAGGAGCGCATCTTGGGATCGAGGGCGTCACGCATGGCGTCGCCGAGGAGGTTGAACGCCATGACCGTGATGATGATGGCGATGCCCGGGATCACGGAGTAGTAGGTGCAGGTCTGGATATAGGGCTGCGAGGCGCTGATCATCTGGCCCCAGGAGCTCATCGGGGGCTGGACGCCGAGGCCGAGGAACGAAAGCGACGCCTCGGAGAGGATGGCGCTCGGGATGCCCAGGGTCGAGACGACGATGAGGGTCGAGATGCAGTTGGGCAGCAGGTGCTTCAGGATGATGCGCATCGGCTTTCCGCCCGAGAGGATGCAGCTCTGGATGTACTCGGAGCCCTTGAGGCGCATGACGTCGCCGCGGATAAGGCGCGCCGTCGAGGTCCAGCTCAGGAGGCCGAGCGCGACGTAGAGGTTCACGAGGCCGGGGCCCATGGCGAACATCACGACGATGGCGAAGAGCAGGAACGGGAAGCTCGAGAAGACCTGGATCACGAAGGAGATCACGGAGTCGACCTTGCCGCCGAAGTAGCCCGCGCACACGCCGGCGGTAAAGCCGATGACAACCGCGATGGCCTGCGAGACGACGCCGACGGAAAGCGAGATGCGGCAGCCGTAGATGACGCGCGAGAGGATGTCGCGGCCGTACTCGTCGGTGCCGAACAGGTGAGCGCCGCCGGGGGCCTTGAGCATGTTCGTGAGCTCCTGGGCATCCGGGTCGTAGGGCGCCAGCACCGGCGCCAGGATGGCGACGAGCACGAGCAGGGCCACGATGACGAGGCAGACCATGCCCATCTTGTTCTTCTTGAAGATGTTCCAGCTCACGGCCCAGTAGCTCTGGGCGCGCTTCTTGGAGCCGGGCTTCTCGGCCGCGATGGCTGCGGAGGCATCGGCGGCGACGCGCTCGACCTTCTGGACGCGGGAGTCGTTCTTATCGCTCGAAAGAAGTCCCATTAGTTGCTCTCCCCTCCCCCGAGACGGATGCGCGGGTCGGCCACGGCATACAGGATGTCGACGACGAGGTAGACAACGACGCAGATAAGCGCGATGTACATGACGCCGCCCTGAATGAGCGGCAGGTCACGGGCGTTGATGGCGTCGAGCAGCAGCTTGCCCATGCCCGGCATGGCAAAGATGGACTCGATGAGGATGGAGCCCGTGAAGATGTCGCCGAGCTGCGTGCCCGCGATGGTGATGATGGGAATCAGCGCGTTGCGCAGGCCGTGGCGCAGGATGATGATCCACTTGCGGACGCCCTTGGCCTCGGCGGTGCGCATGAAGTCCTGCGAGAGGACCTCGAGCATCGAGGTGCGCGTGACGCGGGCGATGGAGGCCGCGTAGCGGATGCCGAGGGCGCAGGTCGGCAGCACGAACGCCTGCCAGGTCTTGATGCCCGAGAGCGGGAACCACTTGAGGGTCAGCGCGAAGACGATCTGCAGGATGACGGCCATCCAGAACGCGGGCGCGGAGATGCCGAAGATAGAGATCGCCATGAGGATGCGGTCGGCGGCGCGGCCGTGGTTGACGGCGGCGAGGACGCCGACGGCGAGACCGAGCACGAGCGCGAAGATGTACGCGAGGCCGGCGAGCCTGGCGGTGACGCCGAAGGCCTGGCCCATGAGGACGGCGACGTCCTTGCGCTGGGTGTAGGAAGTGCCGAAGTCGCCCTGCAGCATGCTGGTAAGCCAGTTGATGAACTGCTCCATGATGGGCTTGTTGAGACCCATCTGCTCGCGGACGCGCTGGATCGTGGCCTCGTCGGCCATCTCGCCCACCATGACGCGGACGGGATCGCCCGGCACGATGTTAAGGACGAAGAACGTGATGGCGCTGATGGCGAGAATCACGCCGATGGCCAACAGGATCCTCTTGATGAGAAAGTCTCTCACCGTCCTGCTCCTTTCTTGCTGACGCCGGCGCCATGGCGGCCCCCTGCGGGGCTGTGGCGCGGCTTCCCCTCAAATGGGGACGCCCCGGAAGCGCTCTCGCGCAGCCGGGACGCCCCGTATTACCTGTACAGACGATTAGGCGCTGTAGTTCTCATCCTCGGTGTCGACGTCCAGGTCGAAGAAGTGGTAGATCAGGTTGCCGCACTTGGCGTTCTTGACGTAGGACTTGGCGACGAAGGCGTTCTTCGGCCAGTAGAGCGGGCAGGTGGCCCAATCCTCGTGGACGATGATCTCGTCAGCCTGCTTGTAGAGGCTGGCGCGCTCGTCCTGGTCCTGGGAGACGCGGGCCTGGGTCAGGAGCTCGTCGACCTTGTCGTTCTTGTAGAAGGAGGACTTGCCGGCCGCGTTCTCGCTGTAGAAGTAGGTGTACATGTGGTTGTCGGCGTCGGCGAACAGCGGGAACCAGCCGAGCGCGGTGATCTGAAGGCTGCCGTCGGCCCAGTCGGAGGACCAGACGCCGTTGTCCTCGACCTGGACGTCGAGGTCGACGCCGATCTCCTTCCAGTAGGACTGGATGACGGTCATGTACTTCTGGTAGATGCCGGAGCGGACCTTGGCGGTGAGGGAGAGGCTCGAGACGCCGGCCTCGCTCATGAGCTGCTTGGCCTTCTCGACGTCGTAGGGGATCTCGGCGGCGTCGTCGTGGCCCGGGGTCGCGGGGGCGAGCCAGCAGCCGGCCGGGGTGCCGGAGCCGGACAGGGTGGTGTCGACGAGCTCCTGGCGGTTGATGGCGAGGTTCAGCGCCTGGCGGACACGGACGTCCTCGAGGCCCTGGCCCTCCTTGAGGTTGAAGTTGACGAACTGGACGCCCAGGGTGTCGTACTGCGTGATGCAGTCCTTGACGTCGGCGTCGTTCTTGTACTGCTCGAGCATGTCGGCCGAGAGGTCGCACCAGTCGATGTCGCCGTTCTTGAAGGCCATCAGCTTGGTGTTGTTGTCGTCGTAGAAGATGATGTCGATCTCGTCGAGGGCGGGCTCGCCGTCGTGGTACTCGGCGAACTTCTCGAGGACGACCTCGGTGGTGTCGTCGTTGGAAGCGACCTTGTACTTACCGGTGCCAATGCAATCGGTGCCCCAGCCCCACTTGTCGCCGGCGGCCTCGCAAGCGTCCTTCGGGAAGATCTGGGCATAAGAGATGCCCAGGTTCGAGACGAAGGAGGTCATCGGCTCGGTGAGGGTGAAGGTGAAGTGGGTGTCGTCCTCGACGGTGAGGCCGGTGAGCTCGGTGGCGGTGCCGGCGAGCATCTCGGCGGCGCCGACGATCTTGTCGTACATATAGGTGGACTTGGCGGCGGTCGCCGGGGTGAACATACGCTCGAAGGTGTACTTCACGTCGTTGGCGGTGAGGGTGGTGCCGTCGTGGAACTTGATGCCGTCCTTAAGGGTGCAGTGCAGGGTCAGGCCGTCGGACTCGAAGGTCGGGACCTCAGTGAGCAGGCAGGGGACGAGCTCGTTGTCCTCAGTCCAGCGAAGCGGGGCCTCGAAGATGGACTCGGAGATGGCGGCTGAGCCGGAGTTCGTGGACTTCTGCATGTCCAGGCCAAGCTTGGCGTTGGCCTGGCCCCAACGCAGGACCTTCTTCTTGGAGCCGTCGGAGTTGGTGGAGCCGGAATCGCTCGAGGAGCCGCAGGCGGCGAGGCCGGCGACGGAAGCGGCGGCGAGACCGCCCTTGAGGAAGTTGCGGCGAGAAACGCTCTGCATCATTTCGAAAACCTTTCTGTCTGGTCCGTGCGCGTCCCTTTCGCGCACGTCACGCGCTTGAGCTGCACACAATTAAGTAATGCGCAACAAGCACTCAACTATTATTCAGTTGGTACTACCTTTTGTAAGGGCTTGTAACATGCTTTAAAAGAAAATGCCGTTAAGCGGCCCGCGAACGGCATCAGGTGTCGGTTATGTTGTCCGAACCTGAAAAGAGAGGGCCTCTCCCCGCCCCAAATACACGCCGCGCAGTAACAGGCGGCCCCCGCGCGCCCTGTAATCGCGCCGCGCAGTAATGGTTCAGCTCCTTGCGCCCTGCAATCGCGCCGCGCAGTAATGTGCCGTTACTGCGCGGCGCCTATTTAGGGCGGAAGCGGCAAGAAGACTGCTGCGCGACGCAAATCCAAGGCTCGTGGCGCGAGCTCGTTGCTGCGCGACGCAGGTTCAGGGCGCACGTCCGGGATCGACGAAGGCACTCCAAGAAGAAAGGGGCCGTCCAGACGGACGACCCCTTCTTTGTGGCGTGAAAACGCGAGGGATTTACTCCTCGACGGTCTCCTCAGCCTCAGCCTCGACGGCCTCCTCGGCCGGCTTCTCGGACTCGGGGAGAGGCTTGACCTCAACCTCGGTGCCGAGGGTCTCGGCGGCGGCCTTCATGGAGAGGGAGATGCGACGACGGTCGAGGTCGATCTCCATGACCTTCACCTGGACGGTGTCGCCCACGGTGCAGACCTGGGAAGGCTGGTCGACGTGGCTCTTGGCCATCTCGGAGATGTGGACCAGGCCCTCAACGCCGTCACCAAGGTCGACGAAGGCGCCGAAGGTGACGAGCTTGGTGACCTTGCCCTCGACGATGGCGTCGACCGGGTACTTCTTGACGAGGGTGCGCCAAGGATCCTCGGTGGTCTGCTTGAGACCGAGGGAGATGCGCTCGCGGTTCAGATCGACGTCGAGCACCTGGACCTCGACCTCCTGGCCGACCTTGACGACCTCGGAGGGGTGGTTGACGTGGTTCCAGGAGAGCTCGGAGATGTGCACCAGGCCGTCGATGCCGCCGAGATCGACGAAGGCGCCGAAGTCGACGATGCTGGAGACGGTGCCCTTGAGGCGCATGCCGACCTGCAGCTTGGAGAGGATCTCCTGGCGCTCGGCCTTGCGAGCCTCCTCGAGCACGACGCGACGAGAGAGGACGACGTTGTTGCGGTTGCGGTCCATCTCGATGACGCGGGCCTCGATGCGGGTGCCCATGAACGCGGTGAGATCCTTGACGCGACGAAGGTCGACGAGGGAGGCGGGCAGGAAGCCGCGCAGGCCGATGTCGAGGATCAGGCCGCCCTTGACGACCTCGATGACCTCGCCCTCGACGGTCTCGCCGGACTGGAACTTGGCCTCGACGGCGTTCCAGGCGCGCTCGTACTCGGCACGCTTCTTGGAGAGGACGAGACGGCCCTCCTTGTCCTCCTTCTGGAGAACAAGAGCCTCGATCTCGTCGCCCATGGCAACGACCTCGGCGGGGTTGATGTCCTTGCGGATGGAAAGCTCGCGGGACGGGATGACGCCCTCGGACTTGTAGCTGATGTCAAGCAGGACCTCGTCGCGCTCGATCTTGACGACGGTGCCGGTGACAAGATCGCCCTCATCGAAATCGGTGACGGTGCCGTCGATGAGGTTGTTCATCTCCTCGTCGGAAATGTCATCCATGGCGAAGATGGACGAGTTCTGAATCTCACTCAAAGGTGGACCCCTTTCGAACTACGGGGCCCCGGTCGTCATGGTCGCTGCCTGCAGTGCCAAGAAAAAAGATAGCGGCGTCTACGTGGAAACTTGCATGCTCTCGGGGGCCAACAGATACGGTTGTGCGGACCCTTTGCCCACACGCGCTTTAGAGTACCTTTACCGGCACCGGTTTTTCAAGGCATTATTTGGGGTAAATTGAGTTTCTACGCAGGGTCGCCACGTATGCGCGGCGCCGGGCGCCATCGACACAACACCCTCGGCGAAAGGCTCGCCCTCAATGATACAGGCTGTTCTCTTCGATTTGGACGACACGCTGCTGTCCCTCAACCTCAACGCGTTCCTCGGGCGCTACATAAACGGCGCCTCGGGCCTGCTTGCCCGCGCGAGCGGCAAACTGCGCGTAAACATTATGGCCGCGTATGCGCGCGCCTGGCTCTCCGTCGAGGGCGAGAAGCGCCGCGACAACCTCACGAACCAGCAGCTCATCAACTCCATCATGTATAAGCAGACGGGGATTCCGCTGGACGATCCCGTGATCGACGACATGATCCGCTGCTTTGAGGAGACGGTCGTGCCGCGCCTTGGCGGCGGCGTGGTGCGCGCCGAGCCGAAGAAGGGCGCCCGCGAGGCGGTGGACACGGTTTGGGACATGGGGCTCACCTGCGCGCTCGCGACGAACCCCGTCGTATCGAAGGCCTGCGACCTGGCCCGCATAAGCTGGGCGGGCTTTACCGAGGACGATTTCGCGCTCATCTCGTGCGCCGAGAACTCGACGCGGGCCAAGCCGTGGGCCGCCTACTACGAGGAGTTCTGCGGCAAGCTCGGCCTGACCCCCGCGGACTGCCTCATGGTGGGCAACGACGCGAAGCGCGACTTCGCGCACCCCGAGTGCGGGCTGCGCACCGTCTATGTGGGCCACGCCCGCCCGACCCGCGCCGTGTGGAGCGGGCATATGGACGAGCTTGCCGAGGCCCTGCCGCGCATCGTCGACGCCGCCAACGAGGCCGACGCGCAGTAAAAAGGCTGCGGTACGGCTTTGGCCGGCTCACCTATCGGC
>CAVIBB010000070.1:7206-10880 GCA_963640745.1 Paludibacteraceae bacterium
CCTATCGGCGGGCCAGGCGCCTATTGCTTCTTGCCGAACGAAACCACCCGGTAGCCTGCCTTCTCGACCGCCTCGCGAAGCGCCGCCTCGTCGATCTCGCGCTTCGATCGCACGACCGCGCGGCCGCCGGCGAGGGTGACCTCCGCCCAGGTGCCCTCGACGGAATCGAGCGCGTTCGTGACGGCCTTGACGCAGTGCTCGCAGCTCATGCCGCCGATACCGAGCTCCGCGACGAACGGATAGTTTGCGGGGTCGGTGTCCTCGATGACCGTCTCGCTGAAATCGCCCGCCTTGCTCGAGCCCGGGTCTTTAAGGTCCCCTGAGCAGCAGTCGCGCTTCCCCGTCGCGGTTCCTACGAGACGGACGCCGGCCACGGCCACGGCCGCGACCACGATCAAGATAATGACGAAATCGGTCGGGTTCACGGGCTTCTCCCCTCAACGAAAGTTGTATTAGGCTGACTATATACCCCAGAGGGGTATCCCACAACCATTCAGGGCAGGCTCATCGCGCAGAGCCAACGAGCCTGCCCCGAATTAAGGAGAAGATACGTTAGAGATACTTGCGCCAATCGTCTTCGTCCTCGTTGTCCTCGGGGACGGCGGACGCGGCGACTGCGGCGGCGCGCTCGGCACGGGTCACGTAAGGCGCCTCGTTGACCTCCGGGAACGTCGCGAAGACGTGCTCGAAGCGCTCGAGGTTCTCGTCGTTTCGGCCTCGCGGGATGGCGAACACGACCTCGGTCGCGGCGTGCTTCCCGCTCGCCAGCTCCTCGCGGAACATCTCGGCCACCGCCTGGGCATCCCATCCGAAAACCCCGCACCCGAAGGCCCCGAGCACGAGCTTCTTGTGGCCCAGGTCGTCTGCGATGGCGAGCACGAAGCGGATACGGTCGCGCATGGCTGCGGCAAGCGCGTCCTCGGAAACGTGATACTCGTCGCGCGCGGAGCGGGCGAAGGGAGCCGCCGCCACGATGACGTCGGCGTAGCTGTGATACTTATCGCGGTCGAAGCGCACGCGCGGCACGACGAGGCCGCGGTTGCGGTAAAGCGAGCAGTTGATGTTGCGGCGACGGTTCTCGGAATACCACGCCGCCTGCGCGGCGAGCACGGGATAGAGAGTCGACTCTGCGCACAGCGCCTCCTCCTGGGCCCAGGCCCCGCGCGCGTAGCCGCCGCCGGCGCTGGTGAAGCTCGCGAAGTCGAGAACGGCAAGGTCGCATGCCGAGGCAAGGCCGCGACCGCGAGAAAGGACCGCCGTGACGGAGTCCTCATCGACGACCGTCACGTTGGGGACGCGGGGCTCCGCGACCTTGGGCGAGGGCATGGAGCCGTACACGCGAAGCGAAGCCGCCGAGGCGGCCACCTCCGAGGCGAAGCGCTTCTCGACGTCCGCGATGTGACGCCGCGCGCGGGCCGCCGCGTTCTCCCGCCGGTCGTTGGACCGGGCGCGTCCGTTGCCCTCGCGGTTTCCGCGGCCGTCGTTGCGGCTGTTGCGGTCGTTGCGGTCGTTGCGGCCGTTGCGGCTGTTGCGGTCGTTGCGATTGTTGCTGTCTGCCATGTGACTCCCCTATCCCCTAGGCGTTGGAAAGAAGCTCGCGCGCATGGGCGAGCGACGCATCGGTGACCTGCCCGCTCAGCATGCGGGCGATCTCGCGGACGCGATCGTCGCCCGAGATCGACTCGATGGTCGTCTCGGGAACGTCATCGCCGCTCTTGCTTACCAGGTAATGCTCGTCCGCGGCCGAAGCGACCTGGGCCAGGTGCGTGACCACGATGACCTGGTGCGTATTGGCGAGGTCGGCAAGGACCGCGGCAAGCGCGACGGCCGTGGCGCCGCCCACCCCCGCGTCGACCTCATCGAAGACGAGTGTCTCGGCAGAGTCGGATTCGCCGAGCACGACCTTGAGGGCCAGCATGACGCGGCTGACCTCACCGCCCGAGGCGATCTTTCTCAGCGGCCGCGCGGATAGCCCGGAGCCCGGCCGGTACAGGAACTCGACGCGCGAGGGACCCTGAGCGCCCCATTGCTCGCGAGGCAGGCGCTCCGAGGCGACCTCGAGCGCCGCCGTTCCCATCTCGAGCCGCGCCATCTGAGCGCTGACCTCGGCCCCGAATCGGGGGGTCGCCTCGGCGCGCGCGGCGTCGAGGGCGTCGGCTGCGGCGGCCAGGCGCTTCTCGGCAACAAGAACGGCCTTCTTTGCGCGGCGCCGGGCCTCGCCGCCGTCGGAGGCCGCCTCGACGATCTCCCTCGCGGCGTCCCTGCGCGCAAACACGTCCTTAACCGTCGGCCCGTAGACGCGCAGGATGCCCTGGATAACGGATTGGCGCTCCTGCATCCGCTCGAGCTCCGCGGGGTCGAAGTCGAGGTCGTCGGCGTAATCGCGCAGCTCGGAGGCCACGTCCTCGAGGTCAAGAAGCGCGCTCTTTAGAACCTCGGCGTGCTTTGCGAGCTCCGGGTCGTACCCCGAGGCGCCGCGAAGCTCGCCGGCCGCCTCGCGCACGGCGTCGAGGGCCCCGCCGTCCGAGGCAAGGGCACCGCGGGCGGAGAGGGTCGCGCGCAGCAAGGCCTCGGCATGCTCGGCGCGCGGCAACGTGGCCTCGATCTCCTCGAGCTCCCCTTCTCGCAGGTCGGCCTCCTCGATGCGGCCCAGGACGAACTGCGCCTCCTCGAGGGCCTCGGCGTTCGCGCGGCTCAGCTTGCGAACACGCTCGAGCTCCTCGGAGGCCTCGTCGGCGCGGCGAAGCGCCTCTCGGTAGCTCCCGAGCACATCGGCCACGGCGTCGCCGGCCCAAGCGTCCAGCATCTCCACGTGGGTTTTTATCTGCAGCAACCGCTGGTGCTCGTGCTGGCCGCACAGGTCCACCGTGGCGCCGACGCCCTCAGCGAGCTCGCGCACCGAGCCCATGCGCCCGTCGATGCGCACGCGGCCACGGCCGTCGGCGGATACCCGCCGCGCCGCGACGATGCCCTCCGGGTCGCCGTCGCGCAGGTAAAAGCGCCCCTCGACCTCGAGCGCGTCGGCGCCCTCGCGAACGGCGCCGGCGTCCGCGCGCTCCCCCACCAGCAGCTTGATGGAAGAGAGGAGCGCCGACTTCCCGGCGCCCGTCTCTCCGGTAAGGACCGTGAGGCCGGGCGCCGGGGCAATGGTCGCCTCTTTGATGAGGGCGACGTTCCTTGCGGTGAGCTCGTCGATCATGGCTAACGCCCCGCGCCGTAGAACACGCGCGACACCGAGCCGTAGAAGCTCTGTGCGCTGCGGTCGAGCAGCAGGATATCCCCGGGCCCGCGGCGGATGCTCGCGTGCGTGGCCCAGCCCGCGTCGTCGCTGCCAACGAGCTGCCCGTCGGCAAAAAAGCGGCGCTCCACGGGTCGCTCGGGGCTCATGTCGACCTCGACGACATCGGACGGCGAGGTGAGAAACGCACGCGCCATGATCTTGTGCGGGGCGATGGGCACGCAGACCATGCCCGCGAACTCAGGCGTGACGATGGGCCCGCCCGCCGCAAGCGCGTAGCCGGTGGAGCCCGTGGCCGTCGAGACTACGAAGCCGTCGCCGCGCAGGCGGTCGATATGGTTGCCGGAGACCGCCACGTCGAACTCGACCATGTCGCCCCGGCCGCCGCGCGAGACGGCGAAGTCGTTCAGCGCGAAGCTGCGCACCGTGTAGGTGG
>CAVIBB010000071.1:0-10819 GCA_963640745.1 Paludibacteraceae bacterium
CAGCGCGGGACAGGGTGTAGTCGAGGTGCTTGGGGCCGGAGGCGTCGGCGGTGATGAAGGGCAGGTTGATCTGGGTCTGCTGCGCGGAGGAGAGCTCCTTCTTGGCGTTCTCCGCGGCGTCCTTCAGGCGCTGAAGGGCCATCGGGTCCTTGCGGAGGTCGATGCCGTTCTCCTGCTGGAACTTGTCGGCCATCCAGTCGATGACGCGCTGGTCCCAGTCGTCGCCGCCCAGGTGGTTGTCGCCGTTGGTGGCGAGAACCTCGACGACGCCGTCGGCGAGGTCGAGCAGGGAGACGTCGAAGGTGCCGCCGCCGAGGTCGAAGACGAGGACCTTCTGGTCGATGTTCTTCTTGTCGAGGCCGTAGGCGAGGGCCGCGGCGGTGGGCTCGTTGACGATGCGCTGGACGTTGAGGCCGGCGATCTTGCCGGCGTCCTTGGTGGCCTGGCGCTGGGCGTCGTTGAAGTAGGCGGGGACGGTGATGACGGCGTCGGTGACGGGCTCGCCGAGGTACTTCTCGGCGTCGGCCTTCATCTTGGAGAGGGTCATCGCGGAGATCTGCTCGGGGGTGTAGTCCTGGCCGTCGATCTCGACGACGGCACGGCCGCCCTGGCCCTCCTTGACCTTGTACGGGACGGTCTTGAGCTCAGAGGCGACCTCGGAGTACTTGCGGCCCATGAAACGCTTGATGGAGAACACGGTGTTGGTGGGGTTGGTGACGGCCTGGTTCTTGGCCGGCTTGCCGACGATGCGGTCGCCGTCGGCGCGGAAGCCGATGATGGAGGGGGTGGTGCGCTCGCCCTCGGCGTTGACGATGATGGTCGGCTGGCCACCCTCGAGAACGGCCATCGCGGAGTTGGTGGTGCCGAGGTCGATGCCCAGGATCTTGCCCATGATTGCGGTCCTTTCTGTTTGCGCGCGGTTGCCGCCTGCGGCTCAGCGCGCCCTTTTCTGCTTTGTACGTTTGAGGTTATGCCCCATGCGTTTTGATTCTATACATAATCTAAGTCTCCACACATTAGATTTTTTGCTTGGGGCGTTTTAAGGGCGCGGGCGGCGGACGGAAAGGGCCGGAAGACCAGGTGGAAGCGGTCGGAGGCGCCCGCCCTAGTCGAGCAGGCGGTGCTCGAAGCGGCCATCCGCATAGAGGCCGTAGCTGTGGGTTCCGTCCTTGGGGATGCCCACCGAGCCGGGGTTAAAGACCGTGACGCCCTCATGACCATCGACTTCCTGAAGGACTTTCTTGTGGGTGTGGCCGTAAACGAGCGCGGAGCTCGCGGGCAGCGCCGGCCAGTTATCCACGCTGTTGTGGAGACCGGGGCCGTAGATGTGGCCGTGCGTGAAAAAGAGGGTGCGGCCATCGGCGGCCGGGTCGACCAGGATGTTGTGGTCGGCCATGCAGGGGAAAGCCAGGACCATCTGGTCGACCTCGGCCTCGCAGTTGCCGCGCACGGCGATGACCTGGTCGGCAATGCTGTTGAGCATCTCGATCACGCGCTTGGGCGCGTAGTCTGCAGGCAGGTCGTTGCGCGGGCCGTGGTAAAGCATGTCGCCGAGGAGCACGACGCGGTCCGGCCGCTCGGCCTCGATGACGCCCATGAGCTTGGCACACCAATCGGCGGCACCGTGAATATCGGATGCGATAACGAGTTTCATGGCTTTCCCCTTGGTTCGCGGGCACTTCGGATGACCCCAATCCTACCGCGAGGGCTTCGGGCGGCCAAACTCTGAGATTTCGCACTTTAAAGCCGCGTTGTCCAAGTATCGAGACCCGAATAAAGATGATTACCAGGGCAAATGCAGCGCTTGGCGAGTCTTCTACTCCGCCTGGCGGATTTTAAAGTGCGAAAACCCGGAGTTCCATCTAAAGTCGCGCCATGGACATCAGGATTTGTGACTCAACGGCCTTCCGCTACTGGCGCATCCCGCCCATAGCCCAGCTTTTGGCAGCCGCGCCGGAAGCCGACGTGCGCTTGGCCAAGGTCCTGACCGCCGGCGACCTCGAGACGCTTTCCGCGCGAGCAGTCAGCGCCCGCGAGAAAGCCAGGCAAGCGCATTGCGGTCACGCCGGAGAGCTTTACCGCACGATAGCCGAGGCCGTCCCCTTACTAAGTCTTTGCGGGAACGGGCCGTTTGACGTTTTGGCCCGGGACGGTCGGGCCGTTCGGAGATCGAGCCTCGTGGAGCCGCGAGTCTGGAGCGCAGGGGCGCCGGTCGGCGGCGCGCGTGAGGCCACGGGGTTGTTTGACGTCACGTCTCCGGAATTCACCTTGCAACAGCTCGCCGCACGGGCGAGCCTCGAGCGAACGCTTCTCCTTGCGAGCGAGCTATGCGGCGAGTTTTCTGTATTTAGCCCTCCGACCGAGATCGCACATGTGATCCAGCGGCTCTGCAACTCACGGACCCTGCCCAAAATCGGAGGCTGGGAACCTTGCCTCGACGGAAGCGGACGGCTCACCAACCTGTGGAAGAGGCCGGCGCTCACAACCCCAAAAGAGCTGAAGCGCCTTGCCGAGACGAGCGATTCGCCCCGCGGTCGCGCGAGGCTCTCCCTCGCTGCCGACCTCGTGGTTCCGGGCGCAGCCTCCCCTTTTGAGGTTCAGGCGGGCCTGCTTCTTGGGTTGTCCAGGCGACGCGGCGGAGCAGGCCTGGGCGGTTTCGAGTTCAACCATAAGGTCTGGCTCACTCCCGACGCCAAATTGCTCGCCAAGCGCGGGAGCTGCTCATGTGACTTGTACTGGGACGAGGGGCTGGACGTCGAATGTCACAGCATCACCTGGCACACCGAACGCGACAGCCAGTTGTCGGACTTCACGCGCGAGACGGCGTTGGAGCTCATGGGCATTGAGGTGCTGCCCATCACTTACGAGCAGCTAACCTCGCAGCGGCAGTTCAACGCCGTCGTGCGGATCATTGCCTCAAAGCTGGGGCGCAAGGAGACAAAGGCGACCGAGGCGTCGCGGGCGGCGGAGAACCGCCTGCGCGAGGAGATCCTGGGCGTGGATTGGCTTAGCCTTCCCAATGTTTAAGGGCTCGCGGGCCAATATGGCTGCTCGATGCCCCGTTTTGGGTCCCGGCCCGGCGTTCTAGGGGGCGCGCCGAAACAAACTCTGAGATTTCGCACTTTAAAACCGAGTCGTGTAAGTAGATGGGAAACCGAACCCCTTTGCCAACTGGGCAAATACCGGTATTGACCGGTCGGCTACTCGGGGGACCGAATTTTAAAGTGCGAAATCTCAGAGTTTATAAGTCGCGACATGAAAAACGGCCCCGGAGGGGCCGTTTTTTAGTGGGCGGAGCAAGGTTTGTGACAGAAAGCAGGCGTTACGACCAGAGGCGAGCCTTTGCGCCGGGTCGCACGGGCCGCATCCTCGGCACCGCGCCCCGTCGCCCGTGCCCTTACGCCTGCTTTTTGCCGAGCTTGGCCTTGATGAGGCCGGCGATGGTCGGGATAACGGACACGAGCACGATGCCGACGATCAGCAGCTCAAAGTGCTCCTGCACGAACGGGATCCCGCCAAAGAAGTAGCCGAGCAGGGTAAAGAGCGTCGACCAGGTAATGCCGCCGAGCACGTTGAACAGCACGAAGCTGTGCCACTTCATGCCGCCCATGCCCGCGATAAAGGGCACGAACGTGCGGATAAACGGGAAGAAGCGCCCGAGGAAGATGGCCAGGTGGCCCCACTTGTCGAGGAACGCCTCGGACTTGGCCATGCGCTCCGGCGTCATGGCCTTGACCTTGCCGGAGTCGATGATCTTGCGGCCAAAGAAGTGGCCGATCATAAAGTTGCACTGGTCGCCCAGGATGGCGGCGGCCCAGGCCACGCCGAGCAGCGCGACGATGTTAAAGCCGCCGTCGGCCGCGAAGAAGCCCGAGGCAAAGAGCAGCGAGTCGCCCGGCAAGAACGGGAAGAACACGACGCCGGTCTCGATGAAAATGATGAGGAACACGCAGCCGTAAGCCATAAGCGGACCGGCGGCGATCCAGCCCGCGATGGCGGCGCGCGGGTCCTTGAGCAGCTCAGCGATGAAGTTAATGAAGCCCATAGTTCGGAGATCTCCTTTTTGGCCATCGGTCAAAAAACATCTGAACATGACACAACCCCGCGACGAATGTCGCGGGGTTGTAAAGAAGCGCGCTCGATGGGAACGGGTGCCCGCCAGAGGCCCCTTATGGCTGCTGCCTCCCGGCCCTGACCAGATTCGAGGTGTTGCGTCACCCGCACCCATCGAACACGCTCGGAAAATCACTGTAACATGCCCGGCCGCCATGTCGCGGCGTGATGGGGCCTAAACCCCGACCGCCTGCAGAACGAACATAACAATCGTCAGAATCACAACCGCCACGATGGTGAACCACGTCAGAACGTTCCATGCGCGCGAGTTGCGGTTGCCCCCCATAACGTGTCGGTCGCTGGCGATAAGCACCATGAACACGAGGAGCACCGGCAGCAGCACGCCGTTGATGACCTGCGCGAGCATCATGATGCCAAACAGATCGACGTCGGGCAGCACGACCACCACGGCCGAGAAGATGATGACCGCGGTGATGATGCCGCGGTACACCGGGGCCTCCTGCCAGTTGCGGTCGCTGCCACGCTCCCAACCGAAGGCCTCGCAGATGGCGCTCGACGTGATGCCGGGCAGCACGCACGCGGCGAGGAACGACGCGCCAACAAGGCCTGCGCCGAAGAGCAGCGTCGCGTACTCCCCCACGAGCGGCTGCAGCGCGAGCGCCGCGTCCTCCGCGCTCGAGACCTCGATGCCCGCCGGGAAGAGCACCGCTCCCGTGGTCAGGATGATGAACCAGCTGATGATGCTCGCCACAATGGAGCCCGTGACGGTGTCGATGCGCTGGTACGGCAGGTCCTCGGCGTGGGCGTTCTTCTCGACGACGTTGGACTGCGCAAGGAAGATCATCCACGGCGCGATGGTGGTGCCGATGTTCGCCACGAGGACCGAGAAGTACGTCGGGTCGGTCGAGAAGCGCGGGATCACGGTGGCGTTGAGGGCGTCTCCCCAGTCGGGCCCGACCATCACGCCGGCGACCACGTAGGTGACGAAGACGCAGCTGATGGCAAGCAGGATCTTCTCGATGCGGTGGTACGAGCCGCTCATGGTAAGAAGCCAAATGGCGAGCGCCGCCACGGGCACGCTGACGATGGCCGGAACGCCAAAGAGCGCGAGGCCCGACGCGATGCCGGCGAACTCAGACAGCGTGACGGTGGTGTTGGAAATCAAAAGCGCAAGCATTGCCAGCGCCGAGAGACGAACACCGAACTGCTCGCGGATAAGAGACGCGAAGCCCTTGCCCGTAACGCAGCCCATGCGCGCGGCGGTCTCCTGCGCGACGATGAGCAGCACACACATGACCGGCACGGTCCACAGCTGGCCGTAACCGAAGCAGGCGCCGGCGCTCGAGTAGGTGGCCACGCCGCCGGCGTCGGCGCCCGCGAGCGCGGCGACCATGCCGGGACCCATCGCGGCGAGCACGCGCTTGGCGTCGAGGCGCTTCTTGCCCTGCGGGGCCTTCCCGCCCGTGGCCTTCTCGCCCACTGCCTTCTTGTCCGCGGCCCTCTCCTCCGACGCCAAACTACATCGCCCCCAGGTACGCGGGCGAGAGCACGACGACTGCGACAACGAACACCACGAGTGCGATGACCATCGCCGTCACGGACAGCGAGAAGCCCGAGGTATCAAGGTTCTTCTCGTCACGCGAGCGAAGAACCAGCAGGTAGAACGGGCAGGTCAGGAACGTGAGCAGCAGCGTGATCGACGCCGCAACGAGCCCCAGCGAGAAGCCCGGCAGGGCGGCGGGCAGCGGGTCGGCGAAGTGGATGCTGCGCAGGGCGAGGTTCGCGAGGAAGACGATGCCCGCCACCACGACGCCGAGGCCGGCGCTCTTTACCACGAAGCCGAACATGGACGGCGAGTCCTCGTCGTCGGGGTCGTTTTGCAGGAAGAAGTTCGTCACGTAGCTCACCGCGTCGTCGGAAAGCACAAGCGCGACGGGCAGCGCGGCGCAGGTCAGCAGCATCGAGAGGCTGTTCTCCTCGAGCAGGAGCGGCGCCACGGCGGCAAGGATCACCACGCCCGCGAGCCACAGGAAGAACCACGCGTTGCGGCGCAGCAGCCACACAAGGTCGCCCGCGTGCGAGGAATCGTCGTCCGCGGGGCCGCCGGCGATCTGCAGGTCCTCGGCGTGCTCCTCCTCGAGGACGTCAAGCGCGTCATCGACGGTAACGATGCCCAGCATGTGCCCGTCATCGGCCACGACGGGCATGGCGAGCAGGTTGTACTTGGCGATGTCCTCGGCGACGTCCTCCTGGTCGTCCTCGGGGCTCGCCGTCACGATCTCCTCGGTGCAGATGTCCTTGAGCGGCGTCTGCGGGTCGGAGACGATGAGGCTGTTGAGCGTCACGACGCCCGAAAGCTTGTTGTCCTCATCGGTGAGGTAGACGTAGCGCACGGACTCGAAGTCCTCATCCAGGCCGCGGAGCAGCTCGATGGCGTCGGCGACGCTGCCGTCCTCGGGCAGCGACGCGAACTCCGAGGTCATGATGCGACCCGCGGTGTCCTCGCGGTAGCCGAGCAGCTGGCGGATGGCGCGCTGCTCCTGGACGCCCATGAGGCGCAGGAGCTTCTCGGCCTTGTCGTAGTCGAGCTCGGAGACCAGCTCGGCCGCGTCGTCCGGGTCCATCTCGGACAGCATGCGGGAGGCCTCGGTCTCGTTCATGTTGCCCATGAGCTCGGCAGCCATCGCGTCGTCGTCGAACTCGGCCATGGCGCCGGCGCGCTGCTCGTCGTCGAGCTGCGCGAAGACCTGGCCGCGCAGGCGCGGATCCAGCCGCTCGATGATGTCGGCGATGTCGGCGGGGTGCATGTCGTCGAGGGTCTTGTGAGAAACGCTAAGCTTGACGTTGGAGAGGTCGCGCTCAACGAGGTCCATGTAGGACCAGGCGATGATTCGCTCGGGAATCTGCTTTCCGAGCATGCGCGCGACGCGCATGACGGCGCGCTCGAGCGCGGGGTGCAGCGACCGCAGGATGCCGCGCGCGCCCACCTCGGCGCCGAGCAGGCGCAGCTGCGTGGAGTTGGTGTCGGAGAGCTTGAGGTCGTTTACGCGGACGACGCGCATGCCGCGCGTGTCGACGATCTGCTTGTTCAGGATGTCGCGCGCGATGAGGACCTCGTCGGGCTGTAAATAAGAGAAGCGGATGTCCGTCGAGTTGACCTTGAGGCGAATCTCGTTCTCGTCGTAGCTGTCGACGTACTTGCGCCAGCTGATCATGAAGGGAGTGCGGCCCGGGCCCTTGAAGGCCAGCGAGGTCACGCGCGGGAAGACCTCGCCCGTGGCGATGCCGAGGTCGGAAACGGTACCGATCTTCTCGCCGTCCGCGGCGTAGACCGGGTTGCCCATAAGTTGGGACAGGTAGATCATTCGTGCTCCTTTACGCGAACGCGGCCGGTACCGGCCACGCGGTTGCGGACTTCACGCCTCAACGGCGCGCCATCGAGCACGCCGCAGGTCATCGACTGGCAGGTCGAGGTTTCATGCGGACCCTTCTCTTTGGGGATTTTCCAGTTGGCTATTGTACACGACATACGTGGGCAGGCCCCAGGCATTCCGGCAGGTTTGTGTAAGGGATATAAGGGCTTCGTCAAGGCGTGAATAAACGCCGCGCCGGACGGGGACCATATGAAACGTGCAGCAAGCGACGACACGACGCAGCGCAAATGAATTCGCGTGTCGTCGCGCTTGCAAAGCGAACATGCTTGGCAACTGCCAAAGTGGAGGCCCCGGGGCGACGCCCCGCAGGGCCTCCGTCCATGTACCGGGCCTATTTGCGGGGCTTCTTGCGACGGCTGCTCCACGCCGCCGTTTGGGAGCAGGGCCTAGAAGTTCACGGGGCCGAGGCGGTTGGCGCGCTTGATGGCGCGCGGGAGCAGGGCGTAGTCCTCGGGGCGGTGCGCGTCGCTCGCCACGTAGCTGTAGAGCCCCTCGGCAAAGAGCCGGCGCGCGCAGCGCTTCTCTTTGCTCAGCAGGCCCGCGGAGACGAAGGTCGCCGACGCCTGGAGCTTGCAGCCGGACTCGACGAGGCCGTGGGCGAGCCCCACGTCCTCCTGGATGGCGCGGTAGCGCTCGGGGTGCGCGATGATGACCTCGAGCCCCTGACCCTGCAGCTCGTAGATAGTGCGCTCGTAGTCGCGGAAGTCGTACTTGACGCAGCCGAGCTCAAACTCCAGCAGAATCTCGGACGACTCGGCAAAGCGCAGGTAAGAAGCCCATTGCTTAACGCCGAGCTGGACGATTTTTGCGTGGTCGACCTCAAACCCCATCGAGACGCGCATCTCGGGCGCTTCGCTTGCGGCAATCTGCCGGAACATGTCGAACGCCTGGATCATCTGGATGTAGTCGAACCACGGCGACTTGGCGTGGGGAGTACAGACCATCTCGTCAATGCCGACGGCGCGGGCGGCCTTCAGCATGCTTAGACTCATGCGGGGGTCGACCGCGCCGTCGTCGACGGCAGGAAGAATGTGGCAGTGCAGGTCGCGCAAGTGCCCCTCCGGCTTGCCTACTCGACTCGGGAGCCGTTCGATCCGTAACCCGTCTTTATAAGAAGCTCCATGGTGCTGTCGGCAGGGTCGTCGATCGCGGGCAGCGGCCTCAGGCCGGGACGGTAGACCGAGGGCTCAGGCGCGGTGCGCGCGGCAGGAGCCGCGGCCGGTGCCTCTTCTTTAACGGCCCCCTGCCCGGCAGCGTTGATCACAGGGGTCTGCGCCGTCGAGGACGGGCTGGATACGGCCTGCGCGCCGGTGCCGAAGCCTGCGCCGAGGCCGACGTTCTCCCCCTCGTCCTTCAGGTCGTAGCGGCTGTGGTAGAGATACTCGTTGCGCTCGGCCTTGCAGTAGTTGAGCACGGTCCCGATTACATTCGCCCCCGCCTTGCGCAGCTGCCCGTACGCGTTGAGGACCTCCTCGCGCTTGACGAAGTCCTGGCGCACGACCAGCAGCATGCCGTCGACGTTCTGCGAGATGACCGCACCGTCGACGAAGGCGGACAGCGGCGGCGTGTCGATGACGACGTAGGCATACTCCTTACGAAGGTGCGCGACGAGCTTGGCGAAGCGATGGGAAGAGAGGACGTCGAGCGGGTTGGGGATCTGCGGCTCACAGTCCAGGTAGTAAAGCTCGTTGTCCGAGACCTTGACCACCGCGTCCTCCAGGGCGACCTGGCCGGTAAGCACCGAATAGATGCCGGCCGCGGGGTGGACGCCGATCTTGGACGCCAGCGAGCGGCCGTGGAGGTCGCAGTCGAGCAGCAGGACCTTCTCGCCGCCGGACGCGAACGCCTGGGCCAGCGCATAGGCCGTGGTCGACTTGCCCTCGGAAGGGATCGACGACGTCACGCCGACGACGCGGATGGGGTTGTCGATGGACGCGAAGCGAATGTTCGCAGAAAGCGTCTTGATGGCGTTCTGGAACAGAATGCGGTCGGCGGTCTTGCCGGTCGTCTCCTTGCGTTTCTTAGGCATAGGTCAATTTCCCCTTACATCCTGGGAATGCGCCCGATGACGGGAACGTCCAGCAGGTCCTCGAGCTCTTCCTGGCCGCGGATCTTGGTGTTGACCATGTCCATGAGCACGACGATGGCCACGGCGACGAACACGCCCGCGAGGAAGGCGACGGCAACGTAGAGCTTACGGTTCGGCCCGCTGGGAAGAAGCGGCTCCTGGGCCTCGTCGATGGTGTTGACGGACTGCACGTCCATGACGGAACGGGCGATGTCCGAGACGTTCTTTGCGATGGCGTTGGCCACTTCTGCCACCCCAGCCTGGTCGGTGCCGGTGACGGAGAGGCTGATGACGCGCGAGGTCGTGTCGCTCGTAACGCTCACCTTGTAGCCGGCGAGGCTCTTGAGGCCCAGCTCGGACGCGGCGGCGCTGCACACGCGGTCGGAGGTGATGAGCTCGGCGACGTCGTTGGTGATGAGCTGTGAGGCGGAAAGGTCGCTATAGAGCGAGGAAGAGGTGAGGTTCTCCGCGTTGCCCTTGACGAGCACGTAGACGCTCGCGCTGGCGGAATAGGTATCCGGCAGCATGGTGTAGCAATAGACGCCGGCGAGCAGGGCAAAGACGACCGGAAGCGCGATGATGAGCTTGAGGTGCTTCTTTAGGAGTGTAAGCAGTTCTAGAAGTGTCATGCGGCCCCGCGATCCCTTTCGGCTTTTTGAGGCGCCCGCATCTGCGCGAGGCCTTCTTTGCAACACAACTTTCTACTTTAACGTAATGGAGGGGGTACCTTCTTTGCCGCGGGCTACCCTTTTCCAAAAGCGCACAGGTGTGGAGAAACGCGCGCGGCGGGGCGGCCGCGGCCCATGCCCCGTGCGCACAAAAGAGGGGCCGCGACTCGATGCCGCGACCCCTCGTTGCTGTGCTGCCTTTGCGTTCAGGCGCTTCTTGCCAGCCCTGCGCGGGACCCGTACCTGCGCGTTTACTTGCGGTGCGCGCGGTAGTACTCGATGAGGGCCTTGGTGGACGCGTCCTGCTCGGCGAGCGCGGCGTCGTCGTGGAAGGCCGGGGTGATCTGCTTGGCGAGCTGCTTGCCAAGCTCAACGCCCCACTGGTCGTAGGAGTCGAGGCCCCAGACGGTGCCCTCGACGAAGGTGATGTGCTCGTAGAGCGCGATCAGCTCGCCGAGCGCGTGGGCGGTGAGCTCGCAGCCGAAGATCGAGGTGGTCGGGCGGTTGCCCTCAAAGACGCGGGCCGGGACCATCCACTCGGCCGTGCCCTCGGCGCGGACCTCGTCGGCCGTCTT
>CAVIBB010000072.1:0-10720 GCA_963640745.1 Paludibacteraceae bacterium
GATCTGGTCGGCGGAGCGCACGGCGGCGACACGCTGGGAGATGAGAATCACGGCGGCGTCCCGGTATTCCTGCCTGATGGCACGGCGGAGCTTGGCGTCCGTCGCGAAGTCGAGCGCCGACGAGGCATCGTCGAGGATAAGGACATGCGGCTTGCGTGCCAGGGTGCGCGCGATCGCGAGGCGCTGGCGCTGGCCGCCGGAGAAGTTGCGCCCGAACTGCTCGACCTCGCCGGAAAGCCCGCCCTTGGCCTCGACCACGTCGGAGGCCTGGGCGCACTCGACGGCGGCCATGAGCTCCTCGTCGGTGGCGTCGGTGCCGCCCCAGCGCAGGTTCGAGGCGATGGTGCCGCTAAAGAGCTGCGGCCCCTGCTCGACGAGGCCGACCTCGCGGCGCAGGCTCTCCTGCGTGAGGTCGCGCACGTCCTGGCCGCCGACGAGCACGCGGCCGGAGGTGGCGTCGTAGAAGCGCATGGCGAGCGAGGCGAGGGTCGACTTGCCCGAGCCCGTGCCGCCGATGACGCCGAGGGTCTGCCCGCCCGCGAGCTCGAAGCTCACGTGGCTGAGCGACTCGCCGCCGGCGCCGGGGTAAGAGAAGCTCACGTCCTCGAAGGCGACGCGCGGGCAGTCGGCCGCGCGTACGTCGGCGAGCTTCTTGCCGTCCACCTGGGTCGGCGAGACGTCGAAGACCTCGTTGATGCGGTTCGCGCAGGCCTGCGCCTTCGAGATGGTGGTAATGAGCATGGTGAGCTTGAGCAGCTCGACGAGCGTCTGCGAGACGTAGCTCACGAGCGCGACGACCTGGCCTTGGCTGAGGTTGCCCACGTTCACCTGCAGGCCGCCGACCCAAAGAAGCGCAACAAGGCCGATGTTGGCCGCGCAGTAAGTGAGCGGGTTCACCATGCTCGAGAGATCGCCGGCGGAGAGCTGCAGGTCGCGGACGTTGGCCGCGGCGGCGCCGAAGTTCTCCTTCTCGGCGTCTTCCTGGCAGAAGGCGCGCAGGACACGGGCGCCCTCGAGGTTCTCGGCGCACTTGAGCTGCACCTCGTCGAGCGCGAGCTGGGTCTTGCGGTAGCGCTTGGTCGTGATGCCCATGAACCAGAGGATGAGGGCGACGGCCACGGTCGTGGAGCACAGCAGCACCGCGCCTTCCCAGCCGTCGACGAGGAAAGCGGCCACGATGGAGCCGATGATGATGAAGGGCGCGCGCAGGATCAGGCGGAAGAACAGGTTCAGGCCGTCCTGGGTCTGCTGGGAGTCGTTGGTGATACGCGTGACGAGGCTCGAGCGGCCGATGCGGTCGATATCCTCGCGCGAGAGCGTCATGACGTGGCGGAAGAGGTCGTCGCGAAGCGCGGTGCCGAACTGCGCCGCGAGCTTGCTCGAGTAGTACTGCGCGACGATGGAGATCGCGTAGCAGAACACGGCGAGAAGCACGAGCGAGCCGGCGTGCAGCAGGATGTAGCCCGTATCCGCGTTGGCAATGCCCACGTCGATGACCTGCGACATGACGATCGGCACAAGGAGCTGGAGAATGGCCTCCAGGCCCTTGAAGGACGGCGCGAGCACGCACTCGAGGTAGTGCCCGCGCAGGTAGCGCCTAAGTTTGAACATGGAACTCCTGACGGTTGGGTGCAAACCGTCATAAATGGTAGCGCTTGGGCGCCAAAAAACGTTTACGCGTGTGTTAGCGCTGCAGCTCGTGCTCGACGAGGTGGGCGATGCCCTCGGGGTCCAGCCCCGAGGCGGCAAGAAGCTCATCGGCGTCGTAGCGGTCCGCGAATGCCTTCGGCAGGCCGAGCGCCCGGACGCGAACGTCTGCGCGGCAGGAGAGGGCGGAGGCGACGCGGGAGCCGAAGCCGCCGTCGACGCAGCCGTCCTCGAGCGAGACGAAGAGCTCAATGCCCATGTCGGCCAAGGCAAGAAGGCCGTCCACGTCGGGCTTGTTCGCGCAGCGGGGGTTCACCAGAGCGACGTCGATCCCGCGTGCGGAGAGCAGGCGTACGGCGTCCTCGGCGAGGGGATAGATATCGCCCAGGGCAAGAAGCGCCGCGCGGGCGCCGGCCGGGCATGCCGCGACGTCAAGCTTGGGCTCGGCGTAGTCGGCGAGCGGGGCGAAACCGGGGCGGTTCACGAGCGAAGCGGCCGGGACGCGAATGGCGACGGGGCCGCGGGCCTCGCTTCCGCGCGAAAGCGACCAGTCGAGCATGGTCAGGTACTCCTCGGCGCAGGTGGGCGCGAGGTAGGTGAGCCCGGGCACGCACCCGAGCATGGGGATGTCGAAGAAACCGAGGTGGGTCGCGTCGCTCGTCCCGAAGACCGAGCAGCCGTAGACGAGGATGGTGATGGGCGCGTCGTTAAGGGCGGCGTCGTGCACGAGCTCGTCGAAGGCGCGCTGGAGAAAGGTTCCGTAGACGCCGAGCACGGGGCGGGCGCCCGCCTTCGCGAGGGCGGTCGCGTAGGTGACGGCGTGCTCCTCGGCGATGCCGACGTCGACGAACTGCTTGCCGGCGGCGGCGCGACGCTCGGGGCCGAAGCCCATGATGTAGGGAGTCGCGGCGCTTATCGCCACCACGGACTTGTCCTCAGCCATGCGGCGCAGGAGATAACCGCCGGTGAGCTGGGCGTAGTCGCGCTCCTCCTCGTCGATGGCATGGGGGGCCGAGCTCGCGCGCTTCTTGCCGGTGGCCACGTCGAAGGGGCCGACGTGGTGCCAGCCCTCGGGGTCCGCCTCGGCGGGGGCATAACCGCGGCCCTTGCGCGTGTGAACGTGCAGGACGCAGGGGTGGTCGCAGCCGCGAAGGCCCGCCAGGGCGCGCTCGAGCGCGACCACGTCGTGGCCGTCCTCGAGGTAAGCGTAGTCGAGGCCGAGGGAGCGGAAGTAGTTGTCGCTCGCCTGTCCGCGCGTGGCGCGCAGCTCGGCCAGGCAGCCGTAGAGGCCGCCGGCGTCCGGCGCGATGGACCACTCGTTGTCGTTGATGATAAAGAGCATCTGGCCGCCCTGCTCGGCGGCCCAGTCGAGCCCCTCGAAGGCGAGCCCGCCCGAGAGCGAGCCGTCCCCGATGACGGCGACGACGTTGTGTGACTGCCCGAGCAGGTCACGGGCCTTGGCAAGGCCGCAGGCAAGGCCCGCGGCCGTGGAGGTGTGGCCGACGGCGAAGTGGTCATGCTCGGACTCGCGCGGGTTAGTGAAGCCGCTCACGTCCTCATAGGCCTTGGGCTCGAGGAAGGCCTTGGCGCGGCCGGTGAGCATCTTGTGCGTGTAGCACTGGTGCGAGACATCGAAGACGATCTTGTCGGTGGGGGAGTCGAACACGCGGTGGAGCGCGACGGTGAGTTCGACGGCGGCGAGGTTGGAGGCGACGTGACCGCCGACGGCGGCGGAGGAGTCCAGGATGGCGCGGCGGATCTCCTCGCACAGCGGACCGAGCTGGTCCTGGCCGAGCTTCTTGACGTCGTCGGGCCCGTTGATCTGCTCCAGGTACACGCGATTTCCCCCTCTCCGCATCCGTGTTCGCGCAGCGATGTGCTCCTCAGCGTAGCAAGCCTGAGTAGTATACCTTCTCACTTTTCGGCGTGCAGCGCATGTTCGGGGGCAAGAGGAGCGGCGTCTTCGGCGTTTGTGAAGATTGTATTTTGAACAAAGCGGGTTCTATTATGGTTGCGCACTGTTTGAGCTGCATAGATGTGGCTGAATATTTTTGAACCGGGTTAGAAAGTTGGTTCATACCTGATAGAAAGGTTAAGACCATGAGCGATATCGTGATCGTTGCCGAGACCGGCTCCGATGTTCCTGCCTCCGAGGCGGCCGAACTCGGCGTCGTCCTCGTCCCCATGCACGTCGCCATCGGCGGCAAGACCATCGACGACGGGCAGCTCGCGCCCGCCGAGATGCTTGAGGAGTGCCGCCAGCTCGGCGTCCTGCCGCGGACGAGCGGCTGCACGCCGGGCGATTTCGCCGCCGTGCTCGACCGCGTCCACGCCGAGCGTCCCGAGGCGCAGATCCTCTACGTCGCGTACTCGGCAGTGACCACCTGCTCGTTCGAGTCCGCCCGCGCAGCCGCCGAGGGCCGCGACTACGTGACCATGTTCGACACCGCGCACGTGACCATCGGCCAGGGCTTCGTCGTGACCGAGACCGCGCGTCACCTGGCGGCGAACCCCGGCATCTCGGTCGAGGACCTGTGCGCCTGGTCGCGCGACCTCGCGCGCCGCGTGCGCATGGGCTTCATCCCCGGCGACCTCGGCTACCTGCGCGCCGGCGGCCGCCTTTCCAACGTCGCCTTCGTGGGCGCCACGCTGCTGCGCATCAAGCCGGTCATCGAGCTCATCGACGGGCGCCTCGTGGCCACCAAGAAGCTCCGCGGCTCCATGGAGAAGGCCGCGGTCGAGCTCATCGACCTTCTTGCCGCCCAGGGCGCTTATGACCGGGGACTCGTCTACTTCGTGCGCTCGTGCGGCCTGCCCGAGTCGGTTCAGCGCGCCGCCGAGGAGCATGTGCGCGAGCTCGGGTTCGAGCGCTTCCGCTGGTACGAGACGGGCAACGTCATCACCTCTCACTGCGGCCCGGGGTCCTTCGCGGTCGCGTTCGCCGGCGAGGAGTAGGCGGGCGCGCGTCGCTTGGCGGTGTGTTGCGCGCGCACGCCGAATTGCCGTCCCTTCCTGCGGTTTCGCACGTTACGGTGCGTCCCAACGTTTGCGGAACATGCCTACAGAAAGGGGCGCGCAATGAACCGTTTGCAGGACAAGGTGGCCGTCGTTACCGGGGCGAACTCGGGCGTCGGCGCCGCCATCGCCAAGCTCTTCGCGGCCGAGGGCGCCGTGGTCGTCATGACCGCGCGGCGCGAGGCGGCGCTCGAGGAGGTGTCGGCCCAGATCCAGGAGGCCGGCGGCAAGACCTTCGTGATGGCCACCGACATCTCCAAGCCGGACGACCCCGAGCGCCTCATGGCCGCCGTCGAGGAGAAGTACGGCCGGATTGACGTGCTCGTGAACAACGCCGGCATCCTCGAGGAGGGCTTGAAGCCCGTCGACCGCTTTACCGACGAGGACCTCGACCGCATCGTCGATACCAACCAGAAGGGCACGATGCGCTGCATGCGCGCGGCCTCCAAGCGCATGAAGGCGGGCGCGAGCATCGTGAACATCGCCTCCGTCGCCGGCGAGAAGGGCTGCGGCGGCGCCGTCTATGTGAGCACCAAGGCCGCGGTCATCGGCGTGACCAAGCACACGGCGCTCCGCTTCCAGGCCGAGGGCATCCGCTGCAACGCCATTTGTCCGGGCACGATCGTGACGCCGATGGTCGCCGGCACCACCGCCGCGGACATGGACCCCGACATGATGGGCGCGATGGCCGCGCACGCGAACCTCCGCACGCAGCCCTGTATGCCGGAGGATGTGGCCAACATCGCGCTGTTCCTGGCGAGCGACGAGTCCCGCGCGCTCACGGGGCAGGTGCTGGTGAGCGATTTCGGGGCTATGCTGTAGATTCGCGGCCGCGTGGCGCCGCTTGGGCTCAAGCCATGGGAATTCGGGAGGCATGAAGACATGGTCAAGGGAATCGGCATCGATCTGGTGGACCTCGCCGAGTTCCGCGGGATATGCGAGGGCTTCTCCTCGGACACAGCCGAGCCCTGCGCCTTCGTCGCCCGGACCTTCACCGCGCGCGAGCTCGAGCAGGCGCGCGGGCGCCACGACCCCTGCGAGTACCTCGCCGGGCGCTTTGCCTGCAAGGAGGCCGTCTTCAAGGCGGTGGCGCCTCTTACCGCAGAGGGCTTTGACCTGCGGCGCGTCGAGACTACCGACGCGCCGACGGGTCAGCCCGTCGTGACCATGGGCGGGTTGCTCTCCGACGTGTACGACGCGGCGGGGGTCGGGTCGGTCCTCGTCTCCATAACCAATGAGTCGGGGTTCGTGCAGGCCATCGCCCTCGCCCAGTAACCCCGGTTGCGCGCCCGGCGCCGCTCGTTGCCTCTCTTCTTGGCAAGAATGACGTTGGGCGTTGCACGATTCGTGGTGATGGCAATTCTGGAGCTCCGCTCGTTGCACAAATCGGGCTGATGGCAGCAAGAAGCCCGCACGCGAGTGAGTTTGTTGCGTCAATCGGGGTGATGGCAGGGATTTTCTTGCCATCACCCCGATTTTTGCAACAGACGACCCCGCTCGATTGCCGGCACCCCTGTTTGCGCAACGCGTGCTGCGAACCCGCCGCCTCCGCCAAGCCCTCGACAGCAAGAAGAGCCGCAGGCCAGTGACGTGACCTGCGGCTCTTTGCGTTGCCAGCGCCTTGGTTGCGCGCTGCCTACTCGGCCGCGGCCTCGGGGCGCTTGGGGTTGCGCGGCTCGGGCGTCTCGACCGGGTCGCCGTGGAGCGCCTTTTCCGGCGTGATGGGCAGCGTGCGCACGTAGTTGCCCGTGGCGTGGGCGACGGCGCTCGCGATGGCGGGCGAGGGCGTGTTGATGACGACCTCGCCGATGGACTTCGCGCCGAAGGGACCCGTGGGCTCGTAGCTCGGCATGAACTCCACGCGCACGTCGGGCACGTCCATGCGGGACGGGATCTTGTACTGCATGAAGGAGTCGGTGCGCATGCGCCCGCGGGCGTCGTAGCTCACGTCCTCGCACATGGCCATGCCGATGCCCTGCACAAGGCCGCCCTCGACCTGCACGCGCGCGAGGTTTGAGTTGATTACGGTGCCGCAGTCGACGACGGCCGCGTAGTCCACGAGGTCGTACTTGCCCGTCTCGCGGTCGAGGTCGATGGTGGCGACGGCCGCGATGAACGGGGGCGGCGACTGCGGCTGCGTGTTCGAGCCGTGGCCCGAGAGCATGCCGGGGTTCAGGCCGAAGCCGATCGCGCGGTTGGCCATCTCGGCCACCGTCATCTTGAGCATGCCGTCGGACGAGCAGACGACGCCGGAGTCGAACTCCACGTCCTCCACGTCGAGCTCCCACCACGTGGCGGCGAGGCTGCAGATCTTCTCGCGAAGGTCGGTCGCCGCCTTGACCACGGCGCCGCCGGTCGTATAGGTGCCCGAGGACGCGTAGGCGCCCGAGTCGAAGGGGGAGGTGTCGGTGTCGACGCCCTTGGTCACCACGCGGTCGACGTCGCAGCCCAGGATCTCGGCGGCGATCTGCGCGAGGATGGTGTCGGCGCCCGTGCCCACGTCGGTCGCGCCGATCTTGAGCACATAGAAGCCGTCGTCCTCGAGCGTGATGTCGACGTTGGCGATGTCTACGTTGGAGATGCCCGAGCCCTGCATGGTCAGCGCCACGCCTCGCGCGCGCACGCGGCCGTCGGGCAGCTCCTCCACGAGGGGCTTGCGCTTCCAGCCGGTGAGCTGCATGACGCGCTCGAGGCACTCGTCCAAGCGGCAGCTGCGCAGCGGCTCCTGGCCGAGCTGCCAGAGGGTCTCGCCGGACTTGACGATGTTCTTGAAGCGCAGCTCGCACGGGTCCATGCCCAGGATGTCGGCGAGCTCGTTGACGGTGGACTCGACGGCGAAGCAGCCCTGCGTCGCGCCGTAGCCGCGGAAGGCGCCGCCCGGCATCGTGTTGGTGTAGACGACGTCGTAGTGGAAGCGGCTCGCCGCGCGGTTGTAGACGGGTAGGCTCTTCGCGCCGACGAGGCCGATGGTGGTCGTGGCGTGGTAGCCGTACGCGCCGGCGTTCGAGAGCGCGTAGAGGTCGATGGCGGTGATGGTGCCGTCCTTCTTGGCGGCCATCTTGACCTTGAGCTTCATCTCGTGGCGAGAGTTCGAGCAGCTCATCGTCTCGGTTCGGGTGTAGATGCTCTTGCAGGGGCGTCCCAGGCGCCACGCGGCGAGCGCGGCGAAGACCTCGCAGCAGCCGGTCTGCTTCGCGCCGAAAGCGCCACCGACGCGCGGCTTGATGATGCGCACCTGGCTCTTGGGGATGCCGAGCGCCGTGGCCACCTGGCGACGGATGTGGAAGGGGACCTGCGTCGAGGAGACCACGGTGAGGCGCCCGAAGGCGTCCGTGTAGGCGTAGCAGCGCATCGTCTCCATCATGGCCTGCTCGGCGGCCTGGGTGTGGTAGTCGCGCTCGAGCACGACGTCGGCCTCGGCGAAGGCGCCGTCGACGTCGCCGAACTCGATGCAGTCGGAGGCCACGAGGTTGCGCTTGGGGTCGCCCGTGCGGTCCGCGCCGTAGGTCCAGTCGTCCTCGTCGTGGATGATGGTCTCGTTGTCGAGCGCCTCGGAGCAGTCGAGGATGGCGGGGAGCTTCTCGTAGGTCACCTTGACGAGCTTGACCGCCGCCGCGGCCGCCTCCTCCGTCTCGGCCACGACGATGGCGATCTCGTCGCCGACGTAGCGCACGGTCGAGTCGAGGATCACCGTGTCGTAGGGCGAGCACTCGAGGTAAGACTGGCCGGCGAGGGTGAAGCGGTTGTGCGGCACGTCGTCGGGGCCCCAGATGGCGACGACCCCGGGGACGGCCAGCGCGCGCGTGGTGTCGATCTTGGTCACGCGGGCGTGGGCCTGGCCGCTGCGCACCATCTTGACGACGAGGCAGTCGGCCGGCGCGAGGTCGTCGGTGTAGGCGGGCTTGCCGGCAAGAAGCGCGTAGGCGTCCTTCTTTACGGCGGGGGAGGACAGCGAGCTGCCGCGGTCCTCGGAGGTCACGCCCTTGCTCGCGTTCTTGACCTGCTTCTCCATCTGCGCGGCTGCCTCGGAGCGCTCCGAGAGCTTGCCGCCGGGGTTCTTGTGGCGCGCGAGGAAGCGGCGGATGGCGCGCATCTGGCTCGCGTACCCCGAGCAGCGGCAGAGGTTGCCGGAGAGCTCGCGGCGGATCTCCTCGTCGGTGGCGCCGGGGTTTCGCAGGTCGAGAGCGAGGACGTCCATCTCGAGGCCGGGTGAGCAGAAGCCGCACTGCTCGGCGCCCTCCTCGGCCATGCAGCGAGCGAAGTCCTCGCGGGCCGGCCCCACGCCCTCGAGCGTGGTGACCTCGTGGCCGTCGACGCGGGCCATGAGCACAGAGCAGGAAAGCACAGGCTCGCCGTCGAGCCACAGCGTGCACAGGCCGCAGTTGCTCGTCTCGCAACCGCACTTTACGGACTTGATGCCGTGCTCGCGGCACCAGTTAAAGAGCGTCTGGTCGGGCGCGAAATCGCCCGTGACCTCGCGTCCGTTGAGCGTAAAGGTCATCTTCATCAGCAGGCAACCCCCCTGGGCTTGGCGGCTTCGGCGGCCAGGCGCTGCTCGGTCTCGACGTCCTCCTGCGCCGCGGCGGCAAGAACCGCGCGGCGGGTGAGGACCTCGGCGAGCTCGGCGCGGTAGTCGGCGCTCGCGCGGCGGTCGGTTCCGTAGTTGAGGTAGCGGGCGTTCTCGCAGGCCGCGGCCAGCTGCTCGGTCGTGAAGCCGGCGGGCAGCGCAAGGTCCTCTCCCTCGAGGAACTTCGCCTTCTTGGGGCGGGCGCCCACGGCGAGGTGCCACTCGTTCTCCCACAGCGCCGCGCAGACGTTGAGCGTCGAGAAGTCGGTGGCGGAGTTGCGCAGGCACTGGAAGCTCGCGCGGTAGTCGTGCTTCTTTACGACGATGCGCTCGAGGATGTCGCGAGCGGCGCCGCCGTTGACGAAGTCGCAGAAACGCATGGTGCCGGCGCCCGTGAACTCCACCCAGGTGTCGAGGGGCAGAAGCGCGGTGACGATGTCCGAGAATCCCATGCGCGCGTAGGCCGAGCCGCCCACGGTCGCGAGGTTGCGGAACTGCGTGCCGATGATGTCGTGCACGCCGTCGGTAAAGACGCCGCGCGTCATGCGGCGGAACGCCTCGTGGTTCTCGAGCTGGCCGAGCGTGACCATGGCGCCGATGATGAAGGCGTCGTCGGTCTCTTCTATTTGGTCGAGGCCGCAGCCCGCGAGGTCGATGCCCAGCGGGATGGTGCGGTCCGATAGCCTGAGCCACATCATGCCGCCTATGACGGTGGCGAGTCGGTTCCCCTGCAGGAGCTCGTAGGCTTCCTGCGTGGTGCCGGGGCGAGCGTATTGCTCGAATTTGAGCACGATTCCTCCTCGGGTCGCGCACTGAACCATTATTAACAGCCCTTTAGTTTACAACAGGAAAAACGCTGGATACGGGGGTGAAACACAGCTCCGTTGCACTTTCTTGTGTGTAGCGCGGGGAACGCCCGGACGTCAGCCTTGTTTTCGGGGTTGTGCGACCCTCGGCTTGACGCCGTCGCGCATAACCCAGACTTTCGGGGCAATAGGCCCTCGGATCGAGGGTTGTGCGCGATTGCTTCCGGCGAGAGGTCGCACAACCCTGAATTCGAGGGGAGGAACCCTGCATATGGCCGGCGCGTTTCCGTCAAGCGTCCGCCTGTGTTCGTGGTTTCCCGCTCGTTTCCATTTGTCGGCGTCTTTACCAGCCAAAACACGACGTATGTTACTTACCGCAACGTTTAAGTTTCGCCGTTCGCCGCCACATGGGTACCGCTCGCCGGCCGCATCTATAACTTCAGCCATCCAACGGATTCGACGAAAGGAAGGCTGGATGGCAGCAACTCAGGCACAGCTCACCCGGCGCTCGTTCGTGAGCCTCATGGGACTCGCGGGCGCCTCGGCGGCCCTCGCCGGCTGCAACGGCAGCGCCGTCGCCCAGGTGGCCTCGCCCGACACCGGCGAGACGTCCGAGACCTCTGACGGAACGGACGGCGTCTTCGGCGACACCATCAAGGTGGGCATCCTCCACTCTCTCTCGGGC
>CAVIBB010000073.1:0-10418 GCA_963640745.1 Paludibacteraceae bacterium
ATGCCCAGGTCCGTGAGCGCGTGCTCTCCGAGGCGGAGGGCAAGGAGCTGACCCACCGCGAGGCCCGCGACGTCGAGGACCAGCTCACCCACCTCGCCAAGGTCACCGAGAAGTGCGAGCACCAGCTCGGGCCCCTGAACGAGCGCCTCGAGAAGCTCCAGCTCGCCGAGTCCAACGCCCAGAAGATGGCCGAGCGCCTCGTCGCCGAGCAGGAGGCCACCCAGGCCTCCTTCGACGAGGACTCCAAGACCGTCCGCGCGCGCATCATCGAGCTCAACCACGAGCGCGAGTCCGTCGCCTCCATGGTCTCCGCGGACACCATGGAGAAGTACGAGGCGGCCCGCAAGCGCTTCGGCGGCCTTGCCGTCGAGACCCTGACCGGCAACATCCCCTCCATCTGCCACGTCAAGCTCCAGCCCAGCCTCTACCACGACCTCTCCCGCGGCCCGCAGATTACCGAGTGCCCGTATTGCCACCGTATGCTCATCACGGGCGACGAAGAGTCCGAGGCGTAGGATGCCCCGCAACGAGACCCAGGTCAAAGCCCCTAAGGTGCTGCTGGCGGTCTGCGGAGGAATCGCCGCCTACAAGGCATGCGAGGTCCTGCGCGGGCTCCAGAAGGCCGGCTGCGAGGTCCGCGTCGCGATGACCGCCGCGGCGGAGCGCTTCGTGGGGGCCGCCACCTTCGAGGCCCTCACCCGCCACGCCGTGTGCGACGACCTCTTCGGCAACCCCGAGACGGACATCCCCCACATCGACTACGCCGAATGGGCCGACGCCTGCGTCGTCGTCCCGGCCACCGCCAACGTGATGGCAAAGATGGCCGCCGGCATCGCCGACGACGCGCTCACCGCGACCCTGCTTGCCTGCCCCTGCCCGTTGCTCGTGGCGCCCGGCATGAACGTCCACATGTGGAGAAACGCGGCCACGCAGGCGAACGTCGAGCTCCTTCGGGCGCGCGGCGTGCGGTTCGTGCTCCCCGTCGAGGGTCGCCTCGCGTGCGGCGACGTGGGCGCGGGCAAGCTCGCGGACGTCGAGGACATCGTCGCCGCGACGCTCGCGCTTCTTGCCGACGGAGCCCCTGAGCAGGACCTCGTTGCCGTGCGCCTCCTCGTCACAGCCGGCCCCACGCACGAGGCCATCGACCCGGTCCGCTACATAGCCAACTCCTCCACGGGAAAGATGGGCTACGCCATCGCGCGGGAGGCCGCCAAGCGTGGCGCGCAGGTGACGCTCGTCTCCGGCCCCACGGCGCTCGCATGCCCCGAGAGGGTCGAGCGCGTCGACGTCGTCTCCGCGGCGCAGATGCACGAGGCCGCGCTCGATGCGTTCGGGCGCTCCGACGCCGCCGTGTGCACCGCCGCCGTCGCCGACTACACCCCGGCGCGCCCGGCCGACCACAAGCTCAAGAAGGCGCACGAGCACCTGGACGCCATCGAGCTCGTCGAGACCGAGGACATCCTGGCCGACCTCTGCGGGCAGAAGGGCGACCGCGTCGTCGTCGGCTTCGCGGCCGAGACGAACGACCTTCTTGCCAACGCCCAGTCAAAGCTCGAGCGCAAGGGCGTCGACGCGATCATAGCCAACGACGTGAGTCGCGCGGACTCGACCTTCGGCTCCGACACGAACCGGATCGCCGTCGTGTGCGCCGAGGGCGTCGAGCAGCACGAGACGCTGCCGCTCGACGATGTGGCAAACATCGTGCTCGACCGCGTCCGCGACCTGCTGAGGAGCAGATAAATGCCTTCCATAACGATCGGCTGCCACCTCTCGACCTCCGACGGTTACGAGGCGATGGGCAAGACCGCCCTCAAGATCGGGGCCACCACCTTCGCGTTCTTCACGAGAAACCCGCGCGGCGGCAACGCCAAGGCCCTCGACCCCGCCGACGTCGCGGCCCTGCGCTCGCTTATGGAGACGAACGGCTTCGGGCGCCTCGTCGCGCACGCGCCCTACACGATGAACCTGTGCTCCGCCAAGGCCGAGACCGTCGAGTTCGCTCGCCGCGCCATGGCCGGCGACCTCGAGCGCATGGAGAGCCTGCCCGGCAACTACTACAACTTCCACCCCGGCAGCCACGTCAAGCAGGGCGCGGACGAAGGCATCCGCCTCATCTGCGAGGGGCTGAACGAGGTGCTCCAGCCGGGCCTGCGCACGACGGTCCTGCTCGAGACTATGGCCGGCAAGGGCAGCGAGGTCGGCCGCAGCTTCGAGGAGCTCGCGCGCATCATCGACGGAACCGAGCACGACGAGCTTCTCGGCGTGTGCCTCGACACCTGCCACGTGGCCGACGCCGGCTACGACATCGTCTCCGACCTCGACGGGGTTCTCGACGAGTTCGACCGCGTCATCGGGCTCGACCGCCTCCGGGCCCTGCACCTCAACGACTCCAAGAACCCGCTGGGGTCGCACAAGGACCGCCACGAGAAGATCGGCCTGGGCACGCTCGGGGCCGAGACCTTCCGCGCCGTCGTCAACAACCCGCGCCTCAGGGACCTCCCGATGATTCTTGAGACGCCCAACGACCTGGCCGGATATGCATCCGAGATCGAGCTTCTCCGCAGCATGGCGGAAGGGGAGTAGAGCATGGGAATCCTCATCGGCATGGAGCACGTGGCCCACGAGTGGCCCAACAAGCGCGTCCTCGACGACCTGACTATCGGCATCATGGAGGGCGAGCGCATCGGCATCGTCGGCAGGAACGGCGACGGCAAGTCCACGCTCCTCCAGATCGCGGGCCACGTCATCGAGCCCGACTCCGGCCCCGTCACCTGGCGAAACAACATCCACGTCGGCTACCTCGGCCAAAGCGACGAACTCGACGACGACGAGACGGTCTGCCACGCCGTCGTCGGCGACACGCCCGAGTACGTCTGGGCGAGCGACCCGCGCATCCGAGGCATCATCGACGAGCTCATCGGCGACCTCGACTGGGAGGGGCGCGTGGGCGAGCTCTCGGGCGGACAGCGCCGCCGCTGCGACCTCGCGCGCGTGCTCACCGGCACCTGGGACGTCATTCTCATGGACGAGCCCACGAACCACCTCGACATGGGCGCCATCACCTGGCTCGCCGGCGCCATCAAGCGTTACTGGCCCGCGGGGCAGGGCTCCCTTCTCGTCGTCACGCACGACCGCTGGTTCCTCGACGAGGTCTGTGAGCACATGTGGGAGGTCCACGACCGCACGGTCACGCCGTTCGAGGGCGGCTACTCCGCCTACATCCAGCAGCGCTGCGAGCGCGACCGTCAGGCGGCCGTCATGGAGGAGCGCCGGCAGAACACCCTGCGCAAAGAGCTCAGCTGGCTCGCCCACGGCCCGAAGGCCCGCACGAGCAAGCCGAAGTTCCGCATCGACGCCGCGCGCGAGCTCATCGCCAACGACCCGCCGCTGCGCAACCCGCTCGAGCTCAAGCGCCTCGCGGTCTCGCGCCTCGGCAAGAAGGTCATCACCATGAAGGAGGTCGGCTTCGCCTACCCCGGCTCGGGCGCGCCGGTGGTTGACGGCGTCGACTGGCTCATCGGGCCCGGCGACCGCTACGGCATCCTCGGCGAGAACGGCGCCGGCAAGTCGACGCTGCTCCAGCTCATGACCGGGCGGCTCGAGCCCACGCATGGCCGCGTCGAGATCGGCGCCTCCGTCAAGTTCGGCTGGATGAGCCAGCACCTCGACGCGCTCTCGGACAAGGAGGACTGGCGCCTGCTCGAGATCCTCTCGCGCTATAAGCGCAGCTACATGGTGGGCGGCAAGATGCTCTCGCCGACGCAGCTGTGCGAGCGCCTGGGCTTTGACCAGCGCGAGTTCCAGAGCTTCGTCTCCGATCTCTCGGGCGGGCAGAGACGACGCCTCGCGCTTCTCTGCGTCATCCTCGACGAGCCCAACGTGCTCGTGCTCGACGAGCCCGGCAACGACCTGGACACCGACATGCTCGCCGTCCTCGAGGACCTTCTCGACAGCTGGCCGGGGACGCTGCTCGTCGTGAGCCACGACCGCTACCTCATGGAGCGCGTGACCGACGACCAGTTCGCGCTTATAGACGGCCACGTTCGGCACGTGCCGGGCGGGGTCGACGAGTATCTCTCCCTCATCTCGGCAGGCGCCGGGAAGGAGAAGGCTGGCGACACGGCGGACGGCGACGGTGGGGAAGCGGCGGAGCCCACGGCCACGCCCGCGCTCTCGAACGCGGAGCGCCGCGAGCTCAAGAAGCGCTACGACGCGGTCTCGCGCCGCCTGGAGAAGCTTGACGGGGAGCCCGACCGCCTGCGGGCGGCCATGGCCGAGGTCGACCCCTCGAACTTCTCGGAGCTCATGGCGGCGCAGGCGCGCGTCGACGAGGCGGAGGCCGAGCAGGCGTCGCTCGAGGAGGAGTGGCTCGAGCTCTCGGAGCGCCTCGGGCTCTAACGGCGGCCTGACGGCCGGAAGCGCCTCGGGCTCTGACGGCGGGCCGCGGAAGTTTACACACCGTCAATTCCCTACCGTTCGCAGTAAGCGGCGCATCATCCAACCGCAGGTAGGGCACTATATCGGCAGATTAACCCTTCAACGAGGGGAGAGGGATGCCCGATATAGACTACGACGTCGCCGTGATCGGCGCGGGGGTCTCGGGATGCGCGATAGCGAGGGAGCTTTCGCGTCTCGAGGCCTCCGTTTGCGTTATTGAGCAGGAAGAGGACGTCTGCTGCGGCACGTCCAAGGCGAACTCCGCCATCGTCCACGCCGGATTCGACGCAAAGACGGGCACGCTCATGGCGCGCCTCAACGTCGAGGGCTCGCGCCTCATGCCGGGGCTCTGCGACGAGCTCGGCGTCGATTACCGGCAGGTCGGGTCGCTCGTCGTCTGCACCAGCGAGGAAGCACGGCCGGGGCTCGAGGAGCTTCTTTCCAGGGGACTCGCCAACGGGGTCGATGACCTGCGGATCATTGGTCGAGAAGAGCTGGTCGAGCTCGAGCCGAACGTCTCCGACGAGGCCGTCGCCGCGCTCTGGGCGCCCACAGGCGGCATCGTCAACCCGTTCCAACTTACCGTGGCCCTTGCCGAGAACGCGGCCATGAACGGCGTCGAGTTCCGCTTTAACGAGAAGGTTGGCTCCATCAAGCGCCGCGAAGGCGGCGCATGGATCATCGACACAAATAAAGGCCAGATCAGCGCCCATGTTGTGGTCAACGCCGCAGGCGTCTTCGCCGACGAGCTCCACAACATGGTCGCGCGCGCAGACGACCAGATGACCATAACCCCGCGCCGCGGGCAGTACCATGTGCTCGACACCGCGGCCGACGGATACGTGCGCCACACCGTCTTCGCGCTGCCCACGGCGCTCGGCAAGGGCGTCCTCGTCACGCCGACCACCGCCGGCAACATCCTCGTCGGCCCCACGGCCGAGGACATCGACGACAAGCGCGGGGTCGACACCACGGCGGCGGGCCTCGCAGAGGTCCGCGAGAAGTCGGCCATCACGATGAAGGGCGTGCCCCTCTGGCACTCGATCCGCACCTTCAGCGGGCTGCGCGCCCATCAGCCCGGACATGATTTCGTCATCGGCGAGGTCGCGGGCGCCCCGGGGTTCGTCGACTGCGCGGCCATCGAGTCGCCCGGCCTCAGCTCCGCCCCCGCCATCGGGCGCATGGTCGCCGACATCGTCCGCCCGATCCTGGTCCATCCCGCCGAGAAGCCCTACTGGAACGGCCGTCGCGACCGGATCCCCGACGTCGAGCACCTGAGCATGGGCGAATGGGCAGCGCTGATTCGCCGCCGCCCCGATTACGGCAGGATCGTCTGCCGGTGCCGGCGCGTCACCGAGGGCCAGATCGTGGACGCGCTCCGCTCGCCGCTTCACCCACGCAGCATCGACGCCGTCAAGCGTCGCGTGGAGGCCGGCATGGGCCGCTGCCAGGGAGGTTTCTGCTCCCCCAAGGTCATGGAGCTCATCGCGCGCGAGACGGACGGGCTTCTTATGGAAGACGTGACCAAGGCGGGCCCGGGCTCGGAGCTCGTGTACGGCCATACCAGGCCGCAGAAAGGGGGCGAGGACGCATGACGGACAAAGCCAAGGTCAACGCAGAAGTCAATGAGGCGCAGGTAGACTATGACGTCGTTGTCATCGGCGGCGGTCCCGCCGGGCTCGCCGCCGCCGCTTCGGCGAGGGAATCGGGAGCCGGCCGCGTTCTTGTCATCGAGCGCGACGACAAGTGCGGGGGCATCCTCAACCAGTGCATCCACAACGGCTTCGGGCTCATCACCTACGACGAGGAGCTGACGGGGCCGGAATACGCTGCGCGCGCCGAGGAGCACGCGATCGCCGCCGGCGTCGAGTTCCGGCTCGGCGCCATGGTCGTCGACGTCTCGCCGCAAAGGGTCGTTACCTGCGTGAGCGAGACAAGGGGCCTCGAGACCGTGAGGGCGGGCGCCGTGGTGCTCGCGATGGGATGCCGCGAGCGTCCCGCGGGCGCCCTGGGGACCCCAGGGTTCCGGCCTGCCGGTGTCTACACCGCCGGGACGGCCCAGCGGCTCGTGAATATCGAGGGGCTCATGCCCGGCCGCGAGGTCGTCATCCTCGGGTCCGGCGACATCGGCCTCATCATGGCCCGCCGCATGACGCTCGAGGGGGCGCACGTCGCCTGCGTGGCCGAGCTCATGCCGTATTCCGGCGGCCTCAAGCGAAACATCGTCCAGTGCCTCGACGACTTCGGCATCCCGCTGCTGCTCAGCCACACCGTCACGCGAATCGAGGGCGAGAAGCGCGTGGAGGCCGTGACGCTGGCCGAGGTCGGCCCGGACGGAAAGCCGATGGCGGGCACCGAGGTCACGTACCCCTGCGACACGTTACTCCTCTCCGTCGGGCTCCTGCCCGAGAACGAGCTTTCGAGGGCCGCCGGCGTGGAGCTCAGCGGCGTCACCCGCGGAGCCGTGGTCGACGACGGACTGCAGACGAGCATCCCCGGGGTCTTTGCCTGCGGAAACGTGCTCCACGTGCACGACCTGGTGGATTACGTGACGCAGGAGGCAAGGCTCGCAGGCGAGCACGCGGCAGAGTTTGCACAAGGGTTGGTGCAAGCCTCGGGGCATAAGGCAAAGGTCATCACCAAGGGCGGTGTCCGTTACACGGTGCCCCAGTTCATCCGCCCCGAGACCATGGACGATTCGGTCACGATCCGGTTCCGCGTCGGGGGCGTCTTCGAGGACCGCTTCATAAACGTATGGGTCGGCGAGAAGCGCCTTATCCATAAGCGCAGGCCCATCCTCGTGCCCGGCGAGATGGAATCGGTCGTCATCAAGAAGTCCGACCTTCTTGCCTGTGGCGATGTCGATGAAATCGCGGTCTGCTTGGAGGAGGTGCGCTGATGCCCGAGGAAATGAAGACGCTTACCTGCATCCGCTGCCCCAGGGGGTGCCAAGTCTCCGCGACGCTCCGCGACGGCGAGGTCACGGCCATTTCCGGCAACTCCTGCAAAAGGGGAGAGGTCTATGCGAAGGCAGAGCTCACGAACCCGGTGAGGACCGTCACGACCTCCGTGCCCGTTGTCGGCAGCCCGACCGAGAGGATGGTTTCCGCCAAGACCTCGCGAGACGTGCCCAAGGACATGGTCTTCAAGGTCATGCAGGCGGTCATGCCGCTCGTGGCGCATCATCCGGTGCGCATCGGAGACGTCCTCTGCGAGAACATCGCGGGGACCGGCGCAGACCTCATAGCAACCAGGAACGCATAGCGAAGAAAAGGCCCGGGCGATGAACCCGGGCCTTACTGCAATACTTTGTGCAAGCCGTATTTACCAGCGCTAAAGAAGCTTCTTGAAAGCGTCGACGACGTTCTGGACCTTATCGGTGCCCAGGACGACGTGCACGCCGTTCTCCTCGTCCTCGGGGGTGACGACGCCGATGGCGCCGGCCTTCATGCAGGCGGAGTAGTCGACCTTGGACGCGTCCTTGAGCGTAAGGCGAAGGCGCGTCGCGCAGTTGGTCGCGGAGACAACGTTGTCCACCCCGCCGACGGCGTTAAGGATGTTGACGGCCGTCGCCGAGGCGAGGACAGCCTCCTTGACCGTGGCGTCGTCGTTCGACTTGAACGCGTCGCTGATGCGCTCGAATATGCTAGCCATGCAAATTCCTTTCAAACGTTTTGCCAACATTGGCTGAATCATATGCGCGTTATCGTCTAAACGTTTGCTAAACATAGGCGGACGGCATCAAGTAGCCCCTGGAAAGAAGGCAATGTCGTTGACCGTGCCCAGGGTCGAGCTCTGTGCAGCGTTTCGAACTCCGTGATCCGCCCCGACGCAATCGGCTCAGAACTTTTTTCAATTCTCGCTTGCATTCGCCTCAGAAGGCTGGTAGATTACTTTCTTGCGCAAAGGAGCAGCAAAAACGGGTGGTGGCGCAGTTTGGTAGCGCACTTGACTGGGGGTCAAGGGGTCGCTGGTTCGAATCCAGTCCACCCGACCAGAATTTTCAAAGGGTCTTCGGACCCTTTTTTCATATCTATTCAAGGCGGGGCAAAGCCCACCAAGATTGGAAACCAATGGCGGACACAGGCTTCTTCGAGCGCGTATACGACGTTGTCCGGCAGATCCCCGAGGGCCGCGTCGCGAGTTACGGCCAGGTCGCTCGAATGGTGGGGGAGCCGAGAAAGGCCCGCTTCGTGGGCTACGCCATGCACTCGAGCCCCGGCATCGCCGGCGGCGTCCCCTGCCACCGCGTCGTCTTCAAGGACGGCAGCCTCGCTCCAGGCTTCGCCTTCGGAGGCCCAGGCGCGCAGAAAGCCCTGCTCGAGTCCGAGGGCATCGCGTTTCTTCCCAACGGGCGCGTGGACATGAAGGTCTGCAACTGGGAAGCCCTCAGCGAGGCCTAGTCCCAAAACACCGCCGCGCAGCAACGTCGCCACCAGAAGCGCCCTGGAACTACGCCACCCAGTAACGCCAACACAAAACGGGCCCCCGAAAACGCGCCGCCCAGTAACGCCAGTGAAGCGTCCGCCCTAAAACAACGTCGCCCAGTAACCGAACATTACTGGGCGACGCATTCTTAGGGCGGACTCGTTTCAAACGTTACTGGGCGACGCAGTAACAGGGCTCCGACGCGGTCATCGTTACTGGGCGGCGCAGTAATAGGGCTCCGGGACGCCCGCCATTACTGCACGGCGCTCATTCAGGGCGCGCCAGAGCCTCTTGCCCTAATAAGAGACCTGGCAGGGGATCCCCAGCGCCTCCACACGCGCCGCGATGCCGTCGAGCACCTCGGCCGGGGCCTTCTCGAGCCCCGCGGCAGGCGTGTCGCGCGCGATCGTGTAGATCGTCGCGGCCTCGGGACGGATGCGCTCGAGCGCACGAAGCCACGGGCCGACGTGCTTCTCGCCCGTGTTGTCGCAGCTCACGCCGCCATACTCTCCGCGCAGGAATATCGTCTGCACGATGACGTGCCCGCCGAACGCGGCGAACGCCTCAATCTGTTTCTGCACGTCGTAAGGCCCCACAGGCCGGTCCATCAACTGTATGAAGTCGGGGTCGACGGTGTCGAGCTTCAGGATGTTGTCGTCAACGAGCATGAGCGCGTCGCGCACCTCGGGCCGCGCCGCGTAGGTCCCGTTGGAAAGAACCGCGATCTTCGCCGCGGGCGCGAGCTCGTCGCGGAGCGCGACCGCCCGACGAATCGCCTCGGGAAACCCCGGCGCGCCCGTCGGCTCGCCGTTGCCGGCGAAGGTGATCACATCCGGCAACTCACCCTCGTCGCGCATCTGGCGCAGCTTGGCCTCGAGCGCCGACGCAACAACGTCGGCGGAATTGTGGGGCTTGCCGCAGACGCGGTCCGCGTTGAAGCCGTTCTCGCAGTACAGGCAGTCGAACGAACAGATCTTGCCCTCGGCGGGCATCATGTTCACGCCGAGCGAGACCCCGAGGCGGCGGCTTCGCACGGGGCCGAATATCGGCGAGTCGTTAAGGAAGGTGGACACGTTTTCTCTCCTCTCGGTTACCAATGAACATAGCCCAAACAAGGCCCCCACGCCCTGACGGTAAGATGTTCGAAGCAATAATTCGCCGTATCGCCCAGTCGCATGGAGGACCTATGCCCCGCATCCACAACTTCTCCGCCGGACCCGCCGCGCTTCCCGCCGAGGTGCTCGCAAGCTGCGCCGAGGACATGCTCGACTACCGCGGCTCCGGCATGTCCGTCATGGAGATGAGCCACCGCGGCAAGGTCTTCCAGGGCATTCTCGACGAGGCCGAGGGCCGCCTGCGCTCGCTCATGGGCATCCCCGAGAACTACAAGGTCCTCTTCCTCCAGGGCGGCGACTCGCTCATCTTCGCGTCCGTCTTCATGAACCTGGCAAGAAACGGCAAGGCAGACTACGTCGTTACCGGCAACTGGTCAAAGAAGGCCTTCGAGGAGGCCCAGCTGCTCGGCGACGCGCGCCTGCTCGCGACCTCGGCAG
>CAVIBB010000074.1:0-10210 GCA_963640745.1 Paludibacteraceae bacterium
CCCGCAAGCTGCCCGACGCCGACCTTGTCCACGCCGTTGCCCGCATGCAGCACCGCCCCGACGCCGAGGTGGCGGCGCTCGCCGGCCCCGGCCTCGAGGACCTGAACATCGCCTACGTGGATGCGCCCGTCTCGGGCATGGTCATGGGCATCGACATCGAGACCACCGACCGCGACCCGGCGCGCGGCTACGTGGTCAACATCGGCCTCGAGTTCATGGAGCTCGCTGCCGACGCCAGCCCGCACGACCCCTTCGCCGGCTACTGCGGCATCCCCGACATGTACGCCGAGAAGGGCGTTCCCCTCGAGTTCATACACCACATTACCTGGGGAGACGTCAAAGATTGCGTCCCCTTGCGCCAGAACACGAAGATGCAGCAGGCCATCCTCGCCGCCATGTGCGCCTATCCCTACATGGCCCACAACGCTGCCTTCGAGGACTCCTGGTTCATGCTGAACATCGCCGGCTACGCCGAGGCGCGCAAGGCCGGCCGCATCACCGTCATCGACTCGCGCGACATCTGCCGCCGCGTCGACCCCGAGGTCCGCACCCTGCCGCGCGAGAGCCGCCCGGCAACGCTCGAGAACTGGGCGCGCCGCCGCGGCACGCTCGCCGCCGGCGAGTCTGAGGTGCACCTGGGCCTCGACGACGTGGAGCTTATGCTCCGCACCGTCCAGGCGGAGTTCGCCGAGAGAAACATGTTCTAGGCGACCCGCGCTCGCGCCTTCCGCCTGCGCATGGGCCCCGACCCGCGCCTGGGCCCCGACCCGCGCGTTGAGCCCGGGCTCGCATGCGTTCGCGCCCCGCCCGGCCGGCGCTTTTGCCAAGAAATTACAGCTTGCGCAAACCTTCCTCAGCCCCGTTTTCGGCGGCTATACTAACCTGCGAACAAAATCCTGAACGAAAGGGGAGTCACGTGAGCGACTTCGTTACCGCCGATAACGTCATGCTCGACCAGGACGCCGCGTCCCGCGAGGACGCGCTGCGCCTCATCGCCGAGAAGGCCGCCGAGCTCGGCATCGCCGACGACGCCGAGGCCCTGCAGGGGGCCTTCATGGCCCGCGAGGCCATGGGCGAGACGGGCATGACCGACGGCTTCGCCATCCCGCACGCAAAGAGCGCGGCCATTAGCAAGGCCGCTGTCATCGTCTTTAAGAACAAGACCCCGCTCGAGTGGCCGAGCTTCGACGAGAAACCCGTGACCTGCGCCATCGCGATCATGGTCCCCGAGGGCGAGGCCGGCACCGAGCACATCCGCCTGCTCTCTAAGACCGCTGTCCTTCTCATGGACGCCGGATTCAAGAACCTCGTGCGCGCGAGCTCCGACGCCGCCGAGATCGCCGACGCCGTCAACCGCGGGATCGAGGGCTAGCCATGGCCTTCAAGCAGCTTACCGACAAGCGCGTCGCCGTCTTCTTTGCCGACGGGTTCGAGGAGGTCGAGGCCATCGCCGTCGTCGACCTGCTCTTCCGCGCGGGCATTCCCTGCGACATGGTTTCCGTGAGCGAGAACCTCGCGGTCGTCTCTTCTCGCGAGGTCACCGTCGTGGCCGACTGCACCATCTACGAGGAGGGCTTCGACTTCGACGACTACGACATGCTCGTGCTGCCCGGGGGCATCCCCGGCATGCCGAACCTCAAGGCCTGCGAGCCCCTCTGCGACGCCCTCAAGAAGCACGCCGCCGAGGGCAGGGGAGTGGCCGCCATCTGCGCCTCGCCCTCCATTCTGGCCGAGCTCGGCATCCTCGCCGGCAAGCACGCGACCGCGAACCCGCACTTCCAGCAGGTGCTCGTGGACAACGGCGCCCTGCTCGAGGCCGACGCCAAGGCCGTCCGCGACGGCAACGTCATTACCAGCCAGGGCATGGCCACCGCGACCTGGTTCGGCCTCGAGATCGTGAAGTACTACGTCTCCGACGAGGTCGTCGAGCACGTCAAGGAGGGCATCGTCCTCATGGACTAGGCCCCGCGGCTCTGTTGGTTGTGTCGGGTAGATGACCGATTGCGCGTGCTCGTTGACACATGGCGGCGAGCGCGCGTAATTTTTATTCACCTGGCTATTTTTGGCCCTTTAAACGTTACAAGAGCCGCCGCGGCGGTGAGCATAGGAGAAGCGCGAGATGGACAGCATCAAGGTTTGCGTCGTCGGATCCACCGGTTATGCGGGAATCGAGGTGTGCCGCTTCGTGCTGGCCAACCCCCACATGGAGCTCGTGATGGCGACCGACCGTAAGGAGGCCGGCACCAAGCTCTCCGACATCTACCCGAGCTTCGCCGGCGTGACCGACATCGTGCTGAGCCTCCCCGAAGCCGACAGAATCGCCGAGGTGGCCGACGTCGCGTTCCTCGCCGTCCCCCACACCGCCTCGCTCGCCCTCACCCCGCAGCTGCTCGCCGCCGGCGTGACGGTGCTCGACCTCTCCGCCGACTACCGCATCCACGACCCCGAGGTCTACGAGGCCTGGTACAACACGCCCCACACGAGCCCCGAGCTGCTTTCGCAGACGGTCTACGGCCTGCCCGAGCTCAACCGCGAGGGGCTTCTTGGCCTTGCGAAGAAGCAGGCCGACGGCGAGGCCGTCCTCGTGGCCGTTCCCGGCTGCTACCCGACCGCCACGGCGCTCGCCGCGACGCCCGCGCTCGCGGCAGGCCTCGCCAAGGGCGACCTCGTCATCTCCGACGCCATCTCCGGCGTCTCGGGCGCCGGCCGCGGATGCAACGCGCGCACCCACTACTGCCACGCCAACGAGTCCGTCGAGGCCTACGGCGTCGCCAAGCACCGCCACACGCCCGAGATCGAGCAGACCCTCTCGGAGGTCGCCGGCCACCAGATGAACGTCGTCTTCACGCCGCATCTCGCGCCGCTGACCCGCGGGCTTCTTGCCACCGTGTACATCGAGGCCGCCGACGGCGTCACCGCCGAGCAGGTCCAGGCCGCCTACGAGCAGCGATTCGCCGACGAGGCCCTGGTCACCGTGCTTCCGGCCGGCGCCATGCCGCAGACGAGCTCGGTCTTCGGCACCGGCCGCGCCCAGGTGGGCGTCGCCCTGGACGCGCGACGACGTAGCATGATCGTCGCCTCCTGCGCCATCGACAACCTCGGCAAGGGCGCCGCAGCCCAGGCCATGCAGTGCGCCAACATCGTGCTGGGCCTCCCCGAGACGTGCGCCGTGGACCCCGCGGCCCCGCTGGTTTAAGCAGGTAGACGACGGTCTTCTCCACGCTCGCCGTCCACCCGGGCCCTCGCGCCCACCATTCGATGAGGAATTAGAACATGAACGACTTCGCACCCCTTGAGGTCCCGACCCCGGCCGATACCCCCGAGGCCTTCGGCTTCGCGCCCTGCGAGGGAGGTGTCTGCGCCGCCGCCGGCATCAAGGCCGCGGGCGTCCACGCGGGCTTCCGTCGCGACCCCAACCGCCTCGACATGGCCCTCGTCGTCGCCGACGAGGGCGCCGTCGCCGCCGGAACCTTCACCACGAACCGTTTCTGCGCCGCGCCCGTGACCGTCTCGCGTGAGCACGTGGCCGACGGCTCGGCCCGCGCCGTCATCCTGAACTCCGGCAACGCCAACGCCGCCACCGGCGAGCCCGGCCTCGCGACGGCGCGCAAGACCTGCGATTTTCTTGCCGAGAAGCTCGGCTGCGACGTCTCCGACGTGCTCGTCTGCTCCACCGGCGTCATCGGACAGGAGCTCGACTTCGCGCCGTACGTCGAGGGCGTGCCGGCGGCCATCGAGGCGCTCGCATCCACGACTGAGGCGGCTCACGACGCCGCCGTTGCCGTCATGACGACCGACACCGTGCCCAAGGAGGCTTCCTTTGCCGGCGAGGTCGCGGCTGCCGACGGCTCGACCTACCCCGTCCATGTGGGCGGCTTCGTCAAGGGCTCCGGCATGATCCAGCCCAACATGGCGACCATGCTCTGCGTGATGTCCACCGACGCCGCGCTCACCGCGGAGGCCGCCCACGAGGCGCTTCTCGCCGCCGTCAAGCAGACCTTCAACAAGGTGACCGTTGACTCCGACACCTCCACGAACGACACCGCGATCCTTCTTGCCACGGGCGCGGCGGCCCCGGCCGGCGAGAGGATCGGCGTCGACTCGCCCGCCTATCCCGCGTTCGCCGCGGCCCTCAAGGCCGTCTGCGGCGAGCTCGCACGCAAGATCGCGGCGGACGGCGAGGGGTCGACCAAGCTCGTCACCGTCAACGTCCTCGGCGCCTCCGACGACGCCGCGGCGGACACCGTGGCCCGTTCCATCGCGAACTCGCCGCTGGTAAAGACCGCTATCTTCGGTCACGACGCCAACTGGGGACGTGTGGCCGCGGCCGCCGGCAAGTGCGGCGTGCCCTTCGACCAGACCCGCGTGGACATCGACTTCATGGGCGTGCCCGTGTGCCGCGCCGGCCTGACCGTCCCCATGGACGAGGACGACATGCTGCGCCGCTTCGAGGCCCCCGAGATCGACATCGTGGTCGATCTTCACGACGGGGAGGCCAGCTGCCGCGTCTGGACCTGCGACCTCACGCACGACTACGTGACCATCAACGGGGATTACCGCACGTAAATGGCGAGAGGGGACGGCCCCTTCCCATCATTTACGCGAAGCACCTACCGAAAGGCCCCAACCAATGAAGAAGCGCGATATCCAGCAGCGCGACGCCGCGGCCGCCAAGGCCGACACCCTCATCGAGGCACTGCCCTGGATTAACCAGATGAACGGCAAGACGTTCGTCATCAAGTACGGCGGATCCGCCATGGAAGACAAGGAGCTCTGCCAGCGCGTCGTCGCCGACATCGAGCTCATGAAGCTCATGGGCGTCCGCGTGGTTCTCGTCCACGGCGGCGGCAAGGCCATCAACGCCCTGCTCACGCGCCTGAACGCCCCCGTCAAGTTCAAGGACGGCCTGCGCGTTACCGACCCCGACACCATGGAGGTCGTGCGCGAGGTGCTCGTCGGCAAGGTCAACCAGGAGCTCGTCTGGGCGCTCAACGAGTACGGCCACAACGCCGTGGGCATCTCGGGCGCGGACGGCAAGACGCTCAAGGCCGAGGCCGTCGACCCCGAGCTCGGCCGCGTGGGCCGCGTCCGCGAGGTCGACACGAACCTCATCGAGACCATCCTCGACGACGGCTACATCCCCGTCGTCGCGTCGGTGGGCTGCGGCGCCGACGGCTTCTTCAACATCAACGCCGACGTCGCCGCCGGCAAGATTGCCGAGGCCATGGGCGCCGACAAGCTCATCTACCTTACCGACGTCGACGGCCTGCTCGAGGACGTGAACGACCCCGACAGCCTCATCGCGCAGATGACCCGCACCGAGGTCCACGAGCTTCTTGACTCCGGCAAGCTCGACGGTGGCATGATCCCCAAGATCCGCTCCGTAGCCGACGCCCTCGACTCCGGCGTCTCGCAGGTCGTCATCGTCAACGGCAAGGCCGACCACTCGCTGCTGCTCGAGATCTTTACCGACGCGGGCTGCGGCACCATGTTCACCCAGGACTAACGAAGAGAGGCGGGCCCCGCGCAGGCGCATCGGCGGGGCCCGTGAACCTACGAAAGGATTCACGCATGTCTGACTTCTCCACCGTTCCCGCCGAGGTCAAGGCCCTCGACGAGCAGTACGTGATGCCGACGTACGGGCGTCTTCCCGTCGAGTTCGTCCGCGGCTCCGGCGCCGTCCTCACCGACTCCGAGGGCAACGACTACCTCGACTTCCTCGGCGGCATCGGCTGCGCCTCACTCGGCCACGCCAACCCGGTGGTGGCCGCCGCCCTCAAGGAGCAGGTCGACAAGGTCTGGCAGGTGGGCAACTACTACTACGTGGAGAACCGCGGCGAGCTCGCCAACGGCCTCTCCACGCTGCTCTCCCGCATCACCGACGAGTCCGGCCACGACACCGGCTCCACCGGCACCAAGTGGAAGACCTTCTTTACCAACTCCGGCCTCGAGGCCAACGAGGGCGCCATCAAGCTCGCCCGCCGCTGGGGCGAGGTGAACCTCGACGGCGCGTACGGCATCGTCTCCGCAAAGAAGTCCTTCCACGGCCGCTCGCTCGCGACGCTGGCCGCCACCGGCCAGGACGTCTTCCACAAGACCTTCCGCCCGATGCCCCAGGGCTTCGACTGCGTGCCGCTGAACGACATCGAGGCCCTGCGCTCCTTCGTCGAGAACCCGAGCGAGGCCTGCGGCCCCGTGTGCGCCGTCATCCTCGAGTGCGTCCAGGGCGAGGGCGGCGTGTGGCCCGCCGACTACGACTACCTGCGTGAGGTTCGCGCCCTGTGCGACGAGAAGGGCCTGATGCTCATCATCGACGAGGTCCAGACCGGCTTCTACCGCTGCGGCTCTCCGTTCTGCTTCCAGCGCTCCGGCATCGTGCCCGACATCGTGAGCATGGCCAAGGGCATCGCCGACGGCTTCCCCATGGGAGCCTTCGCTGCCCGCGCTGAGGTCGCGGACCTGCTGCACCCCGGTGACCACGGCTCGACCTTCGGCGGCAACGCGCTTGCCGTCGCGGCCGCCCGCGCCACGGTGGACGAGCTGCGTGAGCAGGACATGGGCGAGCACGTCATCGCCGTGGGCAAGCACCTGCGCCACCGCCTGCAGGCCATGCCGCACGTGACCGAGGTCCGCGGTCGCGGCCTTCTGCGCGGCGCCCAGCTCGACGTGCCTATTGCCAACGAGCTCGTTGACGAGGGCCTTGCGGCCGGCCTCGTGCTCAACCACATCGGCGACTCCATCATCCGTTTCCTCCCGCCGCTGGTCATCACCCGTGAGCAGATCGACGAGGGCATGGACAAGCTCGAGGCGCTTATCAACAAGCTGGCGTAGGCGTTTCGCGCGCACACAATCTAGCTGCGGTTTTGTTGCGGGCCCGGTTTTTGCCGGGTCCGTTTTCTGTTCGCTTGATGGAGGTTGCGGCGGGACGGGCGGGCGCGGCCGCAAACAGAGACGGACTTCGCGCCCGTTTACGGCTTTCTTGCCTGCGTATTGTTCAAAACCACCTTTTGAACTGCAAGAATTCCAGAAGATTGCGGTTAGATACCGGTAATTCTGCGGTTAGACGCCTCCGATACCATGGCCCTCATTTCCGCAGCATAAAAAACTAGGCGACTTTCTCGGTTTGTATTGACGAGAGGGGGATTCTCCTAGCCTGTTTTCAGCATCGTGCGTGAATTCTGAGGGCTGAGCTGCTTGAACGGCGGATGGGAGGTAGCGGTGGCTATTGCCTGCGGGCGTTCCTCTATCGGGACGACGAAGAGCGTGAACCAGGACGCGTATTGCATCCTCGCTGCCGAGACCCCTTTTGGCGAGGCATCGGCTATCGCGGTCTGCGATGGCGTGGGCGGCCTTTCCTGCGGCGAGCTCGCGAGCTCCTTTGCCGTTCGCGAGGTCGCCCGTTGGTTCGAGGAGTCGCTTCCCATCTATATCGCCTCCAACGTGCATGACGGGGCAGTCGACCTTTCGAATATGGAAGGGTCTTGGACGGCTCTTCTCGAGGGCGTCAACGATCGCATCCGTCGCCACGGCCAATCCAACGATGTGGACATGGGAACCACCGCGACGGTGCTCCTCGTTCTTGGCGGGAGCTTCGCGATCGCGCATGTGGGCGATTGCCGTGCGTATCGCTTCCGTAACGGTGCATGCGAGCAGCTCACGCGCGACCAGACGCTCATCCAGCGCGAGGTCGATGCGGGACGCGTATCGGCCGAGGCCGCGCTTACCCATCCGCGCGGCTCCGTGATCCTGCAGGCGCTTGGATCCCAGGAGGGCATCGAGCCCGCGTTCTATTTCGGCGACGCGCGCGATGGGGATGTGTTCCTCGTGGCCTGTGACGGCTTCTATCGCCGGCTTGATATCGACGAGCTTGCCGCCGGGTTCGCAAACCTGGGTCAGGCGAGCGAGAAGGCCTTCGACGAGGCTCTTGCCGACGCTATCGACCAAGTCGCCGCAAAGGGCGAGAAGGACAACGTCACGGCGGTTCTGCTCCGGCTGGACCTGCCCGATACCCTGACCTCGGTCCTCTCGCCCGACGACGAGGTCACGGAGAGCCTCCCCGAGAAGTCTTCCACCGCAGCAGTCGACGGGGATGACCCCACCTGCGCCCTTGCGGGAGGCGAGTGAGCATGGCCGAGGTCGGAGACGTCATCGACGGCAAGTATGAGGTCCTCTCGCTCGTGGGCCAGGGCGGCATGTCGCGCGTGTGGCTCGCGCGCGACCGGCGCCTGAACAAGCTCTGGGCGGTCAAGGAGATCGGCCGGACCGCGCGAGATGTGAACAACGAGGTCGTGGTCCAGAGCCTCATCGCCGAGGCGAACCTCATGAAGCGCCTCGACCACCCGATGCTCCCGCGCGTCGTCGACATCATCGAGGACGGCCGGACCATCTTCGTCGTCATGGACTACATCGAGGGCACTTCTCTTAAGCAGGCGATGGTCGAGTCGGGCCGCCCCGTGGACGAGGAGGACGCCATTAGCTGGGGCATCCAGCTCTGCGACGTGCTGGGGTATCTCCACTCGAGGAACCCGCCGGTCATCTACCGCGACATGAAGCCGGACAACATCATGCTGCGCGAGGACGGCACGGTACGCCTCATCGACTTCGGCATCGCGCGCGAGTACAAGGAAGGCAAGAGCTCCGACACCAAGGTCCTCGGAACGAAGGGCTACGCCGCGCCCGAGCAGTTCTCGCATGACGCGCAGACCGATGCGAGGACCGACGTATACGCGCTCGGCGTGACGCTCTACGTGCTCGTCACGGGTCGCGCGGCTTCGAGGGAGACGTATTGGGCGCCCATTCGCCAGATCGACCCGACGCTGTCCGAGGGGCTTGAGCACATCATTGCCAAGGCCACGCAGGCAAACCCGGACGACCGTTACCAGACGGCCTCGGACATGCAGTACGACCTGCAGAATTACGAAAAGCTCACCGAGGGCTACCGCAGCGTGCTCAAGAAGAAGCTCAATCGCTTCAACGCGCTGTGGGTCTCCGCCGCGGGCCTCGCTCTCGCGGGTGCGGCATGTCTGGGCGCGGGCCTCTATCTGAAGAACACCACCTACGATGCGTATCTCTCGTCCGCCCGCGCCGCGAGCGTCGAGGCGGCGGAGGCCGACGGCGCGTCCCCGGCCGAGGGTTACTACGTGAGCGCCGTCGGCGTGAATCCCTCGCGCACGGAAACGTATTCCGAGCTCGTGAGCAAGGTCTACAAGGCCGACCAGGACTTCACCATCGCGGAGTCGTCGCGGCTGCAGGACCTCATGGACGCGCATCGCGCCGATATCGAGGGCAACGAGGATTACGCGAAGCTCTGCTACGACATCGGGACGCTCTACTACGTCTACTACGAACAGGCGACGGGCGACGAGACGCGTGACTACGCGATGAGCGCGGGCATTCAGGCGGCGCAGTGGTTCCAGGCGGCCATGGATTCCTACGATGCGCGCGTGCAGGCGGGCAAGGCGTGCACGCTCACGCTCGCCGAGCGATCGACGGCGCAGGCCTACGCGACCATAGGCGAGTTCTACCAGAAGCTCTCCCAGGCGACGCTCGAGGGCTCGGAGGGAAGCGTCTATGAGGGCTACTGGCAGTCTCTCTCCGAGACGCTCGGTGCCCTTTCCGATGAGGACGCGGTCATGGTACGGCTGCGCCTGTGCTCCCTTATCAACCAGGCGGTCACGTCGCCCACCTACCTAAGCGGGTTTAGGCGCGCCGGGGTGACTCGTGACCAGGCAGAAGAGCTGCTGGGCGAGGCGACCCGGATGGCATCCGCTCTGTCCACGGATGCGGACTCGAGCGAGAAGGCACGGGTGATATGCGACTCAATCATCTCCGACGCCGCCCGCCGGGCCGCCGAGTCCAACATCGCCGCGGTCTATGGCAGCGCGGGCGCGACGGCGGCACAGAAGGCCATGGCTACCGGAGACGGCATTCAGGATGGGGAGGCGACGCTATGAGTCTGCAGGACGCCCTGCAAATCGCAGGCATTGTGCTCCTGACGGCCGCGCTCGCGCTCGCCGCCGCTGCCGTCTACACCTACCGGGCGCTCGACATCCGCAGCGTCAAGGACGACCTCGCGGGCAGGCGAAGGGAAGGCCCCTCGACGAAGGACGCCAAGCCGCGCATCAATCGCCAGGCGGCGAAGAGGGGCGGCGCGGCTTCCGCGGCGGCAGGGGCGACCACGGGCGATTCCAAGCCCCCGACCATCTTACCC
>CAVIBB010000075.1:0-10202 GCA_963640745.1 Paludibacteraceae bacterium
GCGTAGTACCGTTCACGTTTCCTGGCCGAGGGTAACAAGGTGCATATGCGGTGTGAACACGGGTGCGTCTTCCGTTCGCGCCCTGACGTTCATCTTCGCTAGGCTGAAGGTGCTTCTCAATTAACATGCTTATGAGTATGATACTCGTGAGTATGCTAATTGCACCCGGAGGTGAAGGAATGTTTGTTGGGCGCGAGAAGGAGATTCGCCAGCTAAATCGTATGTATGCGAAGGACGGGTTCCAGATGGCGGTGATATATGGCCGTCGCCGCGTTGGGAAAACCACCCTCATCGACGCGTTCGCCAAAGACAAACCTACGCTGTACTTCACCGCGCAGCAGCGCAGTTCATTACAGAACCTCGTGCAGTTCTCACGTGCCGCGTACGCCTTTTTCGGCTTGCCGGAGGACACGGGCGCGTTCCCTGATTGGCGAAGTGCATTTTCCTATGTTGCGGACTCCGCTCGCCGGCAAGGTGGCAGGCCTCTTCTATTCGTCTTCGATGAATTTCCCTATGCAGCCGAGACGGAGCCCTCGCTCCCTTCGATTCTGCAGATTGCCATAGACCATGAATTCGCCGATACCAACGTCCGTATGATCCTGTGCGGCAGCAACGAGGGCTTTATGGAGAGCGAAGTGCTCGGTAGAAAAAGTCCGCTTTACGGCCGGCGAACCATGCAGCTCAAGGTCAAGCCATTTGATTGTTTTGATGCGTCGCTCATGCTGCCGGGCCTCACGGCGGAGCAATGGGTCACGTATTACGCGACGTTCGGCGGCACGCCGTATTATCTGGCGCAAATCAATCAAGCCGCGACGTATGAGGAAAACGTTACTGAGCTCATGTTCGATACGGCAGGCATTCTGTACGAGGAACCCCTCATGTTGCTTCGTCAGGAAATGCGCGAGCCCGCGCTGTACAACTCGATTCTCGATGCGATTGGCTCGGGCGAAACGAGGCCGAAGCGCATAGCGGAACGCTCGGGCGTGAATGCCTCTTCTTTGCCTAAATACCTTAAAACGCTTATTGACCTGGGAATTATTGAACGAGAAGTTCCCTTTGGCGAGAATCCGGCTACCTCGCGTAGGGCACTTTACTCTCTTGCAGACCCTTACTTTGCCTATTGGTACGCGTTCGTCAGCAAGAACGTCGGGGCCATCGAGGCGGGCGCTGGCATTGCCGCCGCGCGCAAGACGGCGTTCGGGCAGGCGCTCCAAACATACGTCGGCAAGCAGTTTGAGACCGTTTGCCGGCAGTGGGCAGTTCGCGAGAATTCGGAAGGGGGGCTGCCGTTTCTTGCGTCGTCGTTCGGCCGTTGGTGGGGAACTGATCCTCGCGAGAAGGCTGAGATGGACATCGATCTTGTCGTGGCAGACAAGGAATCAAAGTCGATTCTTTTGGGTGAGTGCAAATGGCGCAATTCGCTCGACGAGTCGAGGGCGATAGAGCTGCTGGAATACCGTTCGGCGCTTGTAAGGGGCTATGAGCATCGGACGTACTGTCTCTTTACCAAGAACGCCGCCAATGGTGTCCTGCGCGAAAAAGCAGGTTCACGTTCCGATTTGAGGCTCGTATCGGCTTCGGATATGTTCGCCGTACGATAAATGGCACGGCGGCGCAGGAATATGGAACAGGACGAACATGAGAGTCTGCGAGGTACAGGACAGAACCCCACGGCTGATAGCTGCGCTTTTGGATGTTTGGGAACGCTCCGTCCGGGCGACGCACCGGTTTCTTTCGGATGCTGAGATCGGCGGCATCAAGGAGTACGTGCCGCAGGCCCTGACGGGCGTGAACGGTGCTACGCCCCCCGTTCAAGGTCAAAAACGCAAAGAGCTGCCTGGCCGAATGCGGCCGGGCAGCTCTCCCTCTCCGCGACCGTATCCCATAGGGAACCCCAGTAGGTCGACTGGGAGCCATCTTACCATGCACCCGGCCGGACATTACCGGCTGCCGGCCTCGCTGCCGCCGGCGCAGAAAAAAGGCCGCTCGCGAGGTGCGGGCGGCCAAACGCGACAATTCGCAGGTCCACGCGGCTTATCGGCGCGTCAGTCCTTCTCGCCGGAAAGCGAGGCGAAGAACGTCGCGTGCTCGAAGACGTCGGCGATGGTCTTGCCGTTGACGAAGGGCAGGGCGAGGAACTCGTCGACGGTGGGGACGAGCTCGGAGCAGTCCACGAAGTGGTCCTTCTCGTTGCGACGGCTCGTGTCCTGGGCGCGCCAGGCCTCGAAGTTGGCGTCGGTGAGGTAATAGATCGAGCTGTCGACCTTCATGTAAACGGAGTGGTTGACGTGCAGGTACTCGGCGAGCTCGCTGTAATTGATGTCGAGCGCCTCAGCTGCTTTCTTTCCCATGGTGTCTCCTTTCGTCGAGAGACCAAACCAAAACGTGCCAATGACTATAACCCGCGGGGCATGAAGTTAGCTGAACGAAATCGATTTGTACGGTAAGCGTAGCGCGTCCGCCCGCCGACGGGGCTTTTCCTAGGCGCCGAGAAGAACCCGCCGCAGCTCGTCGGGGGTATCGACGATGGTCGTCGCACCGGCGGCCAGGAGCTCTTCGCGCGTGCGGAAGCCCCAGCTGCAGGCGACGCAGGGGCAGCCGCAGGCCGCGGCGGTCTGGACGTCAACCTCGGAGTCGCCGACGTAGACGAGGCCCTCGCGCCCGGCCCCCATGGCGTCGAGCGCCGCGTAGACCATGTCCGGCGCGGGCTTCTTTGCGATGCCGCGCTCCTCGCACTCGCCGAGCACCGCGTCGAAGCAGCCCGGCATCCGCGAGGCGATGATCTCCTGGACGGCGTAGTCGGCCTTGTTGGACACGACGGCGCAGCGCACGCCGGCACCGCGCAGCGTCTCGATGAGCTCGGGGATGCCCTCGTAGGGGAGGGTGTGGTCGAGCGCGTGCTCGCCGTACCAGCCCTTGAACTCGTCGAAGACCTGCTGCCAGAGCTCACGCGGGGTGCCCTCGGGCACGCTTCGTTCCACGAGCCGCACGATGCCGTTGCCGGTGAAGGAGATGATGTCGGCCTCGGGGCGCTCGGGCAGGCTGAAGGCGGCGAGCGCGTGGTTCACGGCGAGCGCGAGGTCGATGGCGGTGTTCAGCAACGTTCCGTCAAGGTCGAAGACGGCGGTCCTGTACGGCATGGGTGTCCTTTCGGGGTAATTGCGGGGCTTCTTGGCTAGCCTAGCACCGCGAGAAGGGCACGGGCCCCAGGCGAGCTACGGAAGGGCTGCCGGCCCCGTCAACGAAGGGTGTTGCAACCTCGTGTCTCGCCGCCCTTCTCGATTAGATGCGTGTGCGCCCGTAGTAAACTCATTCCTCGCGTGCGCGGGCGCAGTCTACGGCCGCTCACCGTCTGCTGTAAGTCCGCCCGTCACGGCACGGGGCGGAAGAGACGAAAGGAACCCGATGCCCTTCTCCATGCACACCCACACCTGCGGCGAGCTCCGCGCCGAGCACATCGGCCAGACCGTCACGCTCACCGGCTGGGTCTGGCACCGCCGCGACCACGGCGGCCTCATCTTCATCGACCTGCGCGACCGCGCGGGCGTGACGCAGATATCCTTCGACCCCGAGCACTCCGGCGGCACCGCGTTCCACGCTGCCGAGGACGTGCGCTCCGAGTGGCCCATCAAGGTCACCGGCACCGTGCGCGAGCGTCCCGAGGGCCAGGACAACGAGAAGCTCGCCACCGGTCACATCGAGGTGCTGGTCTCCGAGCTCGAGGTCCTCAACACCTCCAAGACCCCGGCCTTCCAGATCGAGGACCACGTGGACACCTCCGAGGATGTCCGCCTGCGCTACCGCTACCTCGACATCCGCCGCCCGAAGATGGCCGCCAACCTCAAGCTGCGCAGCGACCTCACCTTCGCCATCCGCCAGGCTTTCCATGACGCCGAGTTCACCGAGGTGGAGACCCCGGCCCTCTTCAAGTCGACCCCCGAGGGCGCGCGCGACTTCCTCGTGCCGTCCCGCATGCAGCCGGGCCACTTCTATGCCCTGCCGCAGTCCCCGCAGCTGCTTAAGCAGCTCCTCATGATCGGCGGCGTCGAGCGCTACTACCAGGTGGCCAAGTGCTTCCGCGACGAGGACCTGCGTGCCGACCGCCAGCCCGAGTTCACCCAGGTCGACGTCGAGATGTCCTTCGTCGACCAGGACGACGTCATGGGCTGCATCGAGTCCGTGCTCGGCCAGGCGTTCGAGAAGATGGGCGTCCAGATGGAGCTCCCGCTGCGCCGCATCGATTACTGGGACGCCATGGACACCTACGGCTCCGACAAGCCGGACACCCGTTACGGCATGGAGCTCCACGACGTCACCCCGATCTTCAAGAACTCCAAGTTCAAGCTCTTCGCGAGCGCCGCGGCCGACGAGAAGCTCTACGTCAAGGCCATCAACGCCAAGGGCGCCGGCAAGTGGCCCCGCGCCCAGATCGACCGCCTCGCCGATGTGGCCGCCGGCTTCGGCGCCAAGGGCCTGGCCTACATTGCCTTCCGCGAGGACGGCTCCGTGACGAGCCCCATCGTCAAGTTCTTCTCCGACGAGGAGATGGAGGGCCTGCGCGCCGAGATGGGCGTTGAACCCGGCGACCTCGTGATGTTCGCCGTCGAGAGCCGCCTCGTGGCCGACGAGATCCTGGGCGGCATGCGTCGCCACATGGCCGACTCGCTCGAGCTCCCGCGCGAGGGCCACGACTTCCTCTGGGTCGTCAACTTCCCGCTCTTCCACTGGGACGAGGACACCAAGAGCTACCAGGCCGAGCACCAGCCCTTCACCCTGCCGACCGAGACCGATCCCGAGAAGATCATGGCCGACCCTCTCGCCGTGGGCTCCTACACCTACGACTTCGTCATGGACGGCTTCGAGGCTGGCGGCGGCGGCATGCGTATCCACAACGCCGAGATGCAGATGGCCATCCTCAAGATGCTGGGCTTCACCGAGGAGGGCGCGCGCGAGCAGTTCGGCTTCCTTCTCGACGCCCTCGCGTTCGGCGCGCCCCCGATGGGCGGCTTCGCGCTCGGCCTCGACCGCGTGTGCATGCTGCTCACCGGCTCGGACTCCATCCGCGAGGTCATGGCGTTCCCCAAGACGAGCTCCGGCTCCGACCTCATGAGCGACGCCCCGTCCGAGGTCAGCATGAAGCAGCTCAAGGAAGTCTCGCTGCGCCTGCTGTAAGGGTTGTTGCAAGGGTTGCAATAAGTGTTTCTCGACAAGTCCGGCCGTCCCGTCGTGTGGGGCGGCCGGATTCTTTTATGGCGGGCGAGAAAGACGTTCGAGGGGTTTCCGGAGAGAGGCGGGGCAGGCGCGGGACGGGGGTGCGGCACTTCTCGGCGTGACTTTGTCACAAACCCTTGACATGCCAATGATTCGGCGTACTCTCTTGCGTTGGCAATTATTGGCATCGCAAGGAGTTATACATGCCCGAACCGATTGGAAAGAAGCGCGGCCGGTCGCTCTCCGACTTCCACATGCTCATCTACCGGCTGTTCCACGCGCAGCGAGCCTACCTGCGCCCACACATCACCGACCTCGGGATGGGCCCCGGACAGCCGAAGCTCGTCGTCTACATAGCGCTTCACGAGGCGGCCACGCAGCGCGAGGTCGCGGACTACTTCGAGATGGACCCGGCGACGGCCTGCCGCATGCTCGACGCGCTCGAGCGCGAGGGACTTGTCCAGAGCCGCGCCGGCGCGGACCGCCGCAAGAAGGAATACGTCGCCACCCCGGCCGGCAAGCAGGTCGCCTCCGCCTGGGACGCGTGCTGCGACGAGCAGCAGTCGGTGCTGCTCAAGGGCTTCTCGGCCGAGGAGCGCGAGCAGTTCCGCGCCTACCTGCGCCGCGGCTACGAGAACCTTGCCCGCGCGGCCTACGGCCACGAGGCGGTGGGCCTCGATGACTGATATCCAGTGGGTTGCCAAGAGCTTCGGCCCGTACCGCCGCGACGTCGTCCTCGCGTCGGTGTGCATCAGCATCGAGACGTGCCTTGAGCTGCTCGTTCCCGTGCTCATGTCGTTCGTTATCGACGACGGGGTGCTTGCGGGCGACGCGGCCGTGGTCTGGGGCTGCGGCATCGCGATGGTCGCCTGCTCGGTCGCCGCGCTTCTCTTCGGGCAGGGCTTCGCGCGCTTCTCGGCCCGCGCGACCACGGGCCTGGGCGCCAACATCCGCCGCGAGGAGTTCTCGCGCGTGCAGGCCTACTCCTTCGAGAACCTGGACCGCTATGACGCGTCGTCGCTGGTCACGCGCATGACCACGGACGTCACGGTGATCCAGAACGCCATGGTCAACGGCTTCAGGCCCCTGCTGCGCAGCCCGATCATGCTCGTGATGGGCCTCGTGATGAGCTGCTTCATGTCGCTTGAGCTCGCCGTCGTCTTCTTTGTGGTGCTGCCGTTCCTCGCGGTCGCGCTCTGGCTCATCGTGCGCCACGTGGCCCCGCTCTACCGCGTGCTCCAGCACACGATGGACGGGCTCAACGATGCCTTGCAGGAGGACCTCGTGGGCATCCGCGCCATCAAGGCCTACGTGCGCGAGGGCTACGTCTCCGAGCGCTTCGCCGAGGTTAACGGCGCGCTCGCGAGCACGGCCACGCGCACCTTCAAGGGCGCGGTGCTGAACACCCCCGTCTTCCAGCTCAGCATGTACGTCTCGGCCACGGCGCTTTTGTGGGTCGGCGGAAACCTGATCTTCGAGGGGCGCCTGCAGGTGGGTACCCTCACCGGATTCATGAGCTACGTGCTTCTCGTCATGAACTCGCTGATGATGATCTCGAACGTGTTCCTGCTGCTTGCGCGCGCCCTCACGAGCATCGAGCGCATCCGCGAGGTCGAGGACGAGGTCCCGACCATCGCGTCGCCCGCGGCCGACGCCGCGCTCCGCGAGGTGGCCGACGGCTCGGTCGAGTTCCGCGGCGTCGACTTCAAATACAGCGCGGACGCCCAGAAGAACGTGCTCTCGGATGTGGACCTCTGCTTCGAGTCCGGCTCCACGGTGGGCATCTTGGGCGGAACGGGCTCGGGCAAGACGACCCTCGTGCAGCTGATCGCCCGTCTCTATGACGTGAGCGCGGGGCAGGTGCTCGTCGGCGGGCGGGATGTGAGCGACTACGATTTGGTGACGCTCCGCGACGCCGTCGGCATCGTGCTGCAGACGAACGTGCTCTTCTCCGGCACGGTGCGCGACAACCTCCGCTGGGGCGACGCAGATGCCTCCGACGAGGAGCTCCTTGCCGCGTGTCGCCTGGCCTGCGCCGACGAGTTCCTTGACCGTATCGGCGGCCTCGACGGCGACCTCGGCCAAGGGGGTGTCAACGTCTCCGGCGGGCAGAAGCAGCGCCTCTGCATAGCGCGCACGCTGCTCAAGCACCCGCGCGTGCTGGTCTTCGACGACTCCACGAGCGCCGTGGACATGGCCACCGACGCGAAGATCCGCGCCGGGCTGGCGAGCCTCACCGGCATGACGAAGATCGTGATCGCGCAGCGCGTGGCCTCCGTCATGGACGCCGACAAGATCGTGATCCTCGAGGACGGGCGGGTCCACGCGGTGGGAACGCACGACGAGCTTCTTGCCAACGACCCGATCTATCAGGAGCTCTTCGAATCGCAGGGCGTGGCGGCGGGGGCGCGGCCCGCGTCAACGGAAGAGCCTGCGCCTGCGGGCAAGGATACCGATGGGGAGGTGGCCTAGATGGCGGCCAAGGGAGGGGCGCCCAAGCGCCCGAAGGACCTGCGCCGCACGCTGCGGACGCTTCTGGCCTACATGGGCCATGCCAAGTACCAGTTGTTTGCCGTGGCCGTGCTCGTCACGCTCTCCGGCGGGGCGAACCTGGCCGGCACATTCATGATCAAGCCCGTCGTCAACGCGGTCGGCGCGGGCGACTACCAGGGCTTCGTTCGCCTCGTCGTGGCCACGGGCGTGATCTACGCCGTGGGCGTGGCGTCCGCGGCGGGCTATACCCAGGTCATGGTCCGCGCGGCCCAGAAGGTCGTCTTCGACATCCGCCGCGACCTCTTCGAGCACCTGCTGCGCCTGCCGCTCTCGTACTTCGACGCGACGCGCCACGGCGACGTCATGAGCCTCTTTACCAACGACGTCGACACCGTCTCCGAGGCGCTCAACAACAGCTTCGCCGGCGGAGTCCAGGCGCTCATCCAGACCGTGGGCACCTTCGCGCTGCTCATGGTGCTCGACTGGCGGCTCACGCTCGTCACCTTCGTGTGCGACGTTGTGATCATCGCCTACGTGCGCCGTGCCGGGCAGCGAAGCCGCGGCTACTTCAAGGCGCAGCAGGAGACCCTGGGCGCGCTCGATGGCTACATCGAGGAGATGTGCGCCGGCCAGAAAGTGGTCAAGTGCTTCAACCACGAGCCCGCGGCGCTCGCGGGGTTCGAGGGGCTCAACGAGGACCTGCGCCGTTCGGGCACGACGGCCCAGGCGTATGCGTCCACTATGGTGCCGGCGACGGTCTCGGTGAGCTACGTGAACTACGGCATCGTGACGGTGGCGGGGGCGCTGCTTGCGCTCTCGGGGTCTATGGACGTGGGCAGCTTGGCTTCTTACCTGGTCTTTGTTCGCCAGGCGTGCCAGCCGCTCGTGCAGCTCACGCAACAGGGCAACTTCCTTCTTACCGCGCTCGCCGGCGCCGAGAGGATTTTTGCCGCCATGGGGCTCGAGCCCGAGATCGACGAGGGCGAGGTGGAGCTCGTGCGCTCCGAGGCCCACGCCGAGCGCACCGCGTCGGGCGCCGACGGCTGGGCCTGGCGCATCGACGGCGAGGACGTGCCGCTTGCGGGCGACGTGCGCTTCTACAACGTCGATTTCGGCTACCGGCCCGAGAAGACCGTGCTCAAGGACCTCACGCTCTTCGCGAAGCCGGGGCAGAAGATCGCCTTCGTGGGGTCGACGGGCGCCGGCAAGACGACCATCACGAACCTGATCAACCGCTTCTACGAGGTGGGCGGGGGCGTCATCACCTACGACGGCATCGACGTGCGCGACATCTCCAAGGACTCGCTGCGCTCCTCGCTCGGCATCGTGCTCCAAGACACGCATCTCTTCGCGGGCTCCATCGCGGACAATATCCGCTTCGGCAAGCTCGACGCCACCGACGAGGAGATTCGGGCGGCCGCGCGCGTGGCCAACGCGGACGGCTTCATCTCGCGCATGCCGCGAGGCTACGACACGCCCGTGGTGGCCGACGGGGCGAACCTCTCCCAAGGCCAGCGACAACTCATCGCCATCGCGCGCGCGGCCGTGGCGAACCCGCCGGTGCTCATCCTGGACGAGGCCACGAGCTCCATCGACACGCGTACCGAGGCGCTCGTGCAGCGCGGCATGGACGCGCTCATGCGCGGACGCACCGTCTTCGTCATCGCGCACAGGCTCTCGACCGTGCGCAACGCCGACGCCATCATGGTCCTCGAGCGCGGCCGCATCGTCGAGCGCGGCACGCACGACGAGCTCATCGCGCGACGAGGGGAGTACTGGCAGCTCTACACGGGCGCGAAGGAGCTCGACTAGCGGCGTAATCCTGCGCTGGCCCCCTGTTATTCGGGGTTATGCGCCCTTCGATTGGTTGCTATTTCGCACAACCCCCGAAAACAGGGAATAAGCCCCTGTGTTCGGGGGTTGTGCGTTATCCGCTCGCGGCGGGCGTCGCACAACCCCGGAAATGAGGGGCGCCTCTGAGGGTCTGTCCCGTTTTTTGGGCGTTTCGCACCCCGCCGGGCGCCGGGCGACCGACGGTTTCGCCCTGCTGGGTGGTAGAATCGAACATAATTTCCGTTTTCCGAGAAGGAGCGTGGCCCTTGAAGGTCCTCATCGTCCCCAACTACTCGCGCGCAGACGCCGTCGAGGACGCGCGCAAACTCGATGCCTGGCTCGACGACCAGGGCATCGAGGCTAAATGGGCCCACGACAAGAAGCTCTTTCCCAACCGCGTGACGGACGCCTCGGACTGCGGCCTCGTCGTCTCGCTCGGAGGCGACGGCACGCTGCTGCGCGCGGCACGCATCGTGGGGTACGCTGAGATCCCCATGGTCGGGATCTCCTACGGTCACCTCGGCTTCCTCACGACCGGGGGTCCCGAGGACCTGTTCTCGACCGTCGAGAGCGCCCTTGCCGACGAGCTCCACGTGAGCCATCGCGCGACGCTCGACGTCGAGTCCGAGTTCATCCGTCCCGATGGCTCCACCTACACGGTGCGC
>CAVIBB010000076.1:0-10025 GCA_963640745.1 Paludibacteraceae bacterium
GCAACGGGGACATCTCCGCGCTGCTCACGCAGCTCGACTCCATCGCGTCGAGGCTCGACGGGTTCGAGGCTGCCGTCTACGTTGACGGCAAGAAGCTCGCGTCCTCCATCGCGAGGCCGATGAACACGCAGTTGGGCGTGCTCGCCGCTAGGGGGTTGTGATGCGCAGGCAATACGACGTGTCCATCGACGGCGTGAGCATGCTGGACGCCTACGGCCTCGTCCTCACCGACGATACCGACCTGGGCGTCGCCGAGCCGAAGACCTACACGGTCGATATCCCCGGCGGCAACGGGTCGATAGACCTCACGACGGCGCTCACCGGCGACGTCGCTTTCGACACGCGCACCATGAAACTCGTGTTCGCCACGGACGATGTGGGCGACGTGGCCGCGCTGCGCCGACGGCTCACGTCGGCCGTGCACGGGCGGCGGCTCCCGTTCACCCTCGGCTTCGAGCCTGAATACACCTATACGGGCCGCTTCTCCGTCGAGGTGACTCCCCTCGGAATCTGCGGGGCTGAGGTCAAGCTAACCGTTGACGCCGACCCATACAAGCTCAAGGAACGCTGCGTCTACCGGCTCAACGCCACCGGCGGGAAGCTCTTCCGCCTGGAGTCCGGGCGGCGCCCGGTGCACCCGACCATTGAGTGCGAGGGCGTCTGCTGGGTGACCTTCGGCGGCGAGACCGTGGCCGTCCCGGCGGGGACCCACGTCCTGCGCGACGTGGTGTTCCGCGAGGGTATTAACGAGATCTACGTCAACAGCCGGCGCATCTGGGCCGAGACCTGGGCCGACGTGGGCGAGGGCGGCGCGGACGAGGCCGCGTGGGCCGACGCCGCCGCGCTCACCTGGGACGGAATCCAGCGCCTGGGCCTGGCCGACGCCGAGGGCGTGCCGCAGTCGTGGGCCGAGGTGGCCCTCGACACGTGGGCGGGCCTCGGCGCCAAGACGTGGCGCGACCTCGACTACCGGCGCACCGAGGCGGCGCAGGGCAGCGCCGACGTGTACCTTACCTACGACTGGGAGGACCTGTGATGGCAAGCACGACCCCGAACCTCAAGATGACCAAGATCGACTCCAGCGACTACATCAGCCCGGACCCCATCAACGACGCGCTCGACGTCCTCGACGGCCTGGGCCTCTGCTACGTGACGGCCGTCGGCGAGTCCGGCGGGTGGAAGTACGTGAAGCTATCCAACGGCTTCGCCGTGTGCGCCGCGACCGGCACCGGCTCGACCTCGGCGGGCACGCAGTCGTACAACGTCAAGAAGACCTACCCGTTCGCGTTCTCCGAGGCGCCGCACCTCGTGGCCACCGGCGGCGCGTCCGGCGTCGTCAGCTCCGGCATCAAGCACGTCGGCAACTCGACCACCATCGCCGACGCGTGGATCGAGACCACGACCACCGACGCCGGGCGCGACTGGTGGGTCCACATGATCGCGTGGGGCAAGCTCAAGTAAGGGGGACCCGTGGCCTACCGCCTGACGTACGACGGGGAGATCCTGTTCGACCCGTACACTGACGCCGTGGTCTACGACGCGCAGCTCACCGCCAAGGCCAACAACCCCGACTATCTCGACTTCACCGTGCCGCCGACGCACCCGCTGTACGACGAGGTGTGCGGCCGGGGCGGGCTGGTGCGCCTTGAATGGGACGCGACCACGCTTTTCCTGGGCGAGGTCGAGAGCGTCGAGACCGATATCGAGGGCGCCAAGCAGGTCGCGTGCGTGGGCGCCCTCTCCTGGCTCGGCGACACCGTGGTCCGGCCCTACTCGACGCTTGAGGGCGAGCAGCCGCTCGCGGCCCCCTCAACGGTCGACGGCCTGTTCGCCTGGTACGTCGACCAGCACAACGCGCACGTCCTGGACGGGCGGCGGCGCTTCGCCGTCGGCGTGAACCAGGGCTGGGCGCTCGACGGGAACAACCGCGTCTACCGCAGCTCGACGCAGCTGCCGACAACCTGGGGCGAGATAAGCGACAAGCTGCTCGACACCCTCGGCGGCTACGTCTCGGTTCGCTACGACCCGCTGACGGTCGACTACTGGGCCGACGTCCACGAGACCAACGCGCAGGTAATCGACTTCGGGGTGAACATCACCGACTTCTCCGAGTCGGCTGACACGGCGGGCATGTACACCGCCGTCCGCCCCGTCGGCTCGGCCCCCGAGAAGGAGGAGGGGGCCGAGGAGGACCCCGAGGCCCCGACGCTCGACGAGCTGCCGGACGGCCCGACCGACGCCGCCGGGATACACAAGCTCGGCGACGTGGTCTATTCCCCCGAGGCCGTCGCGCTCTACGGCTACCGCGAGTGCGCCTTCTCCGACAACGACTGCACGACGGCGGCGGGGCTGCTCGCGAACGCCGTGAAGAGGCTGCAGGCCCTCATGGCGCCGACGCTCTCCGTGACGGTGAAGGCCGTCGACCTCGCGCTCTTCACGGAGGGCCACGAGCACCTGAGGGTCGGCCAGGCGGTGCGCGTGCGCTCTGCCTTCCACGGCGTCGACGAGTACCTGATGGTGACGTCGGCGACCGTTGACCTGCAGGACCCGGGCAACACCGAGTACACGCTCGGCGCGGAGACGTCCACGCTCACCGGCCAGCAGTCCGGCTACCTCAGGGGCATGAACGGCTCCATCAACGCCGCGCTGGACACGGCGCAGGCCATGGGGGCCGAGGCCAAGGCCGCGGCCAAGGACGCGGGGGATGCGGCGCGGGCCTACGCCGACGGCAAGGTCGAGGCGGCTTCCGAGGCCATCGCGACGGCCGTCTCCGAGGCCTACGAGACCAAAGCCGACGCCGAGGTGACCAAGGGCCGCGTCTCCCACGCCGAGAGCAGCGCCAAGGCGAACTCCGACGGCGTCCAGGCGACGAACGACTCGCTCGCCGTGGCGCAGGCGCAGGCGCAGCAGGCCACGGCCGCGCTCACGGACCGCGTCGCGGCCGCCGAGCGGTCGCTCGGAGAGCAGGGCGCGGTGTGCCGCAGCGTCGAGAGCTACATGACGTTCGCCGACGCGGCGGGCGGAGAGCCACAGCTGACCATCGGCACCGCGTCCTCCGCCATGAGCACGGTCATCACCAACAGCCAGATGCGGTTCGAGCAGGCCGGCGGCGGCTCGCTGCTCACCGTGGACGGCGAGACAAGCTCGGTCAAGGCCGCGAGCCTGACCATGGGCAGCTACCGGTGGCGCTCGCCCGACGGCAAGAGAATCCAGCTCATCTACGCGGGGGAGGGGGCCAGCCGATGACGGTCTCATGGTCCAGCATGGGAAACCTCGACTACAACACGTGCTTCGACTGCGGCATTGAGGTCGTGACGGTCGCGGAGACCAGCTACCAGACCACCTACCGGGTCGACCTCTACGGATCCATGTTCCTCTACGCCGGGCAGACGGTCGTGCTCACCCAGTACGTCGACGTCACCGGGCAGTCGCGGCGCACGTGGTCCGGCAGCATGGCCGACGGCAACAAGCAGGCCACGACGTCGATGACGTACACGCTGACGAAGTCGGTGAGCGGCGCGCAGCAGGTGTGCTTCACCGTCACCGGCAACGTGAACGGCGTGCTCGTCTCCGTCTCGCAGTGGGCCACGCTAGGCCAGGGCAACTGGCACTACGTCGAGTTCGACGCGGCCGGCGGCACGGGCGCGCCCGCCCGCCAGGTCAAGTACTACGGGGGCGTCATCACGCTGTCCCCGTCCGCGCCGAAGAAGGACAACTACACCTTCCTTTATTGGAAAGACAGCTACGGCGACACGTACGCGCCGGGCGCGGTGTACGGCCGCGACGCCACGGCGACGAACACGATGACCGCGCAGTGGAGAATCAACCACTCGGCGCCGACCGCCCTCGCGGGCGCCCCGATACGCACGGCCTCCGCCGACTCGGACGCCGAGGAGACCTTAGGCGGGTTCGTCCTGCTGCCGGTCGACTGGGCCGTTGACACGACTGGCTACGAGGACAACGCCGTCGATGTGATATCCGCCGCCGTAACGGTCGACGGCGAGTCCGCGCTCGACGACGTCACGGTCGAGGGCGACGTGTCCGGGACTTCGGGCACGGCGTATGTCCGCTTCGCCCTCGGCACCGGCTCCTACGCCTCCGTGGCCGTGACCGTCTCCGAGACCGCCACCGACGAGACCGGCACCAGCACCGCCTACGTCGGGACCGCGCACGTGCCGCTGGAGATAGCCGAGAGGGGCCGCGCCGTCGGCATCCTGTCGACCGCGGGCGGCGAGGGAAGCATCTCGCTCGGGGCGCTGAGCCTGACGGGCGTCAACACGGGCGGCGCCTTCGAGCTCGACATGTCCCGCCTCCGGGGACTCGCCGAGGCGCTGAACAGCTGCCCGCGAGAGGCGACCGTCCGCAACTCGGCGTCGGGCATGTGCCTCTACGCGCTTGAGACCCCGAGCGGGGTGTCTCTCGGCGGCAACTCGACCGGCACGGCGCTGTCGGCGAGGGCCACCGTGTGCCAGGTGTACACGGTGGGCGAGTTCTCGAACAGGAACAGCCTGTTTATCCGAGGATGCTTCCACGGCCACCAGTCGGGCGCCTTCGCCTCGTTCGGCTCCGACGGCCACACCATCACGATCACCACAGAGCAAGCCCCGACCCTGGCCTCGCAGAACACTGTCTCGATGTTCATCCCGTGCGCCTGGGTCGCCTAAGGAGGTTCCATGCCCATCGAGTTCACCCTCACATGCGCCTGCGCCGCGTGCGGCGCGACGGCGTCCGGCTCGCCCGGCGAGATGCGCGAGGCCGGGTGGGAGCGCATGATCGTCGACGAGTCCAACGGCGGGCGCAAGCCCGTCCTGCTCGGCGGCTGGAAGGGCGTCAGCCCCAACGACGACTGCGTCTGCAAGGACTGCGCCGACGCCTACGCGGCCCTCGACAAGAAGGCCGACGAGGCCCGCCAGAAGGCCTACGACAGCCTCGGCAAGTTCACGCCCGCGCCGGATGCCGCCGGCGGCTCCGGCACCGAGGCAGACCCGTACACGTTCGCTGAGGGAACGGAGTGCGTCGTGAACGCCTTCTACACCCACGACGGGGCGCTCTACGTGTACATGCCGGCCGACGCCGAGGGCCACAGCTACGCGAGCTGGGAAGACGCCGAGACCGACTTCGAGCCGTGGGAGAGCGCCTAGTGGACGCGCTGGCATCGACCCTGCTCGCCGCCGTCGTGTCCGCCGCCGTCTCGTCGCTCGTCGCGGCGCTGAAGGCTGGCGGGAAGAAGGCCATCGAGCGCACTGAGGCCGACCGCGCCCTCGACGAGGCGATGCGGGCCGGTATGCGTGCGCTCCTGTGGCGCGAGCTCCAGCTCATACACGCCCACGCCGGCGACAACGGCGGCATGACCGTCGCGGAGCGCAGGCACCTGGAAAGCGTCTACCAGGCCTACCACGGCCTGGGCGGCAACGGCACCGGCACGCGCCTGTACGAGGACGCCATGAGACAGCCGGTGCTCGACTAGCAACGAAAGCGCCGTTTCGCCCCTTCGGTGCGCCGACGCGGCGCGAAACGGCCCTTTTCAGCGCAACGAAAGCGCCGATTGACGATTTCGGCGCACGAGAGACAGGAGATACGAAATGCAGTACCCCATCCCCGACAACGTTTACCAGGCTATCAAGTGGGCGGGCCTCGTGGCCCTGCCCGCCTTCGCCGTCTTCTACGGCACGTGCGCCCCGCTGTGGGGCTGGCCCGCGCCCGAGGCCGTCGTGACCACCGTCAACGCTTTGGGCGTGCTCATGGGCGCGTGCCTGGGCTACTCCCAGCTCACCGCCAAGAGCGGCGAGTAGTGCGCGTCATCGCCTGCGCCCTGGCCCTCCTGCTCGCCCTCATCGCCTTCGCCGGGTGGGCGCTCGTCAGCTCGGCGCAGCCCGACCCGACGCCCGCCCCGGCGGAGGAGAAGCCGACGGTGCGCGACCGGCCCGCCGACGGCCACCTGGTCATCGTCGAGGGCGGCGAGTCGTGGGTCGAGTACCCCGACGGCACCCGCGAGCACCTGACCGGCCCCGACGGGGGCGCTTATTGACGGAAGAAAGGAGGCCTGCATGGGGCTGAGCATCGACAAGTCGCTCAACATCTCGCTCACACGCGGGGACACGGCGAGCCTGGAAATCAAGACCTACCGCCGCAACGCCGCCGGCAACCCCGGCGAGCCCTACGAGCTGGCCGACACCGACACCCTGCTCTTCACGGTCAAGCGGTCGGTCAACGACGAGGAGTGCCTTATCCGCAAGGCCGTCACCGGCTCGAACGTCATCACGCTCGACCACGCGGACACCGCCGGACTTCAGTTCGGCCGATACCGCTACGACATAAAGTTCAAGCCGTCCGACGGGGTCTTCGACACCATCACGGGACTCGACGCGCCGTGGTTCCGCGTCTGCGAGGGGGTGGGCTGATGGAACTCTGCTGCACCATCTCCGTCGCGACCGACTCGGCGCACTACGCGGGGCCGTACAGCGTCGTTCCCTCCGAGGACTCGCAGACGCTCGCGACGAGCGGCCTGCTCATGGACGAGGACGTGGCCGTGGCGGCGATACCGACGTACCGCGTGGCCAACGCCGCCGGCGGGGACACCTTCACGATTGGAGAACTGAGTGGCTAACGTAAACAAGGTCGTTTTCGGCAACACGACGCTAATCGACCTCACCGCCGACACCGTCGCGGCCGACAAGGTGCTCGCGGGCTTCACCGCGCACGACGCCTCCGGCGCATCCGTCACCGGCACCTGCGAGTACGACAGCGACACGCGCGGCGCGACCGTCAAGGTGGCCGAGATCATCGAGGGCCGCACCGCCTACGCCCGCGGCTCCATGCTCACGGGCGCCATGCCAAACAACGGCTCCGTATCGCTGACCGTGGACACCCGCGACGGCTCCGTGGCCGTGCCCCACGGCTACCACGACGGCGGCGGCTCCGTGACAATCGCCGAGGTGGAGCGGGCGAAGCTCATTGCCGAGAACATCAAGCAGGGCATCACCATCCTCGGAGTCGAGGGCACCCTCGCCCCCGGCTACGGCGTCAAGGTGCAGGCCAAGTCGGCCACGCCCGCGAAGGACGCGCAGACCGTGCTCCCCGACTCGGGCTACGACTACCTCTCGCAGGTTGACGTCGCGGGCGTCCCGTACACCGAGACGCCCAACTCGGCGGGCGGCGTGACGGCTACCATCGCGTAAGGGGGGCCTATGGCAATCAGCAAAGTGGACTTCGGCGGGAGGACGTTAATCGACCTCACCGCCGACACCGTGGACAAGCACTCCCTCAAGGCGGGATACACCGCGCACGGCGCGGACGGCGAGCTCGTGGAGGGCACCTACGGCAAGGGCCTGTCGTTCGCCCCGGGCGCTACCCTCTCGCTCTCGGCCGAGCTGAGGACGGCAGACGGCGAGTCTTACTCCATGGCCGACGGCGAGACCCTTGAGCTGCACATGTGGCACGGCGCGGAGACCATCGACGCGTCGAGCGCGACGCTCTCGGTGGAGGCGTCCGTCCCCGCCGACGCTGCCTGCCGCTACTGGCACTGGACGCTCACGCTCGTCCAGGCGTCTCAGCGCATCGTGGTCGCCCTGGGAGACGCGCGGTGCTTCCCGGCGGGCACGGGCGAGTGGTCAATCGTCGGCGTGGTGGACTCGACGCGCAAGGTCCAGGGTAGGCTCTGGGGATGGGACCTCTTCGCCGTGGACGTCGCGTCAGAGACCTTCTCGGCCTACACCGCCGAGGCGGCGACGTTCCTGACCCTGCGGGCGTCGAAGCTCACGTCGGCGGGAGAGTACTGCTTCACGAAGGCCTCTGTGCTGCGCTCCGTCGAGCTGCCGCTCCTCGCGAGCCTCGGGGTCGCCTCAATCGAAAGCTGCAGCAGCATCGCCTCCCTTGAGCTTCCCGCGCTCACGACGGTCGAGAGAGGTTGCGCCAATGCGTGCGGCAGCTTGAAGTGCGTCGAGCTTCCCTCCGCGACGAGCCTGGGTTACCGAAGCCTCAGTTACAACCAAAACCTCCGCGTCATCGCCCTTCCCGGCGAGACCCTGTGCGAGCTGGGCGGCACAATCCTGTACAGCTGCCCGTTCTTCGACGCTTCCCGCGACGTCCCGGGCCGCATCTACGTGAACGACGCGCTGGTGGACGATTACAAGGCCGCGACCAACTGGGCCACCTGGGCCGATTACATCCGCCCCATCTCCGAGTGGGACGGCTCAATCCCCGAGTCGGAGTGGGACGATGACGCCCCCGAGATGGGGGGGGGTTTATGCTCTGTGAGCGACGTTAGGGGCCTGCTAGACGGCTCTCTCAGCGGGGCCGTCTACGACGAGACGGTGACCAGCTTGAGGTGGGGTGCGCTGTGTAAACAGCCGGGGCTTACTGCGGTCGATTTCCCGAGCGTCACGAGAGCTAATGGCTACACATTCTTCGGGAACTCCTCGCTTGAGCGTGTAAATCTGCCTTCGCTAAAGACCGTCGAGTCCTTCAGTTTTCAAGGATGCAGCTCGCTCACCAAGCTCGACTTCCCGGTGCTCACCAGGATGGAGGGCGGCATGTTTTACAACTGCTCGTCGCTTGAGGCGGTAATCATTCGAACAGCGAACCGCATCCCGCTCAACAGCTTGACGCAGTTGTTCGCTGGCACCCCAATCGCTTCCGGCACCGGGTACATCTACGTGCCCGCCGCCCTGCTCGACCAGTACAAGGCCGCGACCAACTGGTCCGTCTTCGCAGGCCAGTTCCGCGCAATAGAGGACTACCCCGAAATCTGCGGGGAGTAAGGAGAACCAATGGCAATCAAGACCGAGACCGTGACCATCAACGGCAAGCAGCTCCGCCGCACCGTCAGCGACGCGAACAAGTACATCATGCGCGGCGGGATGAAGTACGCCGAGGCCGTTGACCCCCTGGACACCGACCGCGAGTACACCGAGACCGACGAGACCATCCCCGACCTGGGCAAGTTCACGCCTTCTGCCGACGAGTCCGGCGCGGACGGCACCGAGGCCAACCCCTACGACTTCACGCCGGGGCAGACCCTCGTCCCGAACGCCTTCTACCGCTCGCCCGAGCTTTTCGTGTACATGCCCGCCGACGCCGAGCCGAAGGCCTACGACACCTGGGCCGACGCCGTGGCCGACATGGCCAAGTGGGACTAAGGAGACCGAATGCCCAGCATCGACACGCTCTGCGACCGCATCCGCTACTGGTGCGACGAGGGCAACCTCGGCTACTGCCAGGAGCACCGTTGGGACATCTACGAGGGCGGCGAGGCGGATTGCTCGTCGCTCGTCATCCACTGCTTGCAGGAGGCGGGCTTCGACACCGGCGACGCGAGCTATACCGGCAACATGTCCTCCGAGCTGTGCGCCCGCGGCTGGACGCGCGTGGCCAACGACGGCAACCCGCAGCGCGGCGATGTGCTCTTGAACGACGTCCACCATACCGCCGTGTACATCGGCGACGGCCTGCTCTGCCAGGCGTCGCGCAACGAGAACCACGGCGCGAACGGCGGTCAGCCCGGAGACCAGGACGGCTGGGAGACGAACACCCGCGGCTACTACGACTACCCCTGGGACTGCTACCTGCGCTACACGGGCGAGGGCGGCGGCTCCGATGACGTGGAGCCTGGCAAGCTCGCCGAGGACGGCCTTTGGGGGCGGAACACCACGCTCGCGTTCCAGATCTCCTACGGCACCGAGCCTGACGGCGTGGTGTCCCACCAGTGGTCCGGGGACGCGTGGCGGCACGAGGGGTGCCCCTCCTTCGAGCACGACGAGACCGGCAAAGGCTCTGACCTGATCCGCGCCATCCAGAAGCGGCTCAATGAGGAGGGCTACAACCTTGAGGTGGACGGCCTGGGAGGCCGGGACACCATGCACGCGCTGATCGCGTACTACGCGCCACAGTCCGGGGCCACGGTCAACGACGAGAAGCTCGATTGGCCGAGCATCACCATCAAGGCGATGCAGCATGCCTACAACGAAGGGACGCTCTAATGGACCCGCTCAGAGGGGACGTGTTCAGCCCCGCCGACCGTGGTAGCT
>CAVIBB010000077.1:0-10007 GCA_963640745.1 Paludibacteraceae bacterium
CAAAGAAGCCGACTGTGGACGAGTTCGTGGACGGTGCCGATGCTTCCTTGAGCGGCTGTACGTCGGGCTTGCCGTCGGCGCCGGGGCGCGCGAGAAAAGAAGCCGCGAGTTTAGGCGTCGGTTCGCGTCGTTCTTCTTTGTAAAAAAGCCGGATCTGGACTGTTTGGGCGAGGCCCGCTCGATTCAACCCGGCCCCAAGCGGAGTCGAACTCTCCGCAAGCCGAGGCGGTGCGGAAATTGTGCGCCCGTTGGGACCACGCCAGTCCCAGCGGGCGCGTCTTCTCTGCAAAAGGCCACCTTTGCGTCCCAACGGGCGCGATTCTTCCGCAAACGCCGGCAAGAAGCCCCAACGGACGCGTTTCTTCCGCGCCCTCTCGACCGAGCGCCGGCAAGAAGTCCCAGCCAGCGCGATTCTTCCGCAAACTGCTCACCACCCATAGTCGTTGCGTATTTTTAAGTACAACGACCTGCGGTTTTGTTTGTAAATGAGCTGTATTGCCGGCTCTGCTTCGGGTATTCTTCATACAATTGTCATTTAAGCAACACCAGTTAGCCACACAGAGCTCTACCTGCGGTTCCAAAAATTTGGTTAGGTCACCTGCAACTTTGGATTAACAAACAGGTGTCAAACGGCTGTAATCTCGAAATCTGTGCGTCACTTTGTAAAGGTATTTTTATATGTCGTTCAGCGAATGCGCGTCGTCCCCCGCATGGCTTTAAGGGGTGCGTCGCCGAACCTGTGAGGAGAGGAGGATGACGTGGCGGAACTGCTGAGGATGGAGAACGTCTGCAAGCGCTTCGGCTCGTTCTACGCCAACCAGAACGTGAACCTTACCGTTGGGGAAGGCGAGGTCCACACGCTTTTGGGCGAGAACGGCGCCGGCAAGTCCACGCTCATGAACGTCCTTATCGGCTTGTACCAGCCGAGCGGGGGCAAGATCTTTATCCGGGGCAAAGAGGTGCAGATCACCAGCCCCGGCATCGCCGTCGAGAACGGCATCGGCATGGTGCACCAGCACTTCATGCTCATCGAGGACATGACGGGCCTCGAGAACATCATCCTGGGAGACAAGCGCCACAAGTCGCCGCTGCTCCAGGTGGCCGACGACCGCAAGACGGTCGAGGAGCTCATGGAGCGCTACGGCATGGAGATCGACCTCGACGAGAAGGTCGGCAACATGTCCATCGGCATGCAGCAGCGCGTCGAGATCATGAAGGTCCTCTTCCGCGGCGCCGACCTCGTCATCCTCGACGAGCCGACTGCGGTCCTCACCGACCTCGAGGTCGAGGGCCTCTTCGACATCATGCAGTCGCTCACTTCCGAGGGCAAGTCGATCATCTTCATCTCGCACAAGATGCGTGAGGTCATGCGCATCTCCGACTACGTCACGGTCCTGCGCCGCGGCGAGTCCGTCGAGACGGTCAAGGTCGCCGACACCACCGAGCAGGAGCTCGCCGACCTCATGATCGGCCAGAAGTTCACCGAGAGCACCTACCAGAAGGTCACCGGCGCCGACGAGGTCGCCTTCGAGCTCAAGGGCGTTTCTTACCGCCCGAACCTCAAGCACGGCGGCCTCAAGGACGTCGCGCTCTCCATCCGCAAGGGCGAGATCCTGGGCGTCGCGGGCATCGACGGCAACGGCCAGTCCGAGCTCGCGAGCCTCGTCACCGGCCTCATCAAGCCCGAGTCCGGCGACGTCATCGGCCCTGACGGCGAGAAGGTCGCCCTCTACTCCCCCTCGAGCTTCATCGACTCCGGCATGGGCAACATCCCCGAGGACCGCAACAAGATGGGCCTCGTGGGCGACATGTCCATCTCGGAGAACCTCGTGCTCAAGCAGACCGAGTCCGACCGCTTCAGCGTCGGCCACGGCGCCTGGCTCAAGCTCGACGCCATCAAGGAGTACGCCGAGAACCTCGCCGAGGTCAACGACATCCGCTGCACCTCCGTCAACCAGACGGCCCGCTCGCTTTCCGGCGGCAACCAGCAGAAGGTCATCCTCGCCCGCGAGCTCGACGCCCACCCCAAGCTGCTCGTGGCGGTCTACCCCACGCGCGGCCTGGACATCGGCGCGACCGAGTTCATCCATGACCAGATCATCGCCCAGCGCGACGCGGGCTGCGCGGTGCTTCTCATCTCCGCCGACTTCGACGAGGTGCTGAAGCTCTCCGACCGCATCACGGTCCTCTTCGAGGGCCAGATCATGGGCACCTACCCTGGCGCGAACCCTCCCATCAAGGAGATCTCGCTCGCCATGGCCGGCAAGTAGGAGGGGAGGAAACGTGGCAGATCCTACAAAGAAAAACGACGTTGCCGCCACCGGCAACAAGGAATCGAAGGCTGGCTGGCGTGCAGGGATGTACGGCGAGCAGCGTCGCGAGAAGCGCCTCGCGGTGCTCACCCCGATCGTCTCGCTGCTCCTGGCCCTCATCGTCGGAGCCATCATCATCGCGTGCCTCGGCAAGAACCCCATCGAGGGCTACGCGGCCATGATCCAGGGCTCGGTGGGCGACATCGGCAAGCTCGGCAAGACGCTTGAGCGCGCCTGCCCGCTCGTCTTCACCGCCCTGGCCGCCGTCTTCGCGTACAAGTGCGGCGTCTTCAACCTCGGCGGCGAGGGCCAGTTCATCATGGGCGCCTCCGCGGCCGCCTACTTCGTGATCACCCTCGGCCTCGAGGGCGTCCCGGCCGTGCTCGTGGGCCTCGTCGCCGGCATCGTCTTCGGCGGCGTCTGGGCGCTTCTCCCCGGCATCCTCAAGGTCACCCGGGGCCTCAACGAGATGATCACCACGATCATGTTCAACTACATCGCCCTGTACTTCATGGAGTTCCTCTACAAGAACGTCTACTCCGACCAGGGTCTCCCGCAGACCCCCGCGATGCCCAAGAGCTCGCACCTGGTCGACGTGGGCCCCGCTCACCTGGGCGTTCTTCTCGCCATCGTCCTCGGCATCCTCCTGTGGTATGTGATCTTCCGCACGAGCTTCGGCTTCAAGATCCGCGCCGTGGGCCTGAACCCCACCGCCGCGCGCGTCAACGGCTTCCCCGTGCGCTTCCTCGTGCTGGCCGCCTTCGTCATCTCCGGCGCCATCGCGGGCATGGGCGGCGCGGTCGAGCTCTTCGGCAAGACCCCCTTCCGCCTGGCCGACGGCTTCGGCTCGGGCTTCGGCTTCGACGGCGTGGCCATCGCGCTCATCGCGCAGCTGAACCCGGTCGCCTCCATCGTGGTCGCCATCGTCTTCGGCATGCTCTCCACCGGCGGCACGATGATGCAGTCCGTCATCGGCGTTCCCACCGCCATCGTCGACATCATCCGCGGCCTGATCATCATCTTCGCCGTCGCCGGCATGGCCATGGTCAAGCTGCCCAAGGTCAAGGCCTTCATCACCAGCCTGAGCAACAAGAACAAGAAATCGGAGGTGACCGCGTAATGGACTTCATGGTCGCTCTTCCCACCATCGTCAAGGCGATGGCCATGGGCGCGGTGCCCATCCTCCTCGCCGCTCTCGGTGAGGTCTTCTCCGAGCGCGCCGGACTCGTGAACATCGGCCTCGAGGGCATCATGGCCGTCGGCGCCTTCGTCGCCTTCGCCGTGGGCAAGGTCACGGGCAACCTCTGGCTCGGGCTTCTTGCCGGCATGGCCGCGGGCGTGGCCGTCAACATGATCTACGCCTTCTGCGCCATCACGCTCTGCTCCGACCAGACGGTCACGAGCATGGCCGTGAACATCCTGGCGCCGGCCATCGCGCTGTTCGGCTATAACCTCTTCGTCGGCTCCAACCCGGACAACGCCACCGGCGCTCAGATGGCCTCCATCGCCATCCCCGTGCTCTCCGACATCCCCGTCATCGGCAACGGCCTCTTTAACCAGACGCTTTTGGCCTACCTGGCGTTCCTGCTCGTGCCGTGCGTCTCGTTCTTTTTCAAGCGTTTCCGCGCGGGCCTCTCGTTCCGCTCGGTCGGCGAGAACCCGCAGGCTGCCGAGACCCTGGGCATCAACGTCATCCGCGTCAAGTACCTCGCCTGCGTGGTCTGCGGTGCCCTCACGGCTGCCGGCGGCGCCTTCCTCACCATCTGCTACACGCCGATCTACACCGACGGCATCGTGGCGGGCCGCGGCTTCATCGCGCTGGCCACCGTCATCTTCGGCCGCTGGAGCGCGGTGGGCGTCATGCTCGCGAGCCTGCTCTTCGGCTTCTTCGACGGCCTGAACGTTGCCCTGCAGGCGTCGTTCCAGTCCGCGCCCGTCATGTTCTTCAAGATGATCCCGTACATCTTCACGATCATCGCCCTCATGTTCTTCGGCTCCAAGCACGGCGGCCCCAAGGCCTGCGGCAAGCCGTATTTCCGCGAGTCGCGTTAGCGTCGCCTCGCCTCAACCACGGTGTTATCGCGGGGTGCATCGGCAACCCTGGACCCCGCGAGCTCCGGCGCGTGCCTGCGGGCACCTGCCGGGTCATAGGGAAGCGCGGGCGTAAGCCCGCCCAATCGAAGGGAAGAACCATGTCCAACCTGAACCTCGATCGTCGTCAGTTCGTCGGCCTTACCGGCGCCGCTGCCGCCACCATGGGCCTCGCTGCCTGCGGCGGCTCCAGCTCCAGCTCCGACTCCTCCAGCTCCTCCGACGGCGAGAAGAAGTCCTCCTACAAGGTCGCCATGATCATGAGCGGCATCATCACCGACGGCGGCTGGGACCAGGCCCACTACGAGTCCCTCCAGCGCGCCATCGAGAAGCACACCAACTGGGAGATGCTCGAGCCCAAGGAGAACACCGCCACCGCCGACGCCGCGACCGCGGCCGAGACCTACGTCGACCAGGACGTCGACCTCATCGTCGGCAACGGCAACCAGTTCGCCTCCGCTTGGGCCGAGGTCATCGCCGACGCCGCCGAGTCCCACCCCAACGTGCACTTCCTCATCACCAACACCAACCCTGAGCAGGAGATGACCGACTACGAGAGCACCGACAACGTCGAGGCCGTTCTGCCCGACTTCGTCCAGCTCGGCTCGCTTGCGGGCGTCATCGCCGGCCTTATGACCCAGACGAAGTCCATCGGCTTCATCGGCGGCATGAAGCTCCCCTCCACGCTCAACAAGTACTCCGCCTACCTCGCCGCGGCCCAGAAGATGGACGCCTCCATCACCGGCCAGTACAACTTCGAGGCCGGCTTCTCCGACGCCGCCAAGGGCACCCAGCTCACCGAGCAGTGGGTCAACTCCTACAACGTCGACGTCATGTGGGGCGACGCCTCCGCGGTCGACAACGGCGCCCGCCAGGCCCTCGAGGCCGCCGGCGCGGACACCCACTTCGACATCTCCCAGCCCATCGACATCCTCGGCGACAACCAGCCGACCGTCATCGCCTCCACGGTGACCGACTGGAAGATCGACCAGGCCATGGAGGAGATCGAGTCCGGCTCCTTCGGCGGCGGCAAGGCCATCACCGCCAACATGGACAACGGCGGCGTCTCCCTCGGCAAGTTCTCCGACAAGATCCCGGCCGACGTCCAGTCCAAGATCGAGGAGTACGCCGAGCAGATCAAGGCGGGCACCTTCCTTACCGATGACGAGGTCGCGGCCATCAAGGCGACCCTGTAGACCCGCGGCGGCCGCGGCTAACAGGGATATTCGAGGGGCAAACACGAGAGGAGAGCGCAGCGATGTACGACGTGGCGGAAATGAAGGATGTTCTCGAGGCCGGCCTGGGGCGCGTGCCCTGCGACCTTAAGCTGCAGAACGTCCGGCTGGTCAACGTCTGGTCCGGCGAGATCTACCCGACCGACATCTACGTCAAGGGAAAGAGGGTCGTCTCCATCGACCCCGACGCCGCGCTCGACGCCCGCGAGGTCGTCGACTGCGGCGGCCGCTTCGCCACGCCCGGCCTCGTCGACGCGCACATGCACGTGGAGACGACCTGCCTCACGCCCGAGGCGCTCTCGGCCCTCGTGGTGCCGAGCGGCACGACGACGCTCTGCGCCGACCTCATGGAGATCGCGAACGTGGCCGGCCCCGAGGGCCTCAAGGCCATGCTCGCCAATATGGAGTCCATGCCCTGCCGCATGCTGCTCGAGATCCCCTCCCGCGTGCCGACCGCACCTGGCCTCGAGACCACGGGCGGCGTCCTCGGCGTCGAGGAGGTGGCCGAGCTTCTTGCCATGGACGAGTCCATCACGCTCGGCGAGCTCGACCCGTCGAAGATCCTGGGAGTCATGGACGAGTACCTGCAGAAGGTCTCGGGCGCGCTCGGCCAGCGCAAGCTCGTGAACGGCCACGCCATCGGGCGCATGGGCCAGGAGCTCAACGTGTACGCCTCGGCCGGCATCAGCGACGACCACGAGTGCGTGACCGGCGAGGAGATGATGGCCCGCCAGCGCGTGGGCATGTTCACCTTGATCCGCGAGGGCAGCACCGAGCGCAACCTCGACGCGCTCGTGGGGCGCGCCCTCGAGGGAGATTGCCGCCTCGACCACCTGTGCTTCTGCACGGACGACAAGCACCCCGGCGACATCATGCGCGAGGGCCACATCAGCTACAACGTCCGCCGCGCCATCGAGCTCGGCATGGCGCCGGCCGACGCCGTCTCCATCGGCAGCCTCAACGCGGCCAAGCACTTCCGCATGGAGGACTGGATGGGAAGCGTCGCGCCTGGCCGCCTGGCCGACGTGCTCATCGTCGACGACCTCGCCGACTTCAAGCCGGCCATGGTGTTCTTCGAGGGCAAGCTCGTGGCTGAGGACGGCAAGCTGCTCAATGAGCCGCAGGTCGGGGACTATCCCGATTGGATCCGCGACACGGTCCACCTCAAGCGTCCCATCGACGCGTCGAGCTTCTCGCTGCCGGCGTCGGTGGAGGAGGGCACGGTCCGCGCGAACGTGATCCGCATGATCGAGCGCCAGATCATCAACACCTGGGCCGTGGAGGAGATGCCCGTCGCGGGCGGCCAGATCCAGGTCGATCCCGCGCGCGACATCCTCAAGCTTTCCGTGGTCGAGCGCTACGGCAAGAACGGCAACGTGGGCACGGGGCTCGTTCAGGGCTTCGGCCTCGCGCGCGGCGCCCTCGCGTTCTCCACGAGCCACGACCACCACAACATCGTCTGCATCGGCGTGGACGATGTGAGCATGGCCACGGCCGTCAACGAGGTGGCGCGCATCCACGGCGGCATGGCCTGCGCTGACGGCGAGAAGGTCGTCGACTCGCTGCCGCTCGTCATCGGCGGCCTCATGAGCGATCGCCCCGCGGCCGAGGTCATGGCGGCGGTCGACCGCATGAACGAGTCGGCGGCGTCGCTCGGCTGCTCGCTGCCGTCGCCCTTCATGGCGCTGTCGTTCATCTCGTTGCCCACGGTGCCCGAGCTGGGGCTTACCGATAAGGGCCTGGTCGACGTGATTGCGCACCAGTTGATCGACGTCGAGGTCAAGGCCGAGGCATAGGCGGCAGCCGTGGCCGAGGCGTAAGCCGCGTCAGCTTAGGCGGCAAGAAGCAAACGTTCCCCGCGGGCGCCAAGCATGAGGCGCCCGCGGGGCTTCTTGCCAAAAAGCTGATATCGCCTGAGGCCCCGCGGGAGTAAGGTTGAATAACTGCTTGAATCGATGTGAGGAGTCGCGTATGAGCGAAGCAGTTGAATACGAATCGACCGTGGAGGGGGAGCCCCTCAAAAAGGGCAGGGGCAAGAAGCCAAAGCCCACCTGGGCGCCGAATGAGGCTCCGCTGGGCCGCTGGGTGCTCTTCTTTATCTTAACCGTGGTGCTCGGCCTCGGCGTGCAGATTCCCTTCAGCACGGTCACGGTGTTCTGGAAGACGTCTGGCGACTGGTACTGGCTCTCGGAGACGCTGATGACCTTGCTCGCCTTCTCGTGTTCCTACGCCGTTACCGTGTGGCTTTGCCACAAGGTGCTGAGGACCTCGGTCCGCGACCTCATTCTCGGCGTCGGCGGTAAGGCCGACCGCGGCCAGTGCGTGCGCCTCGCCATTGCCTGGGCCGTCGGTTTCCTTCTCACGATCGTTCTCGATCTTATTATGGGCGGCGGCACCGAGGTGGTGCTCAACCCCGTCGGCGCCGTGCCCGTCCTGGTGAACCTGGTTATCTGCTCCGCGCTTCTCTGGATGCAGACCACGTGGGAGGAGATCTCCTGTCGCTGCGCGTTTATTCGCGCCACCTGCGGAAACAAGGTCCGTCCGACCTTCAAGTGCATTGCTTGGGGAGTTTTCGCCACCGTTATCTTTATGTCGGGCCACCTCTACAACCCCGAGGTGACCAGCCAGACCGCCGCCGGCGAGATCGTCATGGCGTGTCTTTCCTACTTCGTCGCGGGCATGGGGATGTACCTGGCAGACGTCGTCTACGGCAGCTGCCTGCCCGGCTGCGTGATCCACTGGGTGAACAACTTCGTGCTCTTTACCATCTGGACCCAGGCGGGTTCCGCCGGTGAGTCCGCCGGGCTGTTCTTTATTCACACCAGCTCGACCGGCGGTTCCTCTTTGCTGGGGACGGTCATTCTGTATGTGCCCATCTTCGCCGTGATGGCTTACGACTGGCACAAGGGACGCGCCGCCGGTAGGATCGCGGCCGAGGCTTAGGGGCCGGCCGGACCCGGGGTGTGGCCCGGGTTGTTGCGTGGCCCGGGCTGTGGCGTGACCCGGGCTGTGGCGTGACCCGGGCTTAGGGGCCGGCCGGAAACGAGTCCCCGTCCGTGCACCGAGGTGGTGCCACCTGGAGGAGAATTGCCTCGAGGTGGCGCGAAATCGGCGATTGAAACAGTTCAAGTGGTTATGCAAGCACCACCTCGCGCTCTTTGCGTCGAGGTGGTGCTTGCGTAAGAAGCGCCTCCTCCGCGGCGGCCCCGCCTATCCGCCCGCGCCCCTATTGCGTGATGCCCGCGAGGCCGGCCGTGGGGTCCTCCGACTCGTCCGCGTAGGGCGCCAGGCCCTGGTCCACGCGCGACATCATCGTCTTCCAGGCCTCTTCGTCGACCTTCTCGTACCAGACGCCGCCCTCATAGACGCCGCTCGTGGGCTCGAGCCCGGAATAGAGGTTCGTGCTCATGTCGAACCCGACGAAGCGAGCCCCGAGCAGCATGAGCTCGATGCCCGTGAGGTCGGTCGAGACGCTCTCCGAGGCCGTGTTCAGCACCGCGAAGAGCAGCACGGGGTTGCCGCTGAGGGCCTTCTTGAGGATGGCGCCCAGGACCATTCGCTGGTTGGACGTGCGGTAATAGTCGCCCGAGCCGTATTGGTCGTAGGCGTGGCGGGCGCGACAGAGCCCGAGCGCGTCGGCGCCGTTAATGGTCTGCTCGCCGGCCTGGAGATGGACATCGGCGAGGTCGTCGTCGATGTCGATGGGCACGTTCACGTCGATGCCGCCGAGGGTGTCGACCACCGAGGTAAAGCTGTCGAAGTCGATCTCGGCGTAGTGGGAAATCTTTACGCCGGCGAGGTCCGAGACGGCGCTGATGAGCAGCGGCGCCCCGCCGTAGGTGTACGCGGCGTTGATTTTCTGCTGGCCATAGCCGTCGAGGTCGACGAGGGTGTCTCGCTGGATCGAGACGAGCGTGAGCTTGGCCGCGATGGGGTCCACGCGCGCGAGGATGATCGAGTCCGTGCGGAAGGTGCCTCCGGTGCTGCCGTCCTCCACGCGCTCCTCGGACTTGTCCGTGCCGACGAGCAGCATGTAGAAGGGCTGGCCGGGCAGGACCGGCGAGAGCGCGGCGCGCGTCTCGAGCGTGATGCCGGAGCCGAGGCGAACCGTGATCAGGACGGAGAACGCGAGGATGGCGGCAAGAAGACAGTAGATGACGCGCTTGGGCGTGACCACGCGCGCTCCCGACCGTCGGCCTCGGGCCCCTTGGGCGGATCTCGCGGCTCGCCGTGAGCCCGCAGCCGACTTCAGGCCCGCGGCGGCGTCCTTTGCGGTGGAGAGAAGCGAGCCGTGGCTGCGCCGGTATTCCCCGCTTTGCTTGAGATCGCTGCCCACTCCGCTGCTTGTCGTGGATGCGCCCGCGATTTT
>CAVIBB010000078.1:0-9966 GCA_963640745.1 Paludibacteraceae bacterium
CCCCTATTCTCGGGAGGAACAATGGCCAACGATTTCTGTGCGCTTGAGCGTGAGTTCGAGGAGGGCGTGCGCGCCCTGCCTGCCGACGACGCGAGCATTGCCAAGGCCGACACGTACCTCGCATCTACCCACGCCGCCCACCGCCGCGGGTCGCTGCCCTGGTCGGCGACGCCTCGGATCCTGAACGCGGCGCAGCTCCAGATTCTCTCCGCCGCGGCGGAGACGTGCAGCTCCATCATGGACAAGGTCTCCAAGCTCTACCTCAAGGACGCCGGCTTCCGCGCTCGCTTTGGCTTCGCGCCCGAGGTCGAGGAGCTCACGCTCGTCCCGACCGGCTACGAGGCCATGGTGCCGCTGGCCCGCGTCGACGTCGATTTCTGCGGCCGCACCGGCTCGCTGCAGGTCCGCGGCATCTCCGTCGACGGCTTCACCGGCATGACCTCCACCGTCGAGGTGACCCGCGCCGAGCAGATGACCGACGCTTACCGCGCCTTCGCCGAGAAGCACCCTTCCATCGAGTCCTTCGATTCCGTCGACGCCCTCGTCGAGACCCTGCGCGCCACGTACCGCACCTGGGCCAACGCCAACGCCGGGACCAACCACGCCGACCGCCCGGCGCTCGGCCTCGTGGGCTACCCCGAGGAGGCCGACCTCGATGAGGTGGCCGACATTTGCGAGCGCATGGCCGAGAAGGGCGTGTTCGCCCGTTTCGTCGATATCTGCAGCCTGCGCGTGGAGACCGCGGCCGGCGAGCCGCGCCTCGTCGACGACGACGGCCCGATTGCCTGCGTTTACCGCCTCGCCACCTCCGAGGAGATCGCCACGCGCTCGTGCCCGGGCACCCAGGCCCTCGTCGAGGCGGCGCGCCGCGGTCTCGCCTGCGTCATCGGCGGCTTCTCCACCTGGGCCTGCGCGAGCGATAAGCTCTTCGACGCCCTGCGCGCCCCCGAGGCCATGAACCTGCTCACCGACGATGAGCTTTCCTTCGTCGAGGCGCACGTCCCGGCCCCGGGCTCCGAGTCCTCCGTCGCCGGCGAGGGCCTCGGCCTGTTCGTCTTCGGCGGCAAGCTCGCGGGGGTCTTCCCCGGCGCCGCCGATAAGGACATAATGGGCGAGAGCCGCGACCACGTGTACCGCGGCTGCCTCGTCGTCCACGAGTAGCGGGACGAAGGGCCGCGCGAGAGGTCGCAGTTCATGCCTCAAGTCAACAAATTGGCGCCCGGTCTCACGGGCGAGCTTTCGGGTGAGGCTGCCAGGGCGGTCGCGGAGCGGCTCGACTCGGGTGGCCTCTCGCCGTTCGCGTGCAAGAACACCTCGGCTATCCGACGCAGCTCCGCGGAGCGCGACCGCGACACACAGATTCGCCCGGCCTTCGTGCGCGACGCCGAGAAGATCGTCCATCTGCCGGCCTACAACCGCATGTCCGGCAAGACCCAGGTCTTCTCTTTCCGCGCGAACGACGACCTGTCGCGCCGCGGCCTGCATGTGCAGCTCGTCGCACGGGTAGCGCGCGACATCGGCCGCGCGCTCGGGCTCAACCTCGACCTCATCGAGGCCATCGCCCTCGGCCACGACATCGGGCACACGCCGTTCGGCCATGCAGGGGAGCACTTCCTCAACGACGCCTACCATGCGCGCACCGGGCGCTGGTTCTTCCATAATGTCCAGTCGGTGCGCGTCATCGACGTGCTCGGCGGGCGCAACGTGAGCCTTCAGACCTTGGACGGCTGCCTCACCCACAACGGCGAGTTCGAGCAGCAGGTCTTCGAGACGAGCGGCCTTGCCGAGTTCGACACCTTCGATCGCGTGGTCGCCTCCTGCTGGGAGACGGGGGAGGGGGCCATCGGGCACCTGCGCCCCATGACGCTCGAGGGCTGCGTCGTGCGAATCTCCGACATCATCGCCTACGTAGGCAAAGACCGCCAGGATGCGGTGCGCGCCGGGCTTCTTTCCGAGGACGCCTTCGACGACGGCCTCGGCGGCGGCTACAACGCGTGGGCCCTTTCCGCCTTCGTCACCGACGTCGTCGAGAACAGCATCGGGCGCGCGCGGATCGCCATGAGCGAGGAGGGCTTCAACGAGCTGCGCCGCGCCAAACGCGAGAACTACGAGAAGATCTACGGGGCCGGCGAGGTGAGCTCGGGCCTCGGCCGTGAGACCGCCCAGCTCTTCGACGCGCTCTACGACCACGAGCTCGAGGCGCTGCGCGCGGGCGACGAGTCATCGGCGATCTTTTGCCAGCACATTCGCGGCTGCGAGCGGCGCCTCGCCCATTACGGCCGCGAGTACGATTGGGAAGAGGACCTTGACCAGACCGTGGTCGACTTCATCTCTTCGATGACCGACGATTACTTCATGGCCACGTGCGAGGCGGTCTTCCCCGATTCAAAGGGGCTTTTCCCGCTGCGCGGCTATTTTGGCGAGGGTGTGCGGCCGTAGGCTGTCCCTTCGCCGCCGGAGTTCCTTGAATGTAGTACAATCGTTCTCATGGATACCCTCTTTACCCGCATAGAGACCGCGCGGCGCAACGACAACGCGCCGCTCGCCGCACGCATGCGCCCGCGGACCCTTGAAGGCTACTTCGGTCAGGAGCAGGCCGTGGGCCCGGGGTCGTGGCTGCGCCGCGCCATCGAGCACGACACGCTCAGCTCCGTCATCCTCTACGGCCCCGCCGGCACGGGCAAGACAACCCTCGCGCGCATCATCGCGCGCACCACTCACGCCGAGTTCGTCGAGGTCAGCGCCATTACCGGTACGGTCAAGGACCTGCGGCGAGAGATCGACGCCGCCGAGAGCCGCCTGCTCACGCAGGGACGTCGCACGATCCTCTTCGTGGACGAGATCCACCGCTTCAACCGCAGCCAGCAAGACGCGCTGCTCCACGCCGTGGAGGACCGCACCGTCGTGCTCATTGGCGCCACGACCGAGAACCCCTACTTCGAGGTCAACTCGGCGCTTATCAGCCGCAGCCGCGTGGTCGAGCTCCAGCCGCTCGACGACGAGTCGCTGCGCAAGATGATCCGCCATGCCGTGGAGGCGCCCGAGGGCTTGGCCGGCGCCTTCGAGCTCACGCCCGAGGCGGAGTCCGAGATCGTCAAGCTCGCGGGCGGCGACGGCCGCTCCGCGCTGACGTCGCTCGAGCTCGCGAGCCAGATGGCTGACCCCGACCCGGATGCGGAAGGCCCCACGACGATCACCGCCGAGCATGTGCTCGAGGCCAACCCCCGCCGCGGCCTTTCTTACGACAAGTCCGGCGACATGCACTACGACATAATCAGCGCCTTCATCAAGTCCATGCGCGGTAGCGACCCGGACGCCGTCCTCTACTGGCTCGCGCGCATGCTCGACGCCGGCGAGGACCCCAAGTTCATCGCGCGGCGCATCATGATCGCCGCCTCCGAGGACATAGGCAACGCCGATCCCCAGGCGCTTCTCGTTGCCGAGGCCGCCTTCCGCGCGACCGAGGTCATCGGCATGCCTGAGTGCCGCATCAACCTCGCGCAGGCTGCGCTGTACAACGCGCTCGCGCCAAAGAGCAACGCCGCCGAGGCGGGCATCGACGCCGCCATGAACGAGGTCAGAAACGGCCCGCGCCGCGAGGTCCCCAATTACCTGCGCGACCGTCACCGCCCAGGCTCCGAGGAGTACGGTGCCTACCTGTACCCGCACAACTATCCTGGCGGCTGGGTTGAGCAGCGCTACCTTCCCGAGGGCCTCGAGCGCGGCGCCTTCTTTACGTCGAGCCCGCGCGGCTGGGAGGCGTGGCGTCAGGAGGCCATCGGGCGCGATGTGGCCGACGCGCGCGATGCCGAGGGGCAAGAATAGCCGGCTCGTTTCGAAATTTGTTCCGAGCCGCCGCGGGTGCTAGCGTTGTGGGGTAAACAACCCCCTACATATGGAGTCCCATGGATCTCTCGCTTGCCACGACCATGCCCGTCATGGTCACCCAGACTGTTGCCATGTTCCTGATGATGGCCGTCGGCTTCATCGTCTACCGCGTCGGGCTCGTTGACGAGCCGGGGTCGCGTTCGCTCACCAACCTCGCGGTCTACGTCTCGATGCCCGCCGTCATGCTGCGCACGCTCGCCGGCACCTTCGACGTGAGCAAGCTCCAGGTCGCGGGGGTCTCGGCCGTCATCACGCTGGTTCTTCTTGCCGTCTGTATGGCCTGTGTGCGCGTGGCCTACGGCGCGCGCGGCGACGGCATCGCCAAAGCGGGCGTCGTCGTCTCCAATATGGGGTTCATCGGCGTCCCGCTCATCCAGGCGGTCGTGGGCACCGACTACGTCTTCTACGTTTCGGTGAGCATGGCCGTTCAGACCGTCGTGATCTGGACCTACTCGGCCTATACCATCACGCGCGATGTTTCGGTCCTCGACGCCAAGAGGATCGCGACGAACCCCGCGATCATAGCCATCGTGCTGGGCTTTCTCCTGTACCTGTTCTCTATCGAACTCACGGGCGTCCCCGGCGTGCTCGTCGAAGGCATGGCCGATATGAACACGGGCCTCGCCATGGTCGTCCTGGGTATCTATCTCGCGCAGGCTGACCTTGGCGGCATCGTGCGCGACATCTCCATCTACAAGGCGTGTCTGCTGCGCCTGGTCGTGACGCCCGCGCTCTCCATCCTCGTGCTCGCCTTCGCGCCTGTTGAGCCGGCGGTCAAGACGACCCTGCTTATCGGATTCATCTGCCCGTGCGGAACCACCGCGGCCACGCTCTGCCAGATCTTCGGCAAGGGTGACTACCGTTACGCGGCAGGGATGGTGGCCATGTCGACGCTGCTCTCGGTGGTGGCGATGCCGCTTATGCTCATGGCGGGGCTTCTGGTCTTCTAGCAGGGCTGTGCAGGGCGCATTTGGGTAAAATGACAAAATCTGCGGCTCGACTTGCCGCAAACAACCGGTTTTCTGTGACCTCGGAGGCACACCATGGATTACATGACCATCGCACTTATCGTCCTCGTCGTCGTTGCCGTCTGGGCCGTCGTTGAGCTCGCGCTCACCCTGCGTTCCGCGCGCAAGAACGTCGAGGAGGTCGCCGCCTCCGCCAACGAGGTCATCGCCCAGACCCAGCCCATCGTGGCAAAGATCGACGGCATGGTCGACGAGCTCGAGCCCGCGGTCAAGCAGGCGGGGCCCATCGTGGCCAAGGCCAACGTGGCGATGGACGGGGCCAACGCGTCTCTTGCCAGCGTCAATGCGATCCTTACCGACGTGTCCACCGTTTCGGGTACCGCGGCCGGCGTGACCGAGACCGTCAACGGGGCCGTCCAGGGCGCCGCCGCTTCCGTCGCCAACGCCGTTAAGAAGGTCACCGGCCACGCCGGCGGCTCCGCCCCGGCCCTCAAGGAGGGCGCTGACAAGGGCGACGCGGCTGACGAGTCCGTGACCATCGATTCCGCTCCCGCGCCCAAGGCCGAGCGCCGCGCCACCTCCTACGTTGTCTACGGCGAGTCCGCCAAGCCCGCCGCCGACGCCGCCGACGCGGACGCCGAGTAGGGGAGGGGCCAAAGATGACCTGCGCCGATCCCATCCGCCTGATCGTCCCCGCCGCCCCTGAGTACGCCCGCGTGGTGCGCATGTGCGCCGCGAGCGCCGCGGCCGTCGCCGACCTCTCGCTCGAGGACGTCGAGGACGTCCGCATGGCGGCCGAGGAGGGCTTCGTCTACGCCTGCGCCACGGGCCAGGATTCTGTGAGCTGCGAGCTCGCGCTCGGCGAGGGCGCGCTCGAGCTCAACTACTCGCTGGGCCCGGACCTCGACGCGGTTGACGACGATTCGCTCGACCTGGTCGAGGCGCTTCTCGACGCCATCTGCGAGGACTTCGGCATCAGCGAGGACGGCAGCGCGCTTACGCTCGTGCTCCGGACGGGCGGTGCCCATGACGAGCGCTAACCCCAAGCCCGACGACACGCTGGCGCGCGAGACCGAGCGCGCCGAGCAGCGCGCCGCCGGCGCCCAAAGGCGTACGCTGCGCCGTGCCTCGAAGGGCAAGCCCGCCTGGAACAAGGAGCGCACCCGCGAGCTCTTCCGCCGCTACAAGCAGGATGGCGACGAGGAGGCCCGTGAGCAGCTCATCGTGAGCCATCTCAACCTTGTGCGCTACATCGCCGCCAAGTTCAAGAACCGCGGCGAGCCGCTCGACGACCTCGTCCAGGTCGGCACGGTGGGCCTCATCAAGGCCATCGACCGCTTCGACCCCGACCGCGGCCTCGAGTTCACGACCTACGCCACGCCGACCATCATGGGCGAGATCAAGCGCCACTTCCGCGACAAGGGTTGGACCATCCGCGTGCCGCGGCGCCTTCAGGAGCTCTCCGCCAAGGTCAACACGGCGACCGACGAGCTGACGACGACGCTGCAGCGCACGCCCACCGTCGACGAGATCGCGGCGCACCTCGGCACGACGGCCGACGAGGTCCTCGAGGCCATGGAGTCCTCCTCCGCTTACAGCTCCGTGCCGCTCGAGGGCACGGGCACCGGCGAGGACGACGAGGCCCCCTCGATCATCGACCGTTACGCGAGCGTCGACTCCGACCTCGCCGCGACCGACGACCGCATCGTTCTCGCCGATGCCATCGCCGAGTTCCCCGAGGCGGACCAGCAAGCCATCCGCATGCGCTACATCGACGGCATGACCCAGGTCGAGATCGCCGAGCGCCTCGGGATCTCCCAGGTGCAGGTCTCGCGCATGCTGCGCCGCGCGCTCAAGCGCATCCAGGACAAGATCGACCCTGAGGGGCTCATGCGATGATTTTCGACCGGGAAGACCCGAGCTCAGAGGTTCACAGGCGAGAGGAACGCGTGCTACGTTGGCGGCCCCGGCTGCTCGCCGTGTGGACCGTCGTCGGCGTCTTCGTTGCCGTGTGGCTCGTCATCGGCGCGCTCGGGTTCGTCCAGCAGGCGCTCGAGCTCATACTCGTGGGCGGCGTCGTGGGCTTTATCTGCAGCCCGTTGACCAACCGCCTCGAGGACCGCGGCGTCCCGCGCGGGGCCGCCGCGTTCGTTTCGCTGCTCGTGTTCCTGGTTGCGGTCGCTGTGCTTCTCTCCGTCATCGGCGGGCCGCTCATGCAGGAGCTCATGGTGCTCCTTCGCAGCACGCCCGCCTATATCCAGCAGGCGCAGGACGCGCTGAACAAGTTCTGGCTGACCTACGGCGAGTCCGCCGACCCGCATGTTCAGGCCGCCGTCAACTCCGTCGCCAACGCCGCGTCCTCCATGGGAAGCTCCATGGCGAGCGACCTCGCGCGCCAGATCTCGAGCGGCCTCATGGCCAATCTCACCGGCATGGTCGAGAGCTTTACCACGGTTTTCCTCGGCCTCGTGCTCGCGTACTGGGTCGCCAAGGACTACCCGCTCATGGCGCGTGAGCTTTCCGCCATCGTGGGCCCCAGGCACAGCCGCGACGTCACGCTGCTGCTGGCCGTCCTCTCGCGCTCCACGGGCGGCTATATGTACGGCACACTCATCACGTCGATCGCGAACGGCGTCATGCTCGCCGCGGGCCTCGCCGTGGCGGGGCACCCCTACGCGGCGCTTCTCGGCGCGCTCACCTTCGTGGCTCACTTCGTGCCCGTCATCGGCCCCGCGCTCTCGTGCATCGTCTCGGTGCTCCTCGCCCTGTTCGTCGGCCCCGGCGTCGCCGTCGCGACGCTCGTCATCGCGATGATCGCCCAGAACGTCGCCGACAACGTCCTTTCGCCGCTCGTCATGCAGCGCGCGGTCCAGATTCACCCTGCGCTCAGCCTCGTCGGCATCATCGTGGGCGGCTGCCTGGGCGGCGCGCTCGGCATGGTCCTCGCCGTGCCGCTCACCGCCGCCCTCCGCGGCACGTTCGTGTACTTCTTCGAGGCACGTACCGGGCGTCAGATCGTCTCGGAGACGGGCGCGCTTTTCCGCGGCACCGCCTACAGGGCTGCCGACGGCGCTCCCATGCCGGAGCTCGACGCCCTCGACGACCCCGACTTCTTTAAGGGGTCCCGCCTGCGCGGCGCGCTCTCCGATGCGGACCGCGCTTCCATCGAGGGGCGGGCGCGCGAGGTCGCCGAGGAAGGCACCAAGGAAGAGGAGTAGCCCGGCGTGTCTTGCGCGGCGTCCCGGGTCTCTCTTTTTTGGGAGGAGCATCGCTTGAGGCATGGCATCTCCCATGTGTGGTTTTTACGCGACGCTACCTGCGCGGTATACTGATTCGCTGTATGTGAACGCGAACCGCCCGAGCAACAGGGGAGACACATGAGCACCGCTGACTACAAGACCATGACCACCGCGGAGATCCGCGAGGACTTCCTCAAGTTCTTCGAGTCCAAGGGCTGCAAGCTCTGCGCCTCGTCCTCCCTCGTTCCGGACGACCCGTCGCTTCTTCTTGCCAACGCCGGCATGAACCAGTTCAAGGAGTACTACCAGGGCTCCAAGACCATGAAGGAGATCGGCGCCTGCTCCTGCCAGAAGTGCCTGCGCACGAACGACATCGACAACATCGGCGATGCCCGTCACCTCTCCTTCTTCGAGATGCTCGGCAACTTCTCGTTCGGCGGCTACTCCAAGGCCGACGCCATCGCCTGGGCCTTCGAGTTCATCACCGGCGAGGAGCACCTGGGTCTTCCCATCGACCGTCTTTATATGACCGTCTTCGAGGACGACGACGAGGCCATCGAGCTGTGGCACGCCCAGGGCGTGGCCTACGACCACATCTCGCGCCTTGGCGAGGAGGACAACTTCTGGGCAGCCGGTCCCACCGGCCCCTGCGGCCCCTGCTCCGAGATCTACTTCGACCAGGGCGAGGAGTACGGCTGCGGCAGCCCCGACTGCGCGCCCGGCTGCGACTGCGACCGCTACCTTGAGTTCTGGAACCTCGTCTTCACCCAGTACGACCGCCAGGAGGACGGCTCGATGCCCGAGCTTCCGCACCGCAACCTCGACACGGGCATGGGCCTCGAGCGCATCGCGGCCATCATGCAGCACAAGGGCACCAACTACGACGGCGACCTTCTCCAGTCCCTCATCGGCGTCGGCGAGAAGCTCTCCGGCCACGCCTACGGCACCGACGCCGCCAAGGACCGCAGCCTGCGCATCCTTGCCGACCACTCCCGCGCCGTCACCTTCATGATCGGCGACGGCATTCTGCCGGGCAACGAGGGCCGCGGCTACATCCTGCGCCGCCTGCTCCGTCGCGCCGTCTACCACGCCCGCCTCATGAGCATCGAGAGCCCCTTCCTCTCCAACTACGTTGACGAGGTCACGCGCCTCATGGGCGGCAACTATCCCGCGCTCACCGAGCAGTCCGCCCTTATCCAGGGCATCGTCCGTGCCGAGGAGGAGCGCTTCGGCGCCACGCTCGACGCCGGCGAGAGCATGCTCGAGGGCGAGTGCGCCAAGCTCGACGAGGGCGCCGTGCTGCCCGGCGAGGTCGCCTTCAAGCTGCACGACACCTACGGTTTCCCCATCGACCTCACCCGCGAGATCTGCGAGGCCGCCGGCCACGACGTGGACATGGAGGGCTTCGACGCCTGCATGACCGAGCAGAAGGAGCGCGCCCGCGCCGCCGCCAACCGCGACGCCTGGGGCACCTTCAACGACGTCTGGACCGCGCTTTCCGATAAGCTCGCCGCGACCGAGTTCGTGGGTTACGACGAGGACGCCGCCGACGGCTGCGAGGTCGCGGCCATCGTTTCCGGCGACGCCGAGGCCGAGCGCGCCCACGCGGGCGACGAGGTCTCCGTGGTTCTCGCCAAGACCCCGTTCTACGCCGAGATGGGCGGCCAGTGCGGCGATACCGGCTACCTCGAGTCCGCTTCCGGCGCCCGCGTCCGCGTGAACGAGACCAAGGGCAAGAACGGCCTCTACGTGCACACGGGCGTCGTCGAGGACGGCGAGCTCGCCGTGGGCGACGTGGTTCGCGCCGTGGTCGACCACGGTCGCCGCGAGCTTATCCGCCGCAACCACACCGCCACCCACCTGCTCGACGC
>CAVIBB010000079.1:0-9965 GCA_963640745.1 Paludibacteraceae bacterium
CGCGCGGGTTATCGGGCGTTCGGAAGGTCCTTCGGGCTCACGAAGCGCTCGCAGACGTTCGACTTGCGCAGGTATTCCTTGCCAAACGGATCGACGGTGGGAACAAGGTGCTCAGGCTCTTCGGCGAATCGGTTGGCCGGCGACTCGTAGTTGCGCGGGTCGGTAAGAATGTAACCGCGGCTGCACGCCCCCTGATAGGCGCCGGTGGCCTCGTTCTTCTTGAACTCGGAGAAAACGCAGTCGGTGCAGTGGAAACCCATGGAACACGCCCCCTTATCCGCGCCGCCCCTCGCAGCGCACATGGCTTAGTATCCCCCAAAACCCGGCACCGGCGCGAACGACCGCTGCCCCGCAAAGAAGCGCCGCTCAACTTGCCGGCTCGCCGCAAGCGGCGGGCTCATGGGCACACTTCATTGAAAACGAAGTTGGGAGGACCGATGCCACAGGATACCGACGTTGTTGTTGAGGAAACGACGTTTCCCTCTGCGGACGGCAAATCGACGATCCACGCATGGTTTTGGATGCCTGGCGCGCGCCAGCCGCGCGCAGTCGTGCAGATCGTCCACGGAATGAGCGAATATGTTCGCCGCTACGATGAGTTCGTGCGCTTCCTCGTAGCCCGCGGCTACGCAGTCTGCGGCGACGACCACATCGGGCACGGCGCATCGGCGCCGGCCGACAAACACGGCTGCATGCCAGCGAAGAACGGCAACGAGGCGCTGATCGCCGACGAGCACACGCTGCGCGGAATAGCCGCGAAGAAGTACCCCGGCGTGCCGCATGTCTTCTTCGGCCATTCGATGGGAAGCTTCATTACCCGCTGCTACCTGGGGAGACATGGGCAGGGCATCGCCGCAGCCATCATCTGCGGCACGGGGACGGTGCCCGTGGCGACCTCGCGGGCAGGCAACGCCTTGGCGCGCGCCGTGGCCGCCGTGCGTGGGGAGGATTACCGCTCGAAGCTCATCGATTCGCTCGGCGCCGGAGCCTACTCCAAGGCCGTGCCCGGCCCGACCGGCTACGAATGGCTCTCGCACAACGCGGATAACGTGCAGAACTACCTGCGCGACGAGCAATGCGGGTTCATGTTCAGCGTAGGCGGCTACGTCGCGCTCACGGCACTCACAGCCGAGGCATGCTCGAAGGCCTGCGCCGCCTCCATGCCGCATGACCTGCCGCTTCTATACATAGCAGGCGACGGCGACCCAGTAGGCAACATGGGGCGCGGGGTCGAGCAGGCGGCCCAACTGGCAAGAAACGCTGGGTCAGCAGACGTGACCTGCAAGATCTACCAGAACATGAGACATGAAATATTGAATGAGGACCGCCGCGCAGACGTCTTTGTCGACGTCGCGACGTGGCTCGACGGAAAGGTGGGCCGCAAATGAGCGGAAGCTACGTCATCGCGCTCGACCAGGGAACCACGAGCTCTCGCGCGGTCCTCGTCGACCGCGCGGGCCATATGGTCGACGTGGTCCAAAGGCCGTTTCAGCAGATCTTCCCAAAGCCCGGATGGGTCGAGCACAACCCGCAGGAGATCCTCTTCTCGCAGCTTGGATGCCTGACGGAGCTGGTGGCTAAACACGGCCTGGACCCCGACGAGATCGACGCCATCGGCATCGACAACCAACGGGAGACCGCCATAGTCTGGGACCCGGCAACGGGTCAGCCCGTGTGCAACGCGATTGTGTGGCAGTGCCGCCGCACGGCGCAGATGGTCGACGAGCTCTGCGGAAACGAGCAGGTCAAGACCATGATTCAGGCAAAGACTGGGCTTCTTCCCGACGCGTACTACTCGGCGAGCAAGATCCGCTGGATCTTGGAGAACGTGCCCGGCGCCCGCGAGCGCGCCGAAGCCGGCGAACTGCTCTTCGGCACGGTCGACACGTGGCTGATCTGGGTGCTCACGGGCGGTCTCGTCCATGCGACCGACCCCACCAACGCGAGCCGCACGATGCTCTTCAATATCCACGAGGGTCGTTGGGACGACGAGCTGCTCGACCTTTTCGGCATCCCCGCGCAGATGATGCCCGAGGTACGCCCGAGCTCCGGCTCCTTCGGAGAGACGAGCTATCCCGGCGTGCCGGTCGGGGTCCCGATAACGGGCGTGGCGGGCGACCAGCAGGCCGCGCTCTTCGGGCAATGCTGCTTTAAGGCCGGCCAGGCCAAGAATACCTACGGCACCGGCTGCTTCATGCTGCTTCACACGGGGCAAGAGGCTCGCCGGAGCGCACACAACCTGATAACCACCGTGGCCGCGAGCGCACCCGGCACGGAAGGGCTCGAATACGCCCTCGAGGGATCCGTCTTCGTTGCGGGCGCGCTTATCCAGTGGCTACGCGACGAGCTGGGCATCATCGGGTCGGCCGCGGAGACCGAGGCGCTCGCCACGAGCGTGGAGGACGCAGGCGGCGTCATCATCGTGCCGGCGTTCACGGGGCTCGGGGCGCCGTGGTGGAAACCCGACGCACGCGGGGCCATCTACGGCCTCACGCGCGGGGCGGGACGCGCGCAGATTGCCCGGGCCGCGCTCGAGGCGCTCGCCTACCAGGTGAGCGACCTGGCAGAGGCGATGGCCGACGACGCGGGCGGCTCGCTCGGCGTGCTCAATGTTGACGGCGGGGCCTCCGCGAACAACTTCCTCATGCAGTTCCAGGCGGACCTGCTCGGCTGCGAGCTCAGGCGCCCCGCGAACACGGAGACGACCTCGCTCGGCGCGGCCTACCTCGCCGGCCTCGCCACGGGTTTCTGGAGCGGGACCGAGGAACTCGCCGGGCTGCGCGCCGACGACGACATATTCACGCCGAGCATGGATCCCGCGCGCGCGACCGAGCTTCTTGCCGCCTGGCACGGCGCCGTCTCCCGCACCATCCGCTGACCCGCCGTTTGGGGGCAGGCTGAATCACGCAATCGTTTGGGGGCAGGTTCCGCCGCGAACCTGCCCCCTCTTACCTGCGAAAAGATAACTTGTTCCCCGATGGTTAGCCGAGAACCTCGCCGGCGATGCGGGCGGTCTCGGTGGCGTCCTTGGCGTAGTAGTCCGCGCCGACCATCTGGGCGTACTCGGGGTTGAGCACGGCCCCGCCGACGACCACCTTGCACCACGGCGCCTGCGCGCGAAGAAGCTCGATGGTCTCGGCCATGGCGGGCACGGTCGAGGTCATGAGGGCCGAGAGGCCGGCGAGCAGCACGTGGTCCTTGACCACGGCGTCGACGACGTCCTGCGGCGGCACGTCGCGCCCAAGGTCCACGACGTCATAACCGTAGTTCTCCAGCAGCATGCGCACGATGTTCTTGCCGATGTCGTGGATGTCGCCGTGGACGGTGCAGATAACGACCTTCCCCTTTGCCGGGACCTCCTCGCCGCCGTCCGCGTTGGCCGACTTGATGGCCTCGAAGCCCGCCTTCGCCGCCTCCGCCGATGCCATGAGCTGCGGCAAGAAGAACGTGCCCTTCTCGAAGCGGACGCCCACCTCGTCGAGCGCGGGAATCAAGACCTCGTTGATGGCATAGAGCACGTCGTGGCCCTCGAGCACGCGCCCGATGACCTCAGGCATCGGCCCCTTGCGACCCGCGAGCACGAGGGCACGGGCCTCTTCCTCGGGGGTCTGGGGAGAAGCGTCCCCGCTCGCGGCGGCCGCGGCGACACCCGCGGATGCGCCGGCGCCCGAGCCAGCCCCGCCGCCCGGCACGGCATCGGAGCGGTTGACGTAGTTGGCCACGTAGCTCTGCGCGCTCTCGTCCTCGCCGGAGAGCACGCGCCAGGAGTTGACCACGTCCATCATGCGCTGCACCAGCGGGTTCATGATGGCCATGTCGAGCCCCGCCGCGAAGGCGCCCGCCAGGAAGGTGGCGTTGACGAGCGGGCGGAACGGCAGGCCGAAGCTGATGTTGGAGAGGCCGAGCACCGTGCGTACGCCCGGCAGCTCGCGCTTGACGGCCGAGATGGCGTCGAGGATGGCCCGCGGCGCGGTCTGGTCGGTGGAGGCCGCCATGCACAGGCAATCGATGACCACGTCCTGCCGCGGAATGCCGATGGCGTCGGTCGCCGCGACGATCTTCTTGGCGACGGACACGCGACCCTCCGCCGTGGCCGGGATGCCGTCCTCGTCGAGGGTGAGGCCGACGATCGCGCAGCCGTAGTGCTTGGCGATGGGAAGGACCGCCCTGAGGACCTCGTCCTTGCCGTTCGTCGAGTTAATGAGGGCCTTTCCGGGGTAGCTGCGCACGGCGGCCTCGATGACGTCGGGGTCGGAGGCGTCGATCTGCAGCGGAAGCATCGAGACGCCCTGCAGCTCGGACACAAGCTCCATCATGGTGGCGCGCTCGTCGATCTCGGGCAGACCCGCGTTGACGTCGAGCATCTGCGCGCCGGCCTCGGTCTGGGCGATGGCCTCGCCCATCACATAGTCGTGGTTGCCCGAGCGCAGGGCCTCTTTCATCTTCTTCTTGCCCGTCGGGTTGATGCGCTCGCCGATGACGCCCACCTGCCCCATGCGCAGACTGCAGATCTGCTGAGGCCCTGCCACGCAGAACCAGTCGCGGACCTCGCGCGCGGCGGGCCTGCGGTCGGTAAGAAGCGCACGCTCCCCCGCCGTGTACTCGGGCGCCGTGCCGCAGCAGCCGCCGACGATGGTCACGCCGGCGTCGAGCATCTGCGCCACGGCCTCGCAGTACTCGGCCGGATGAACATCGAAGACCGTGACGCCGTCCTCCACGCGCGGGAGACCGGCGTTGGCCTGGACCATGACAGGGCACTTGGCCCAAGGGAGCATCTGCTGGACGAGCGGCAAAAGATCGCGCGGGCCGAGCGAGCAGTTGATGCCCACGGCGTCGGCGCCAAGCGAGCTCAAGGTGACGGCGGCGACCTCGGGCGTGGTGCCCAGGAACGTGCGTCCATCCTCGGCGAAGGTCATCGTGACGAAGACGGGAAGGTCCGAGTTCTCCACGACGGCGAGAAGCGCGGCCTTGGCCTCGGCGAGGTCGGCCATCGTCTCGACGATGAAGAGGTCGGCGCCGGCGGCCGTCGCCGCGCGCGCCTGGCGGGCAAAGAGCTCGTAGGCGTCGTCGAAGGGCAGCGTGCCCATAGGCTCAAGAAGCTGCCCCGTGGGGCCGATGTCTGCCGCGACGTAGCGCACGCCCGAAGCGCGGGCGCAAGAGACAGCCGCCGAGAAGATCTCCTCGACGGTCGCGGCGTCGCCGAGCTTCTCGGCGTTGGCGCCAAAGGTGTTCGTGGTGGCGACGTCCGCGCCTGCGGCCACGTAGGCCGCATGGATATCGCGAATCTCGTCCGGGTTCGTGAGACAGAGCAGCTCAGGCAGCTCGCCGGCGGCAAGACCACGCTCCTGAAGCTGCGTGCCCATGGCGCCGTCGAAGACCAGGAACTCCTCGCCGTTCAGAACGCGCTGCAGGTAATCGTCCTTTACGCGAACCTTTCGCGGCTCAAGCCGCGCCTGCGGCCAGCTGCACTCGAGTTTCTTGCTATCTGCCATAAGGGCCTCCCGCCTTCGTTTCTTGGTCGTTCATGCTAGCAGGCGGCGAAGGCCTCAGGCGGCGTTGTTACACGTTCTTTAGATGGGGTAGGGGCGCAAGCGGAAGGCGTCATGCCCAGCAGGGCCTGCCCGTCGCGCGGATGCAGCAGAAATCGGAGCAGAGGCAATCTTTGCAGCTCGCGTGGCTCGAGGGCTGCGGCTCCTCGAAGAGCCCGACGACCGCGGTCACCGACTTGGTCGGCGTCATGAGAAGGCTCTTCGAAAGCGTGATCCCGAGCCTTCGCTGGGCATCAAGCGCGGCGAGAAGCACCGGCTGTGTATCGAGCGGCATGTCGCCGTAACCGGGGCTGAAGCGAAAATTCGTATAGAGGCCGGCCGCATGGGCCGCCGCGACCACGCTCGCCTCGCAGGCATCCGCCGCGCGCTCGACGACCGTGGTGCCCGCCGCGTCGAAAATGCACTGCTCGACGGGATCGGTGAGCGAAAGGCGGCGAAGCTCGCGCTCGACCGTCATGCCCGCCGTCACCGCCATGACCGCCACGGAGACGGCGCCCTCCATATGAGCCCTCATCGACTCGCCGATGAGCTCGAGCGACGTGCCCTCGAGCTGCACGGCGGGACGCCCATCGGCAAGCGGTCGACGCCCCGCAACATCAAAGATACGCCAGACCCCGGCTGGGCGCGCGATGTCCAGACAGCGCGTCACGACGCCGTCCACGCGGGCATTCAGCTCAGGAGTCATCGGCTGCCCGGAATAACCCAGGTAGCGCAGGACCTCCGCCCGATCGACGGAGGCAACGTCGTACTTCTCGAAAGCGTTCTGGGCGGCGAAAGCGGGCACGTCGCTCCTTAGGCGATATAGCCGCAGTCGCGCATCGCCGCCGCCGCGGCATCGGCGATGGCCGGCTTATTCATGCTGTAGACGTGCAGGCCGTCCACGCCGTTGGCCGCGAGGTCGCTAAGCTGCTCGCAGGCGTACTCGATGCCCGCACGAGCTTGCGCCTCGGAATCGTCGCCCGCCTGCACGAGGCGCTTAACGACCTTGGCCGGGATCGACGCGCCGCAGTTAAAGGCCATGCGCTGGATCTGCTTGACGCTCGTGAAGGGCATGATGCCGGCGACAATGGGAAGCTTGATGCGGTGACGGAGGCACTTCTCGCGGAAACGGTAGAAGTCCTCGTTGTCGAAGAAGAGCTGCGTGACGAAGTAGTCGGCGCCCGCCTCCTGCTTGAGATAGAGGCTCCGGAAGCTCTCTTCCTCGCTCGGGGACTCGACGTGGCCCTCGGGGTAGCAGGCGGCACCGATGCAGAGGCTCGGGTGCTCACGACGCAGGTAAGCGATGAGGTCGGAGGCGTGGGCGAAGTCGACGACGTCGCGGTCGGGACGACGGTCGCCGCGCAGGGCGAGGATGTTCTCGACGCCCTCGGCGGAAAGCGCGGCCACATAGGCATCAACGTCGGACGCGGTCGCGCCCATGCAAGTGAGGTGCGCCAAAGCCGAGGTGCCGAGCTTGCCCTCGATGTCGCCGGCGATGGCGACGGTGTTCTCGGAGTTGCCGGAGCCTCCCGCGGAGTAGGTGACCGAGATCCAGTCCGGTCCGTGCGACGAAAGCGAGCTGGCCACCTCGAAGGCCTTCTCGAGCGGCAGGTCTCCCTTCGGCGGGAAAATCTCGAAGGAGAAGGTTTGCTTTGCGGCGAGCTTATCGCTGATCTTCATGGCGTATCGGGCCCTTTCTGTGTTTTTGCGTGGATGTATCTTAGCGCGAATCCGCACGTCAGGCGCCCGCGACCCAAGCCCCGGGGACACGCATGCGCGCAAAGCCCGTGCTCATGCCCATAATCCGGCACAGAACACGATCATCGACCCCGCCAGGATAGACGGCCCGAGAACCAAAGGCGCTCCCCGCCCGAGCGCGGCATAGGAAGCCGCATCCCGAGCGCGCCTCACAATAAGCCGCCCTGCAAGCGCGACCAGGCAAGATAAACCGACGATAGCGAGGCCGCCGACGGGCCCTGCCCACAAGCCGAGCGCAGAGAACAGCTTGAGGTCTCCCCCACCTATGCCGCATGAGCCCGTCATCCGACGCGAAACAGCGGCGCTGAGCAGCAGCAGCGCGAGCACCGTCGCTAAACCGAGAAACGACTCGACGAGCACGGGTAGCCGCTCATCGCAGAAAGCGAGAACCGGCAGGCGGGCGGCCGCGACCGCAGCCACGCAGCCATTGGGAATGGTCCTGCTGCCAAGGTCGCTCGCGGCGGCAAGAAACAGGCTCGCGGCCACAATGACGAGGCAAGTCGCGCTGATCACCGTATATACCATAGGGGCCTCCTTCGAACGGGGCCGTCGATGGTAGGGCATACATGCCGGGCACGCATGCGATAATTCATTCGCTGGTTAATGTATTTATGCACAAGCGCCGTTTCTTACCGCGGTTATAAAAGCTAGGCCGACGTACACGACGCAAACCTGCGAGCGCACTGATTTCCCGGAAAGATTGCGCAGAATTCTCCCGACGTCGCGTGGCCGACGGGCCACAAGTTCGACTGCCGTAACTTGTAGTCTCTATGACGGGCGCCGAGAGTTAACCTCAGTGTCCATAAAAGGCGCGTTAACCTTTATGTTGTTTAGATTGCATCGAACCCTTAGGCCAACGACAATGACTAACTTATTGATAAACCTCATACTCAACGGCGAGCAAAATCCGCAGGCAGCCGAAAGGACACGCGCAGGGCAGGTGGCCAGCGTCATCTGCATCGCCTGCAACGTCGCCCTCTGTGCCGCGAAAGCCGCGGCGGGCCTTGCCGTAGGCTCGGTCTCAATCGTCGCCGACGCCGTGAACAACCTCTCGGACGCCTCGAGCAACATCGTGAGCCTCGTCGGTTTCAAGCTCGCGAGCAAGCCTGCCGACGCCGACCATCCCTTCGGCCACGGGCGTTTCGAGTATCTCTCCGGGCTCGCCGTCGCCGTAATCGTATGCGCGCTTGGGCTCGACCTCATCAAGGAGTCGATTGGGAAGGTCGCCCACCCGGAGCCCTCCGACTTCAACGTCGCCGTTGTGATCGTCCTTCTCGCTTCGATGGCCGTGAAGGCGTGGATGATGCGCTTCAACCGGACGCTCGGCCGGCGAATCGATTCCGAGACGCTGCTCGCGACCGCCGCCGATTCCCGAAACGACGTCATTACCACGGGCGCCGTCCTTCTTTGCAGCGTAATTGCCCGGCTCACGGGTATCGATCTTGACGGCTGGGCGGGAATCGGCGTCGGGGCCTTCATCGCCGTGAGCGGAATCGGGCTCGTTCGGGACACGGTGAGCCCGCTTCTGGGATCCGCGCCGGACGAGGCCTACATCGAGTCTGTCCGCGCGCAGATCCTCTCGTACCCCGGCGTCCTCGGCGCGCACGACCTCATGGTCCACGACTACGGCCCCGGGCGCACATTCGCCACGGCTCACGTCCAGATGGACGGCCATGTCAGCGCCTTCAAGAACCACGAGGTCATCGACACCATCGAGCGCGACTTCGCCGCCAAGACGGGAACCGCGTTGATCCTGCACTACGACCCTGTGGACACCGACGCGGACGACCCGCAGACCTGGCTTGCGCGACAAGTCGCAAAGATCGATCCGACGCTCTCTGTCCACGACTTGCGCGTCACTGACGACTTCGTGACGTTCGACCTGGTAAAACCCGAGGAATGCACGCTTGACGACGAGCAGATCATCGGCCGCGCGATGGCGACGGCGGCTGAGCGCTGGTCCGGGCGCCCCACCTCGATCAACCTGGACCACGGGTTTCTTGCCAGGGCATAGCGACGGGGCCGAAGCAACCATACGCGTGGGGCCGCATGGACGACCCGCGGAAATATCGCGCCTGTTGGGACCATGAGCATCCCAACGGGCGTGATATCTCTGCAAGAAGCCCTCCGGCCGTCCCAATGGGCACGTTTTCTCCGAAAACGCCGGCAAGAAGTCCCAGCGGGTGCGATTTCTCCGCGCGCTGCGGCGCCGCAGCGGGCCCGTCGCCGTACGAGCGCAGCAGCACGTCCCACGCGCCGTCGGCAAGAAGCGCCCGCGACTCTTCGCCGAGCTAGGCCAGCTCGCCCGAGAAGTTCGCCAACACAAATAGAGTCGATGCAGTTGCGGAAACCGAGGATGAGGCCGCCGGTGATAACGGCGGGGATGATCGGGGCGAAGACCTCGGCGATGATGGTCATGGCGCGCTGGAGCGGGTTCTGGTTCTGCTTGGCCGCCGCCTTGGCCGCGTCCTGAGCGTACTTGCTATAGGCGCGACTTATGTGATTAAGTGACTTATTTGAATAGGTTCGATGAACGGCAAGTTTTTGCGGGTAAACGGCTAACGGGCGGCGAGCGCGGCCCCTATAATTCAGTGAGAAGAACCGCCGGGCCCACGCAAAGACCAGGGGAAACCGCAGATGAAAGCCATATGGCAGGGCATTTACCGCTCCCTGCGAGAA
>CAVIBB010000080.1:0-9858 GCA_963640745.1 Paludibacteraceae bacterium
CGACGTCTTCGTGGGCGACTCCGACTCGGTGAGCCCCGAGGCCGCTTCCTGGGCTCGTGCCCACGCGCGGACCGACATTCGCTTTCCCGCCGAGAAGTACGCGACCGACCTCGCGCTCGGGCTCGACTGCGCCGCGCACGAGGCCGCCCGGCAGGGGCGCCCGCTCGCGCTCACCCTCACCTGCGCCGCCGGCGGCCGCCCCGACCATTTCCTCGCGGTCGTGGGGCTTCTCTCGCAGGCGTCCGCGGCGAGCGCGCGCATGGTGGAGGACGGCTTCGAGCTGCGCGTCCTTCGCCCGGAGGGGCAGCGCCGCTGGGACCTCGGCCCCGAGGCCGTCGGCCGCACCTTCAGCGCCGTCGCCGTGGCGCCCGGCACGCGCGTCGACGAGTCCGGGATGCGCTGGCCGCTCGAGGACAAGCCTATGGAGCTTTTGGGCGATCTCGGCATATCGAACGTCGTCACCGACGCCGGGGCCTACGGCGCCTGCCGCGCCGGCGCCGTGGCCGCCGTCCTTTTGCGGTAGCGCGCGCCGCCCGCGGGTCTTCGGCCCCTTTCTTATGGAGAAACGCCGCAGGCAGGCGCCGCCGCGCTACAATCCATTGCCGAGCAACACGACGAAAACGCACCAACCACGACTCCTGCTCCAAGCCGTGACAAAAACTGCACAACCTACCTGTGTTTCTCGCTTGCAGGCTTTGTAGCCTGTGATATATTCATACGGCTTTGTGAAATGCGGGCGCAGCTGTGCGCCGCGCCCCCGAGGAGGTCTAACCATGTCGAAGGTTTGTGAGTTCTGCGGTAAGCACCCGGTTGCTGGTCACTCCATCAGCCACTCCCACCGCGTCGTCAACCGTACGTTCAAGCCCAACATCCAGCGCGTCACCGTCGTCGTCGACGGCCACAAGCGCAAGGCCAACGTCTGCACCCGTTGCCTTAAGTCCGGCAAGATCGCCCGCAGCTAAGCGGTCATCTCATTGAACTTGCAGGGAGGTCGATTTTCGACCTCCCTTTTTCATGGCGTGGATGTGTTGACGGCTCAACGGGGTCGCCCTGGCTCCGTGGGTCGCTGGCCTGCGCTATAATCTTTGCGTTTATGCAACCTATCCGCACGGAGCACACTTCCGCGAGAGGAGACCTCATGTCTGGTGCTATCACGGGAACGCTCAAGGTTTCCAACGACGTCATCGCCGACCTTGCGGGCTACGCCGCCCTCGAGTGCTACGGCGTCGTGGGCATGGCCGAGATCGACGGCCAGACCGGCGTCGTCCGCCTGCTTCCTTCTTACCGACTCCGCAAGGGCATCGACGTCAGCGCCGCCGACGGCAAGGTCAAGCTCGACCTGCACGTCATCGTCGAGCAGGGCGTCAACATGTCCTCCGTCGTGAGCAACCTCCAGAGCTCGGTCCGCTTCATCCTCAAGCAGATCGCCGAGCTGGAGAGCGTGGACGTGAAGATCCACATCGAGGGCCTGCGCGTCGCGCGCTAACGCCGCCCGGACTGACCGCTTCTACGAACCGAGGTTTTCCAAAGATGATCGCGAACGTCATCCGCACCTGCTTCCCCGTGGCCGCCAAGGCCCTCGCCGACAAGGCCGAGGACGTCAACAAGCTCAACGTGTTCCCCGTCCCCGACGGCGACACGGGCACCAACATGTCGCTCACCTTGGGCACCGTCGTCAAGGAGGTTCAGGCCCTTCCCGCCGACGCCTCCATCGAGGACATCGCCAAGGCCATCACCCACGGCTCGCTCATGGGCGCGCGCGGCAACTCCGGCGTCATCACCTCGCAGATCCTGCGCGGCATCGCCGAGGGCCTCTGCGAGGCCAAGAACCAGGAGGAGCCCACCCCCGCCGACATCGCCCGCGCCTGGCGCCGCGGCGTGAAGGTCGCCTTCAAGGCCGTCCGCAAGCCGGTCGAGGGCACCATCCTCACCGTCCTCCGCGACATCTCCGCCCGCGCCGACAAGCTCGAGAAGACCAAGATCGGCACGCTCGAGATGCTCGACGCCCTCGTGGTCGAGGCTTACGAGTCGGTGGCGCGCACCCCCGACCTTCTCCCCGTGCTCAAGGAGAACGGCGTCGTCGACTCCGGCGCCTACGGCTTCGCGACCTTCTTCGAGGCGTTCGTCAACGCCGTCGAGGGCAAGGCCGGCGAGCTCTCCGACTTCGACCCGACCGTCTCCGCCGAGGGCGCCAAGGCCGGCGTCTCCTCCAAGGTCCAGATCGAGCTCAACGACGACTGGGAGGGCTCGGAGTTCCGTTACTGCAACGAGTTCCTCTTCCACGCCGAGAAGGAGTTCGACCCCGACGAGGCCCTCACCTTCCTCGCGACGCTCGGCGACTGCGAGCTCGTCGTCGGCTCCTACCCCGACTACAAGGTCCACGTCCACTCCAACGAGCCCAACCGCGTGCTCGAGTACATGCTGGGCTACGGCCAGATCTTCGAGGTCTTCATCCACAACATGGACCTCGAGGCCGCCGACCGCACCGCCAAGATCGCCGAGGACCAGAAGAGCGCCGAGAAGGCCCCGCGCAAGGCGCTGGGCTTCGTCGCCGTGGCCGCCGGCTCCGGCCAGGAGTCCATCCTGAAGTCGCTCGGCGTCGACGTCGTCGTCTCCGGCGGCCAGACCATGAACCCGTCCACCGCCGATATCCTGGAGGCCATCGAGGCCGCCAACGCCGACAGCGTCATCGTGCTTCCCAACAACGGCAACATCCGCATGGCTTCCGAGGCGGCCGCCTCCGCCTGCGAGAGCTGCGAGGTCGCCGTCGTCGCCACCAAGACCGTGCTCCAGGCTTTCTCCGCCATGTTCGTCGTCGACCCCGAGGACTCGCTCGAGGACAACGCCGAGGCTATGCGCGAGGCCATCGCCGACGTCCGCGGCGGCGAGGTCACCCGCGCCGTGCGCGACTCCAGCGCCGCCGACGGCACCCCCATCCACGACGGCGACGTCATGGGCATCCAGGACGACTCCATCGACGTTGTCGGCTCCGACGTCAAGCAGGTCACGCTCGACCTTATCAACAAGATGCAGGACGAGGAGGAGGGCGACTCGCTCACCATCCTCGCCGGCTCCGACATGGACGACGAGGCCTTCGAGGAGCTCGTGGCCGCCATCGAGGAGGCCCAGCCCGACCTCGAGGTCGACGCTCACCGCGGTGAGCAGCCGCTCTACCCGGTCGTCTTCGCCATCGAGTAACAAAGAGGCACGCGGCTCGTGGCCGGGCGTCCCAGCATATCCAACGTCTCGGAGAGGGTGCAGCGTACCTGCGCCCTCTCCGATTCCGTAGAGCGCCTGCGCTACGTGAAGGGCGCCCGCGCCGAGGCCCTTTCGCGCATGGGCCTCACTCGTGTGCGCGACCTTCTCGGCCATGTGCCGCATCGCTACCTGGATTTCTCCCGCGTGACGAAGATCGCCTTCGCCGACGTCGGCTCCGAGGTGACCGTGCTCGGTACCGTGGACAAGGTCGAGCTCAAGTTCCCGCGCCCGCGCATGCAGATCGTGAACCTCTTTGTGCTGGACGACACCGGGGTCGTCGAGGCGACCTTCTTCAAGCAGCCGTGGATCGCCGAGCAGGTGCATAAGGGCGACACGGTCGCGCTGTCCGGCAAGGTGACCTTCGGTTACGGGTTCAAGCAGATGAAGGCCCCGTTCTATGAGGTCGTGGGCGATGACGGGGACGCCGGGTATGCCCGTGTCCTTCCCGTGCACGCCGTCTCGGAGGGGCTGAGCGTCCCTTGGATGCGGCGCATCGTGAGCACGGCGCTCTACGACTGCGGCGACGTCTGCGATTTCCTGCCGGCCGGGCTTGCGGCCGGGCGCGGGCTCATGACGCTCTCGCGCGCGTTGCGCGAGGTCCACTTCCCGTCGAGCGTGGCCGCCGCCGAGCTTGCCCGCCGCCGTCTCGCCTACGACGAGCTTCTCTGCCTTCAGCTGACGCTCCTGGCGCGGCGGGACCTCGAGCTTGCGGGCGCTTGCCCGGTCGAGCACGAGGTCGCGGGGCCGCGTATGGGGGCGCTTCTTGAGGCCATGCCCTTCACGCTCACCGACGAGCAGCGCGCCGCCGCCGACGACATCCTCGCCGACATGGCCGCCCCGCGCGTCATGAACCGCCTGCTGCTGGGCGACGTGGGCACGGGCAAGACCGCCGTGGCGGCCGTCGCCCTCGCCGCCTGCGCGGACTCGGGCACGCAGGCCGCCATGATGGCGCCGACCTCGGTCCTCGCGCGGCAATACGCCGAGAAGATCGGCCTGCTGCTCGACGCCGCCGGCATCGGCTGGCGCCTGGTCACCGGCGCCGACGCGCCCGAGGAGCGCGCCGCGACCGAGGCCGCGGCCGCGAGCGGGGAGGCCTGCGTCTTCTTCGGCACGACGGCGCTGCTCACCGAGTCCATAGCGTTCAGGCGCCTCTCGCTCGTCGTCATCGACGAGCAGCACCGCTTCGGCGTGAACCAGCGGGCCGCCCTTCGCAAGAAGGGCCCGGGTGCGGACCTTCTCGCCATGTCGGCCACGCCCATACCGCGCACGCTGGCCCTTTCGGTCTACGGCGACGTCGACCTCTCGCGCATCGCCCACCGTCCGCGCGCCGGCGCCGGCATCACCACGAAGGTTGTCACGCCCGACAACCTCGACCTCGCCTGGGGCGCCGTCCGCGACGCCGTCGCCGCGGGTCATCAGGCCTACGTGATCTGCCCCCTCGTGGACGACGCCGACGACGGGGCAGAGCTCGAGGACGTTCCGGAGTCGGTCACCTCGACCTCTAAGTCGCTGCGCTCGGTCACCTCGACCATCGAACAGCTTCGCCGCGGCATCCTCCCCGGCATATCCTGCGACGAGCTCACCGGCAGGATGCGTCCCGACGAGAAGGACGCGGCGATGGAGCGGTTCCGTTCAGGGGAGACCCAGGTCCTCGTGGCCACCACGGTGGTCGAGGTGGGCGTCGACGTGCCCAACGCCACGGCCATGGTCGTCCTCGATGCCGACCGATTCGGCCTGGCCACGCTTCACCAGCTGCGCGGGCGCGTGGGGCGCGGCGACGTCGCCGGCACCGTCTATCTTTGCTGCGCCGCGAAGAAGGGCTCGCCCGCACGCGAGCGTCTCGCGGCCCTGGAGGCCACGAGCGACGGTCTTCGCCTGGCCGAGCTCGACCTCAAGCTCCGCCACGAGGGCGAGGTCTTGGGGTATCGTCAGTCGGGCGGCGTCACGCTCAGGGTCTGCGACCTGGAGGCCGACGCCGACCTCGCCGAGCTCGCGAACGGCGACGCCCGCGACATCCGCGCGGCCGACCCGTCCCTCTCGCTCGCCGAGCATCGCCTGCTCGCGCATGAGGTGCGCGATCGTTACGGTATCTACTTCGATGAATTGGAGCGCTCATGAGAATCGTCGGCGGAAAATGGCACGGGCTCGCCGTCGAGGCCCCCGAGGGCCGCGGCACGACCAGGCCAACGACGGACCGCAACCGCGAGCGCTTCGCCTCCATGATCTTGTCGGCGGCCGGCCTCGACCTTTCCGGCATGGCCGTTCTCGACGCCTTCGCGGGGTCGGGCGCCATGGGCTTCGAGCTCGTGAGCCGTGGGGCGGACAGCGCGACCTTCATCGACCTCGACCGCCGCGCCGTCGCGCGTATCCGCCGCACCGCAGAGAAGTCCCTGCGCGCCGAGCCGTCGGAGTGGCGGGCGCTTGCCGGCGACGCCGTGGCCTTGGCAGAGCAGGGGAGGGTCCCCGGCGGCCCCTTCGGCGTCGTCTTCCTCGACCCGCCCTATGCCGTCGAGGCGTCGCGCGTCCGCGCGCTCGTCGAGGCACTTATCGCCAACGGCCAGGTGCTTCCCGGCGCCATCGTCGTCTATGAGCACGCGAGCAAGGCCCCCGGAATCGCGGGCGGCCCGCTTGAGCTTTCGAAATCCAAGTCCCAGGGGGTCACGTGCGTCGACCTCATGGTCTTCTCGCCGTCGCAAAAGGAGGACGCGCGTAATGAGCACGATGAATAAACCGCAGGTCGACCACGTCGTCGTACCCGGAACCTTCGACCCGGTCACGCTTGGCCACATGGATGTCATCGTCCGTGCCCGCAGGCTCTTTCCCAAGGTGACCGTGGCCGTCGCCGCTTCGGTGGGCAAGCGCGGCAGCGGCCCCACCTTCTCGCTCGACGAGCGCGCGGAGATGATCCGCGAGGCGCTCGCCGCCGAGGGGCTGGACGACGTTGAGGTGGAGCCGTTCGGCGGGCTTCTCGTCTCCTTCTGCCGCGAGCACGGCGCGGGCGGCGTCGTCAAGGGTCTGCGCGCCATGACCGACTTCGAGTACGAGATGCAGCAGGCCGACCTCAACTGCCACCTGGCCCCCGAGCTCGAGAGCGTCTTCGTCATGTCGAACCCCAAGTACGGGTACGTAAGCTCGTCGATCGTCCGCGAGATCTCGTCGATGGGCTGCGACGTGTCGACCCTCGTGCCGCCGAACGTTAACCGACGTTTGATGGAGCGATTCGGGGCGACGGGCAAGTAGTAAACGGCATTTCCCATATCTGCTACCATAATTCAGATGAAGAATGCCTGTGATGCGTCGGCACGCGTTTGTCGCCGCCGCATTATCGAAAGGAGACCTGGATGCAGCCGGGTGAGGAAATCGAGAGCCTCGTTGACGAGCTCGAGCAGATCGTGACCGAGGCCAAGTCGCCCTTGACCGGCGGCGGCCAGAAGAAGATCGTCGACTGTCAGGACATCTACGAGATCCTGGACGAGATCCGCCGCGTCTTCCCGCAGGAGTTCACAGACGCGCGCCGCATCGTCAAGGAGGAGCAGGAGACGCTCGACCGCGCCCAGCAGCAGGCCGCGTCCATCATCGCCGATGCCCAGCAGCAGGCCATGATCCTCGCGGGCGACCAGGAGGTCGTCCGCCTGGCGCAGCAGCAGGCCGACGCCATCCGCGACCAGGCTTCCCAGTACGAGCGCGACACCCGCTACAACGCCGAGGAGTACGCCGACACGGTTCTCGCGCACCTCGAGGAGAACCTCAAGAGCCTCACCGGCTCCGTCACGCGCGTGCGCCAGACGCTGGACGAGAACTCCGGCCCGCGCAACACGACCAACAACGTGCCCTGGTAGCGAGGCGACCCTATGCAGCCTGTGATTTTCAAGCTCGATGAGCGCCTGGGGAACCCCGGCGACACGCTGCCCGTCGAGGGGCATCTCGACGAGGCCGGCTACGAGCTCGGCGACCATTCCTTCTCGCTTCCCTCCGGCATCGACTACGACCTCGCCCTCACCAACGCGGGCGAGGGCATCCTCGTGACCGGCATGGTGCGTTGCCACGTCAAGGGCACCTGCGACCGCTGCCTCGAGGACGCCGAGTTCGATATCGCCGGCGAGGTGGACGAGTATTACCTCTTCGAGGAGCCCGAGGAGATAGGCGACGACGAGGACGACGCGGATTTCTCGCTCGTGGGCGACGACGAGACGCTCGACCTCGGAAGCGCCGTTCTTTCCGCGCTTGTGATGGAGACCCCGTTCGTGGTCCTGTGCAAGGAGGACTGCAAGGGCCTTTGTCCCGTCTGCGGTGAGAACCTCAACGAGTGCGACTGCGGCCACGCGGCCCAGATCGAGGAGAGCCGTCGTCCGGCCAACCCCTTCGCCGCGCTCGCGGGGCTCAAGCTCGATGACGATGGCGAGCAGGACGGCGAGTAAAAGCCTCTTCTCGTGAAGAAATGCTGTATCGTGTCTTTTGCGTTGAATCGTGGTAGTATATTCAACGCTTGATTTTTGGCGTAAGACCGTCGGGGCTGAGCGGAAGCCCACACCCGGCGTTGGAAGAGAAGTCTGAGAGGTTCATCATGGCAGTACCCAAGCAAAAGAAGGGCCGCGGCGCCACCCACACCCGTCGTTCGGCGAACAGCAAGCTCACGGTCGCCCCGCGCTCCGTGTGCCCGCAGTGCGGCGCTCCCAAGCTCCCGCACCACGTGTGCCCGAACTGCGGCTACTACAAGGACCGCGAGGTCGTTGTCACCGAGTAGCTTGAGCCTCGCTCAATAAAGCGCTTGCAAAGGGGTCGCCCGAAACGGCGGCCCCTTCTTTGTTGGCGCCCTCCCCTCGGTTGTGAAGACTTCACGCCTCAAAGTAGCCTTCACAACTCCTATTTTTGGCAAGAAACGCCGTTGTGAAGGCTAAATCGAGTTGTGAAGTCTTCACGGCGGGCGGTGGGGGGATGGGAGACGGCGGGCGACGGGGCGGAATCGGCTTCGGGGTGGCTTTGGGCGGCTACGGGACGGCTTTGAGCGGAAGTTGCGCGGGAGCTGTTGCTCCGTCGACGATGCTTCGGCGCAGGTGCCGTATACTGAAAAGGTTGATTAACCAGTCGTTTTATGGAGGGTCCATGACCACCATCTGCGTCGATGTCATGGGTTCGGACAAGGAGCCGGCGGTCGTCCTGGAAGGCGTGGCCGCAGCGCTCGAGGCCGACCCCGATCTCGAGGTCCTCGTCGCCGGCGCCCCCGGCGTCGTCGAGGCCTTCGCCGCCAAGCACGAGCGAGCCCGTGCCCTGGCCTGCACCGAGTTCATCTCGATGTCCGAGCACCCCGCCGCCGCCGTGCGCCAGAAGAAGGACGCGAGCATCGTGCGCGCCGCCGCCGCGGTTCGCGCGGGCGAGGCGGACGGCCTGTTCTCGGCCGGGTCCACCGGCGCCGTCCTCACGGCGGCAGCCTTCGGCGTCGGCCGCATCAAGGGAGTGAAGCGCCCCGCGCTCGCCCTGCCGTTCCCCGGTCCTGGCGCCCACAAGACCATCTTCCTCGACATGGGCGCGAACGCCGACGTCAAGCCCGAGGTCATGGTGCAGTTCGCGCACATGGGGCGTGCCTACGCCAGCGTCGCCCTCGGCGTGGCCGAGCCGCGCGTGGGGCTTCTTTGCAACGGCTCCGAGGAGACCAAGGGCTCCGAGATGGCACTCGCTTACCACGAAGCCCTCGCCAACGGCAACTGCGGCTTCGCGGGCAACGCGGAGGGCACCGACATCCTCGGAGGCTCTTTCGACGTCATCGTGGCCGACGGCTTTACCGGCAACGTGGCCCTCAAGTCCATCGAGGGCACGGGAAAGTTCGTCCTATCTCGCCTCAAGGACGCGATGGGGGAGTCCTTCCTCAACAAGGTCGGCCTCGCCATCCTCAAGAAGACCCTGAAGTCGCTCGCCGGCGAGCTCTCGGGCCACGAGTACGGCGGCGCGATCCTGCTGGGCCTCAAGGCGCCCGTCGTCAAGGGCCATGGCGCCACCAGCGCCGAGGCGGTCAAGATGGGCGTGCTCCACTGCGCTTCCGCAGCCCGCGCCAACCTTCCCGAGAAGATCCAGCAGGCCTGCGCGATCAGCGCCTAACGGGTAGAATCGATTCGTATTTCCGGCTTGCCGGCGTCATGCGCCGGTTGCTTATGAAGGAGGAACCATGGACCGCTCCCAGATCCTGTCCAAGGTCATCGATATCGTCAACGACACCCTTGACATCGACGACTCCGTCGAGCTCGACGAGGACACCAACCTCAAGGACCTCGGTGCCGACTCGTTCGACCTGCTCGAGCTCGTGACCGCCCTTGAGGACGAGTTCGAGCTCACCATGGACGACGAGGCGGTCGAGAAGGTCGCCACCGTCGGCCAGGTCGTCGACGCTATCGAGAACGCCCAGTAGGGAACGGGGACGCTCTTTTGAAGATGAGGAAGCGCGTGGCCGCGGCTGAGGAGATCTGCGGCCACGTCTTTTCGGACAAGTCGCTGATGGAAAGGGCGCTCACGCACCCGTCTGCCGTCGAGGGCGCGCGCACCAAGCTCTCCTACGAGCGGCTCGAGTTCCTGGGGGACTCGGTGCTCGGCGCTATCGTGGCGACCGAC
>CAVIBB010000081.1:0-9832 GCA_963640745.1 Paludibacteraceae bacterium
CTCCACCAGCACATGTCGCACACCTTTGCACCCGGGCTCCCACGCCGCCCCGCACACGACGCCGCCCGACGCGAGTACCTCATGCGCCAACAGCGCGAACACGCCGCCGGACGAAGACGCCAGCCTCTCCCCCTCGTCCTTGGATTTCGCCCAGACGACGGACTCGGCCCCGTCCTTGGCTCTCTCACGGATGGCCGGGCAAACAGAGTCGCACCCGCCGCAACCGACGCAGACGTCGGCGTCCACCTCAGGCCGCAGGAATCCGCAGCCGTCGGCCGTCATGGCTATGCAGGCCTTCGGGCATTTCGCCGCGCATGCCCCACATCCGCAGCACAAGTTGCCCAGAACGGTTATCCCGGGAAGCTTCCCCTCCATCAGTGAATCCCCTAACGTCCGACCGGCAGCTTCTTGGCCACAGAGCCCTTCTCGCCGGCGTCGAGCACGAACAGCCACATGGCGGCAGCAAAGACGACGGAGTACACAAGCCCCCAAGCGCAGAAACCGAGCCAGTTTCCGACAGGAACAAAAAGCCCCGCGATCAGCCCGACAACGACCACGCAGGCAGAAACGACTACGACCGGCAGGTTTCTCTTCCAGAAGAAACCCATGTCTAAGCCTATACGTGCCTGGTAGTACCAGTTCATGAACAGGCCATTGCCCAAGGCGATGCTCGCAATGTAGGCGACAGCTGGGGCCCAGTAGCCCAAATGGGGCGAAGCGAGCCAAGTGAACACGACGTTGATGCAAGCCATCACCAGGTACACAACCGAGCGCGCCTTGTGCTTGTTCTTGGCGCGCTGGATCTCGATGCCCGTGTTCTGACAAAGGGGCACGCCCAAAGGCAGCGCCATCGCGCAGATCAGGTAATACGCATCAATAAATCCCGCGCCCGCCCATTTAGTGATGAAGAACTTGCCCAGCAGCACGAACCCGCAGTAGACCCAACAGAACAGAAACATCTGATAACGCCCCACACGGGTCATCAGCCTCGTCAGTTCGCCGTTGTCGTCCGACTCGGCGACTATGCGGTTAATCTTCGGCACGAAGACACTCGACATAACGGTGGAGAGCGAGACGAACACGTTGCGAATCTGGATGGACACGGCAAAGACGGAGACGACCACGGCGCTCGTGAGGGCGCCCAACAGGATGTTGGGGACGCTCTGGTTCACCAGGTCGCAAATCTGGTTTGCGAAAATCCAGGCAGAGAAAGCGGCGATCGCTTTGAAGAGCGCCCTGTCGAACCGTCGCAGGTCGAACCTCATACCCAGCTTCTGAATGGCGAAGCGGGCGTTCAATACGAGAAGCGTCACGTACACCGCGAGCTGCGCGAGCGCAACGCCGACGGCACCCATGCCGAGGTTCAGCAGCACGAAGGCAGCGAACGGCGTCGCGAGCGACGTGAACATCTGCCTCGACTGCTGAAACTTAAACTGCTCATGCGCCAGAATATACGCGTCGAACACCGTGGAGAAGAGCGTGCACGTAACCGAGAATGCCATGATCGCCATGAGCTGCCCCGCAAGCCCAACCTGGTCGGGCGTGAAGCTCCCGGAGAAGAACGTCTCGACATTCGCGGCAAAGAGCAGCCCGAGCGCCAGGGCAACCGCGCAGACGCCTATGTAAAGCACAAGGTACATGCCGTTGAGGGCCTTGATGTCATCCTCGGTACCATGCGCCTTCTTCTGTGTGTAGAAGCGGATATACGCCTCGGAGAAGCCGAACGTCAGCAACGACAGCGAGAACACGAACGAGTTCGAGGTCTGGAACACGCCGTAATCGGCCTGGCCCACGAACGCCAGCAGCATCGGCGTGTAGACCAGGTTGACAAGGTTCTTTACGATGATGTTCGCATACCCAAGGATCGCACCCGCCTTGCGCTGGCTAGCCATCCAGGCATCCCTCCAAATACGTCATGAACTTCTTACGCTCGAACTCGATTGCCTCGGGCACGCCGTCGTACTCCCCCGCGCGCGCCAGGTCGTAGGTTGCCGAGCCGTAGACCTTCTCCTCAATGCCGAGCATCTCCGAAAGCTGCTCCAGGCGCGAGAACATGCTCGCCCCGCCCTCGCGATGCACGATGGTCAACGGCGTCTGCAGGATGGAGCTGAACACCGCAGCATGGAACGAGTCCGTCACCACGTGCGCAGCATTATCGATAAGGTCGACGAACTCCGCCGGCCCCGCATCCGGCTCGCCGGGTTTCTGCCGGTCGGAGAGCGGAATCACCGGGATGCGCCCGTGGTCGGTCACCTTGTCAAGCACGTCCGTGGCCTCGGAGCCCACGCCGCCCAGCAGGTACGTGAACACATACTGTTCTTCCGGCGTGCAGCGTCCATCGGCGACACCGCGCCACTTGTCAGCCGACAAGACCAGCGTGGGGTCGCAGATCACCTCAACATCAATGCCGGCGCACTCCTTAATCAGCTCGGCCCCCCGCTTCTCGCGAACGGAAACGCGCCTGAAGCCCATTACCCCCTCGCGCAAAGTCTGACCTTGGCTCGGGGTAAGATCGGCAACGCCAATGCTGGGGGCCAGAGCAAGCCTTTGTTTGCGCTCTGCAAAATCGAGAAAATACCACTCGGATTTGCTCACCAGCACACCAGGATTCCAGACCTGATCGCTACCGACTGCAAAATAGTCGTACTCTTTTGCTAATTTTGGCTGGACGGCGCTCACGGAACGAATGACAAGCCCCGTGTCAAAACGGCGGAAAGCGTCCAATCGCCCAGGACTGCTATTGTCCTCGGGATTCGAGGTATCCTTTCCCAACGCCTTTAGGATGCCGTCTTTCAGGATACGCAACTTACTCGGCTCAATTGCATAGTCAAGAGTCTCGACATTAAAGCCAAGACCTTCCAATACTCGAGTCGCAGCGTAATTTTGGAGGCGGTTTCCGTAGTTGGACCGCCCAACAAGCGTAACTATCCCGAGCCTATTCACGTAATGCCCCATTCCCGCACGCGTTCAACGTGGCCAATTTGTAAATGGCGTAATACTCATCACACATGCGGTTGTGACCGTACGAGCCCGCAGCCGCCGATGACAATACAGCCTTGTCGAGCTCTCTCTCGAGCATCCCGCGCAAGGCGAGTTCCAGCCCATCGTCGTCGCCCTGCTGAACGAACTCACTATATGAAGCCAAGGCGATAGTTTCCGGCCCACCCGCCTTAAAACCAACCACCGGAGTTCCGCAGCAAAGACTCTCCGCGGTCACCATGCTAAATGTCTCCTTTTCGCTGGTTAAGATGCATGCGTCGGCAGACGAATAATACTCCGCGAGCCTTACCTGGTCGTCAACTCTCCCAACAAAGTGCACGTTCGGCAGATCAGTCGTTACCCCACCGCGATTACCAACAATCACAAATTGGACGTCTTGCATGCGCTTCGCCATCTCAAGCACATGTTTGCCGCCCTTTATTGAGCTTCCGAAATCGGGAGTCACATGGAGAACAATTCTGTCGTGCGGCCCCTTAAAACTCGCATACAGGACTGGGTCGAACCTATATCTAAATGTATCGGTATCCAACCCATTAAGAACGGTCAAAACCGGATGGCCCTTAAAGAACGGTGACTTTTCAGCCCTATTTCTCAGCCAATCGGAGACACAGCAAACTGTGAGCGGCCCGAAACCAGCATAGGCGTTGTACAACAATTCCCATTCCTCGTGCGTTCTGTCAAAGAAGTACGAGACTGGGTGCTCTTTGCCGATTCTTTGGCACCTCCCGCATCCAGAGAGCCATTTTTCGCAGTCAAACGTATGGGTGCACCCGCCCGTATACATGAACTCGGCATGATTTGTGATAACCGTCGGTATACAATTTTGATTTAGGTAGTTTAATATCTTATAGATATTGGCAATGTAGGCATTGTAACAGTGAATATGAACGATATCGGGACGCAGCCTGTCCAGCAAATGAATGGTGGCATTCGTCCCCCACACAGCCCCACCATAAGGATAACCAGTAAGACGTGAGCGAAGTGACTGCGCTTTTCTCACAATGGGCGGCACAACCCTTAGGGCCGAGGTGTCAGCGCTTTTGGGACCATAACCGTAAAGCACAAACGACTCATCCCCCTGTGCTTTTAAATACTCATGAATCGCCTTGACGATTTTACCCGTGCTTCCGCTACCAAAAACGCAGTTAAGGTGCACAACCCTCATACCTCAACCCCCTATTCATTGAAAACAAAACAGATACGGAGCAATGCTCAGAGAGTCGGCCTTAAGCAACAGGAAGTATCCAACAAAGTATGCGGGGAGGATGAAAGTCGCAAGCTGACTAACAAATTGAAGCTGCGGCTTCACTCTGTTGTTAACTTTCGCCAAAGCGAGCGGGATAAACGGAATGAAGTAGTAATTCATTCGACAGACAACCGGATGCAGAGGCGTAAACATATGAATCGCAGCGGCCAGCAACAGAATGTTCCTCAAGCCAAGGGTGCTGTCATCCGATTGACGAGAATCCAGCATAACGCACGAGTAAAGCGCGAGGAGAACAAATAGAACCGCTAGACTTCCCTGACCAGAAGAACCGATGAGATATTCATATGTCGAAAGATAGTCGCTCCCGAACATAGGTAAGAGAATTGTGCTAAAGATAAAGTCTCTAAATATATAAATAATTATTAAAGCTAACGCGGCAAACGGCACCCATCTTTGAGTGATGCGGACGTTATAAAGAGGATACATAGCCAACACGATATAAGCCGACCTATGCATCAACGTCGCCAAAAGAACCATAAGCAAGAACGGTACGAGCCTTCTCCTCTTAACAAAATAAAAAGAGGCGACTCCTATTCCAACGGCCAGCCCCTGGCGAACCCCCGAAAAGAAAAACTCGAACAGCAGTGAAATCAAAAAGAACGAGCAGCACAGGAGGCCATCCTCGGTCTCATTTAGATACAAAATGGCGAGTGGCAATATGCTGATAATTCCAGCCAGGATGAAGCCTGCCCGCGCTCCTCCGAATACGGCGGAAAACGCAGCGAACATCTGAAAACCGATTTCAATATCGCTTCGAGCAAAGGTCTTTTCCCAGCCTAACACCGCTGATGATTCGAAGTATTTCACGTAATGTTGCGTATCCACCCCGACGGTGATTGCTCTGAAGCATACGCAGAATATATAAATCGTGAAGAAGGCCGCTACGGCAGCTTTATCGCGGGACCGCTTCGCACCCCCCGTAGCCCAGACATAAAAATAAGCGACGAAGGCGGCAGCGATAATAAACCAATAACACAGCAACATCGTTACTCAACCTCCGTTCTGTAAGCCAGGGTGTCAGTCACCACCCTCATAAATGTCTCAGCGCTGCTCTCAAGTGTATGGTTACTCGCCGACGCGACAACCGCGGAACTATACAGACTCCTTTGATATGGCTCGTCCGCCAACAGTCGCCTTATGGTGCCGACCAGTTCTCTCTTATCCGTACAAACAGCAGCGCCCCTCGACTCCTTCAGATATTCAATGACCCCGGCATCACTTGGACCATATGCAAGGACCGCCGCCCCACTGGCCAATCCATCCGCGGCTTTCGTTGAAAGCGAGTACCTCGTAAACAATAGATCGTCATCCTTGAAGCCCTCCGCCACGACGAACACATCGCACTCGCGTATAAGCTCTACGACCTTGTCGTAACCGACGCTGCCACCAAAGTTGATATTTGGATGATCTTTCAAAGGCTTACAGAGCCTGTCGTCCAAATCTCCTGTATAGACTTCGAGCTTTGAGCGGGCGTCAACTTCCTTCAGGGCTTCAGCAATGTCTAACAAGGCTCCGTTTCTACCGAGCTTGATGCTCCCGCAGTACAGGAACTTAAGAGCAGATTTATTCACAGGTCTAAACTCGCGCCGCGGCAACGAGGAGCTTATGTAGATAGGCGCCCCGCCAAGATGGAAATGACCGCCATACTTTCTCATGCATTTGTCGCTGCAATATACGGCATTGCGGCTGTGTGCCATAATCCGCCGAGTAAGACTTTTGAATCTACTTTTAAACAGATGGTATGCGGGCGACAACGACTTGCGGTCATTAAAGTAATAGTCGTCACCAATTATCGGGATGATTGGAACGCCAAACCTATTAGCAACAAATAAAGCAATCTCTTGAGTAAAGATATGATTTGAGAAGTTATAGACAATGCAATCGGGCTTGAAATCATCCAGCCACTTTATGAAGTTATCGCTGCACCAAAAACGCCTGCGCCAAAGCAAGCCGCGGAGCAGCTCAATTGTAGGCGTATGCTTGGCGCCAATTGCATAGCTAAGCTTGCTGGCCGAACCAGAGTATTCGTCGACAAGCGTGTCGGAGTCCTTGAGATCCTTGTCATCAAAAACCCTGCCTACGCCGCCTTTTCGTCCAAGCCAACGTCCAACCAAGCTCTCGTCAGTAATTTGAAAAAAAGTGGAGCAATGACCTTTAGTCGGCTCACAGTTCCTGGAATAGACCTGAGCCACGCAGGATTTATCCCAGTAATGAAAATACGAGTCGAGTGTCCTGCTGCTTCCTCCGTTGTTAAAGGGAGCCGTCATGACAATGAGGACCCTGGGATACCCCCCGAGTTTTTCGGACATTTAGAACTTCCTCCACACCATCTTGTTCACAATGCCTGTATAGCTCTGCACAATTTTGACCACCTTGGCGGCCACGTTGCGGTCGGCGTAGGCCGGCACCTCAACGCCGTCGTCGCCGTTGGCATGCATGGCCACGGCAAGGTCCACGGCCTGCAGAACCTGCTCGGTCGTGATAGAGCCAACGGCGAACACGCCTGCGTCCATGGCCTCGGGGCGCTCGGTGCTCGTGCGCACGCTGACCGCCGGGAACTTGAAGTACGAGGCCTCCTCGGGAAGCGTGCCCGAGTCGGAGACGACGCACAGGGCGTTGCGCTGCAGCTGGTTGTAGTCGAAGAAGCCAAGCGGCTTGTGCTTGATAACGCGGTCGTCGAAGACGAACCCGCGCCTCTCGATCATCTTGGCGCTGCGGGGGTGGCAGCTGTAGAGCACCGGGACGTCGTAGGCCTCGGCCATCGCATTCACGGCGCCCATCAGGCTCATGAAATTGGCCTCGATGTCGATGTTCTCCTCGCGATGGGCGCTGAGCAGGATGTACTTGCCGGGCTCCAGGCCCAGGTCGGCCAGGACGGTCGACCCCTCGATGCTTTGCATGGCGGCGTCCAGGACCTCGGCCATGGGGCTGCCCACCACGTAGGTGTTCTCGGGGCGCACACCGGTGTCCAGGATATATCGGCGGGCGTGCTCGGAATAGCACAGGTTCACGTCGCTCGTCACGTCCACGACGCGGCGGATTACCTCCTCGGGCAGGTTCTCATCCTTGCAGCGGTTACCCGCCTCCATGTGGAACACGGGGATCTTCAGGCGCTTTGCGGAAATGACACAAAGGCACGAGTTCGTGTCGCCCAGCACCAGGATCGCGTCGGGGCGCTCCTCGACGAACAGCTCGTAGGACTTCGAGATGACGTTGCCCATGGTCTGGCCGAGGTTATCACCCACAACGCCCAGGTAGTGGTCCGGCTCGCGGATGCCCAGGTCGTCGAAGAAGACCTTGTTCAGCTCGTAATCGTAGTTCTGCCCGGTATGGACGATGGAGAGGTCGAAGTACTCGTCGGCCTTCTTCACCACCTCGGACAGCTTGATGATCTCGGGGCGCGTGCCCATGACCACCATCAGCTTAAGCTTGCTCATCTATATCACCTCGTAGTGCGGGTACAGGCCGCGGTGGGCGCGCACCCACTGCGCCATTTCGCTGACCTGGTCGGGGTAGGGCTTGGGCATATAGGTCGGAGCGTAGTTCGTGCGCACCAGGGTCTTGTCCAGTTGCAGACCGGAGTCGGGCACGATCTCCACCGCCCCGCCGCGCAGCTCCTTGTTGAAAAGACCAAGCAAGTCGTACTTATTGATGGAGCCGTCCGGCACCATGTTCACCAGGCCGGTAGCGTGCTCCCCCGCCTCGTGCTCCATCGCCTTGGCGAGCTCGAGGGTGGTGAGCCCCGTCCAGATAGCGCCCGTGAACCCCTTTACGGGGCCTGACTGCGCCATGAACCAGTTCAAAAGGCCGATACCGCGCGGGTTGATGTCCGGCCCCACGATGGAGTTGCGGAAGGTGAGGTTCTTGCCGTCCCTCAGCTCGCCAGTTGCCTTGGTGCGGTCATAGGCGGACTCGCCGTCGGGCACGCTCTCCTCTGTGTAGGGACCCGTGTTGCCGGCGAACACGCAATCCGTGCTCATATGGAACACGCGGGTGCGCGAGTTCTCGGTGATGCGCGCCAGGGTATGCGGCAGCTGGCCGTTCAGGTAGGCCGCGTCGGGATTGCTCTCGGCGGCCTTGTTCAGCACGCCCACGCAGTTCACGACGACGTCGAACTCGCCCTCCGCGATGGCCTCTGCCAGCAGCGCCTCATCTCGGGCGTCGCCCACAACCTGCTTGTCCAGAAAGGGCACGCTGCGGCGCGAGAAGCCAACCACGAAGTGGCTGCGCTCCTTAAGGTAGAGCGATATAAGATGCCCCGCCATGCCCGAGGCGCCGAGCACTAAGAAGCGCATCCTACTGCACCGCCTCGGCCTCGCGGCCCTCCAGGGCCAGCTGCACGTACTCGGCCGTCTTGATCTTCTCCACCGTACCGGCCACGTCCAGGCGTTGGGTGTTGTGGCTGGTGTAGGGCTCATCGGCCTGCGTGCGCACCTCGCCCTTCACGAAGAACTTGTCGTAGTTGAGGTCGCGGGTATCGGCGTGAACACGGAAGTAATTCCCCATGTCCTCAGCGCGCAGGCGCTCCTCGCAGGTCATCAGCGTCTCGTAGAGCTTCTCGCCGTGGCGGGTGCCGATCACGCGAGTCTCGGTACGCCCGAAAACCTCCTGCACCGCCTCGGCTAGATCGCCGATGGTCGATGCCGGGGCCTTCTGAATGAACAGGTCGCCGGGGTTGGCGTGCTCGAAGGCGAACTGTACCAGGTCCACCGCCTCGTCCAGGTTCATCAGGAAGCGCGTCATGGAGGGGTCGGTCACTGTGATGGGCTCGCCCGCACGGATCTGTTTGATGAACAGCGGGATGACGCTGCCGCGAGAGCACATAACGTTGCCGTAGCGCGTACAGCAGATGGTGGTGCGCCCGGCGCCGTTGCGGGCGTTCGCGTAGATGATGGACTCCATCATGGCCTTGGACTTGCCCATGGCGTTGATGGGGTAGGCCGCCTTGTCGGTGGACAAGCACACGACCTTCTGCACGCCCTCGGCGATAGCCGCGTGAAGCACGTTGTCCGTGCCGATAACATTGGTCTTGACGGCCTCCATCGGGAAGAACTCGCAGGAGGGAACCTGCTTAAGCGCCGCCGCGTGGAAGATGTAGTCTACTCCGCCCATCGCGTCGCGCACGCTCTGGGCGTCGCGTACGTCTCCGATGAAGAAGCGTACCTTGCCGGCAAGCTCGGGCGCCCGCTCCTGCAGGCGGTGGCGCATGTCGTCCTGCTTCTTCTCATCGCGAGAGAAGATGCGAATCTCACCCAGGTCCGTGTTCATGAAGTGTTTCAGCACGGTGTTACCGAAACTCCCCGTGCCGCCAGTAATCATGAGAGTCTTATCTTTGAATGCGTTCACGTACGCCACGAAGCTTCCTTTCATAAAACAAATAACTGAAACACCTAGCTATCGGTGGCTTAAAAGGAACTAAGCCATAATCACTCGTCCACCTTCTCAGCCCTCGCAACATTAAACATCTCAACAAAAGCATGGGAAACGGCCTCGGTTGAGTAGCGTGCTTGACCGAACGAGTATGCCCCCTTGCACATCTTTTCGTACTCGGATGCGTCCTTAAGT
>CAVIBB010000082.1:0-9753 GCA_963640745.1 Paludibacteraceae bacterium
GGTCGACACGTCGCCATGGACGAACGAAACGAGGAAAGGAACAACGATGGCAGATGCGAACGGAACCACCCGCATCCTTTTGGCCTGCGGAATCGGCGCCTCGACCGGCTTTATGGCCGCCGGCATGCGCAAGGTCGCCAAGGCCCAGGGCCGCGACTGCACCATCAAGGCAGTGAGCAAGTCCGAGATCATGGATTACGCCGACAAGATCGACGTCCTGCTCCTCGGCCCTCACTTCGCGAGCGAGGTGCCCGAGATCTCGGCCCAGGTCGCTCCCTACGGCGTCAAGGTCATGGCGATCGACCCGGACTACTACGCTGCGCTCGACGGCGAGGGCATCCTCGAGGACGCCTACGACCTTCTTGACGAGTAGGGGAGGGTTGCGATGCTTCAGAAAATGATGACAGCGGTCCAGGAGTGGATCACTAAGCACATCGTGCCGCTCATGAACCGCCTGACCTCGACGTACTGGTTCGGCGTCATCTCCGACGCGGTTCTCTACATCGTTCCCTTCTCGATGGTCTCCGCCATCCCGAGCTTGTGGAACATCCTGCGCAGGTTCTTTGCCTTCCTGCCCGACCTCTCGCCTCTGACCACCTATTCCTTCGGCCTTGTCGGCATGTTCATGGCGTTCATCATCCCTCACAACGTCGCCGTCAAGGAAGGCCGCAAGGACCGCTCGATGATCGCCGGCTTCACCGGCATCGGCGCCTTCATGCTCTGCATGAACCCCGACGTCACTGACGCGGGCTACGTCTTTACCATCAACAAGTTCGGCGCGGGCGGCATGTTCACCGCCATGGTCGTCGGCTTCGTGGTCGGCTTCATCTACAAGCGCATGGCCCGTATGAGCTTCTTCGGCGAGGACTCGGTGATCCCCGACTTCGTCAAGAACTGGTTCGACAACATCCTGGCCGTTCTGCTCTCGCTCTTCATCGCTTGGCTCGTGACCTTCATCGGCCAGGTCGACGTCTTCGGCGCCGTCGCCATCATCCTCTCCCCGGTGACGAACTTCGCCCAGACGCTCCCCGGCACCATCGCGATCCCGTTCGTCATGGACACCTTCTACTTCTTCGGCATCTCCGGCTGGGTCTTCTCGCCCATTCAGCAGTCCATCCAGAAGTCCGCTCTTGCCGAGAACATGGCCGCCTACGCTGCCGGCCTCGCCCCGACAAACATCAACGCCTACGGCATCACCCGCTACATCATGATTGGCGGCGAGGGCGCCACCCTGCCCCTGGCCTTCTACATGCTCTTCTCCAAGTCCAAGAAGAACAAGACCCTCGGCCGCGCCACCATCATCCCGTCGCTCTTCAACATCAACGAGCCGCTGGTCTTCTCCACCATCGTCGCGAACCCCTTCATGTTCATCCCGATGGTCCTGCAGTCCATCCTGCTCTCCGCGAACGCGTACCTTTGGATGAGCATGGGCTGGGCGAGCCTCCACGTCGAGAACTTCGACATGAACTTCCTGCCCAACGCGGTCTCCGCCTTCTTCATGTCCGGCGGCGACGTCCGCAACATCGCCCTGGTATGCGTCAACCTGCTGATCGCCGCGGTGCTTTGGTTCCCGTTCTTCAAGGCCGCCGACAACTACCAGCTCAAGCTGGAGGAGGAGAAGGCCGCCGAGAAGGCCGCGAAGAAGGCCGCTAAGGCCGCCGCCAAGGCCGAGGCCGCCGCAGTCGCCGCCGAGTAGGCTCGCGCCCCGAGCACTTCTGAGCACGTATCCGTTCGACTAGCAAGAAACGCCCCGGCCTGCGTCCCGGGCCGGGGCCCACAGAGAGGAACACGACATGGCTGAGGAGACGTTCGATATCCCGACCATCGCAATGGGGGTCATCCTTAACGCCGGAGACGCGCGCGTCTTCATCGACAAGGCCATGGATGCCCTGGCTGAGCTCGACCTCGAGGCCGCCGAGGGCTTCCTTGAGGAAGCCGAAAAGAAGATCCTCGCGGCGCACCGGTCCCAGACCGACATGATCCAGCGCGAGGCTTCAGGAGAGACGATGGAGTTCTCGGTGCTCTTTGTCCACGCGCAGGACACCCTGATGACCATCGCCGCCGAACTCCACATGGCAAAGAAGATGATGCCGGTGGTAAAGGCGCTCGCCGCCCGCAAGTAAGCGGCCCTTGCTCCGTCGGCACAAGACCAACCTTCAAAGGCTCTACCAGCGCTTCTTTCCCCGGACGGGAAAGCGCTAGACCTCCTCTATAAAAGTTAATGCATCAAAGTAGAAAGGAACTGCCATGATTGACCTCACTACCTACGACTTCGGCGAGAAGTTCCCCGAGGGATTCCTCTGGGGCGGCGCCACCGCGGCCAACCAGATCGAGGGCGCTTGGGACGAGGGCGGCCGCGGCCCGGCCGTGTCCGACTACGTCATCCTTCTTGACCGCGAGACCTGCGCCCGTGAGGGCATCGTCGAGGGCGGTCCTCTCAACTCGGTGACGCGTCAGTCACTCGCTGCCCGCAAGGCCGACGAGGCCGCCTATGACTTCCCCAAGCGTCGCGGCATCGACTTCTACCACACCTATAAGGAGGACATCGCCCTTCTTGGCGAGATGGGCTTCGGCGTCTTCCGCATGTCCATCAGCTGGTCGCGCATCTTCCCCAACGGCGACGACGCCGTGCCCAACGAGGAGGGGCTGGCCTTCTACGACCGCGTCTTCGACGAGTGCCACAAGAACGGCATCGAGCCCATGGTCACGCTCAACCACTTCGACATGCCGCTTCACCTGGCCGAGGAGTACAACGGCTTCGCGAGCCGCCACGTGGTCGACGCCTTCGAGCGCTACGCCGAGACCCTCTTTAAGCGCTACAAGGGCAAGGTCAAGTACTGGATGACCTTCAACGAGATCAACCACGTCTACGCCAACCCCTGCACCTGCTGCGGCGCCATCTGGGATGAGAACGAGGACGGCTCCAACCCCTACGCCGGCCGCTGGCCCGAGAAGTTCCAGATTGCCCACAACCAGCTCGTGGCTTCCGCCAAGGCCGTCATCAAGCTGCGTGAGATCGACCCTGAGGCCCACATCGGCAACATGCTCTGCCGTCTGGAGAACTACGCCGAGACCTCCAAGCCCGAGGACCAGCTCCAGGTGCTCTTTGAGGACCACTTCAACTGGTTCTTCACCGACATCCAGGCTAAGGGCGAGTACCCCTACTACGTCAAGCGCTTCTTCCGCGACTACGGCGTGGACATCCAGATGGAGGAGGGCGACCTTGAGACCCTGAAGAAGGGCGTCGTGGACTACATCTCCATCAGCTACTACATGACCTACATCATGCGCTACAAGGGCAAGGTCTCCCCGGAGCCGTCCGGCAAGCTCCTCACCGAGATCAAGAACCAGTACCTCGAGCTTACCGAGTGGGGCTGGCCGATCGACCCCGTGGGCTTCCGCATCACCCTCAACCACATCTACGACCGCTATCACCTGCCCATCTTCATCGCGGAGAACGGTAACGGCATGACCGAGAACCGCGACGAGAACGGCTACTGCGACGACGACGCCCACATCGAGTACATGAAGGAGCACGTCGAGCAGATGCACCAGGCCATCCTGGACGGCGTCGACGTCTTCGGTTACGCCTGGTGGGGCCCGATCGACCTGATCAGCTCCGGCACCTCCGAGATGACCAAGCGCTACGGCCAGATCTCGGTTGACCAGGACGACCACGGTGACGGCACCGGCAAGCGCGGCAAGAAGAAGAGCTTCTACTACTACAAGAAGCTCATTGCGAGCAACGGCGCCGACACCGCCACGGACAACATCGTCGTCGAGTAGCGAACGCGCGCCGGGAACGGCAAAGCAACGATTAAGCACGAGACGGGCGGCGCTCTGCAAACGGCGGGGCGCCGTCTTCTGGAAAGGGGCGCAGATGAGCGGCAAGGCGGGGAGCAAGGCGAAAAAACTTGAGGCGGCGTATGCGCAGCTTCGTGGCAAGGCTCGGCGTTCGCTTGGCGCGGCTGCGGCGGGAATGGTGGCCGTGACGGCGGTCGAGCTGGTTTCCGAGGCTGTTGTGGCCGGGCTCTCCGGCGATGCCGTTGCCGCCGTTTCGGTCGCTGCTTTAGGCGTCGTCGTGGTGCTGGTTGTGGCCTTAGCCGTGCTGGAGGTGCGTGCGTGGCGCGCGACGGTGGCCGCCTGCCGCAAGGAGCCGACGGTTTCCGACAAGGTGATCCTCGGAGCCGCGCTCTGGTTCGTCGGCGGCCTTCCCCTTTGCGTGGTTAACCTGGCAAGAAGCGCCGGACAGGCGAGCCTGCTCGCGGAGCTCGGCGTCACGGTCGTGCTGGCACTGCTCGCCGCCCAACGCTTTGTGCCCGAGCTGCGAGAACGGTAGCGGGGGCTTTACGTGTATTTATGCGGTGAGAGCGTCGTTCGTGACTAATTCACGGAGGCGCTCTGTCCGCGTTTGGCCGTTTCGCTTGGCTTTTGCGTCGAAGGCCGCGAGCACCGACTCTCCGACTCGTCCGGAGATCACCTTCGTCGGTTCGTCGGCTATCGGAGGCCGGCCCATGCGGACCGTCTTGCCGGTCGGCCACTCATCCCGCTCGTATGCTTTGGCGGTTTCTTCAAGCTCGCCGGGGGAGAAGCCCATAAGCTCCTCAAGTTTCTTTGCGTCCATGGGCACTCCTATCGAATCCCAAGTTTCTTTGCTCAAGACCTTTAGTCCCACGTGGTGAAGTCCTCGGGGTGGGTGAAGTTCTCGTCGGCGTACATCTGCTCGCGCTCGTCGTCGGTGGCGCGCAGGTAGTCCTCGAAGCCGGTGAGCGCCGCAAAGGGCATGAACTGACTCGCACGATCGGCCCGCGGCTTCGGTAGGCGAGAGGTGCGGGGCCGGCCCAGCGGCTCGTCCTCGGGGCGATGGCGGCGCGGGCTGTCCGGCGTGCCTTGATGCGGGTTACTCTGCACGGTGACCTCCCACCTGGTTGTTTCTCTCGCGTTGCGTCGCCTCTTCGCGCAGGCTCACGCCGCGGAGCAGGGCGTTCTTGCCGAACTTCTTCTGAACGGCGAGGGTTGCGGCACTCAGGCTGTGTTCCTCCTCGGCTGCGGCCACATCGTCGAAGAGCGTCTGGGTGGCGCACTTCTCGTCGGCAAGGCCTCCGAGGCTTACGCTGAGGCGCCTGATAGAGCGGTCGCGGTCTACTATCTCGTCGTAGATCTCCAGCGTGCGCTCCAGCAGCTCGTTGCGGGAGTTCGTGAGCTTGCCGAGCTTGCGCGCCGCGCCTGCGCTCGGAGCCCCCAGGTCGTCCCACGAGTAACCCACATAGAGCGCGATCGATTCGCAGGCCAGGCGTTTCTCCACAAGGTCGAGCGCCGAGGCCGAGGCCATCTCGCGCAGGACGTTGCGCGCCTCGGCAAAACTGTAGTCGCGCATGAGGACCTGGCCGTTGCTCGTCGAGTGCCCGCGCGGCCGGTACGCGTGGATGTCTGCCATCGTGCAGGACTCGTAGCCCCAAGCGTGGTCGATGAGGTACTCGGCGTTCACGCCAAATTCTTTATGCAGGAACCGTTCGTCTATCTGCGTGATTCCCGCGAGGTCGCGCACGTTGTATTGCAAAAGGCGCCGCGCGATGCCGGGCCCGATCCCCCAGATGTCGGTGATGGGCCGGTGATGCCAGATCTTGCGCCGGAATTCCTTCTCGTTGAGGAATCCGATGTGGTCGTCCACGTGCTTTGCCGTCACATCGAGCGCGACCTTGGCAAGGAAGAGATTCGTGCCGATGCCCGCCGTCGCGCAGATATGCGTCTGCTCCTCGACGTCCTTCATGAGGAGCTTGGCGAGGCTGCGGGCGTCGGTCTTGTAGAGCTTGAGGTAGGGCGTCGCGTCGATGAAGCACTCGTCGATCGAGTACACATGGATGTCCTGCGCGCTAATGCGCTGCAGGTAGATGCCGTAGATCTGGGCCGAGACCTCCATGTAGCGCTTCATGCGTGGCGGGGCTTTGATGTACTCGATGTCCTTGGGGATCTCGAAGACGCGCGCGCGGCTCGAGACCCCGAGGGCTTTGATCGCGGGGCTCGCGGCGAGGCAAATCGTGCCGTCCCCTCGGCTTGGGTCGGCCACCACGAGGTTCGTGGTAAAGGGGTCGAGCCCGCGGTCCGCGCATTCGACGGAGGCGTAGAAGCTCTTGAGGTCGATGCACATGTAGATGCGCCCGGTGTCCACCGGGTCGCGCCGTATGATCGGGTCCGGTCCCATCTGCACCTCCTCCTGGTTTTGTGTGAGACTATTTTGCGTGGCCTGCGGGACAACATTTGCGTGCGTTTCTTGCCGTCACAGAGTATGCAACATTTGTTCTATTTTGAGCAAAAGCGGGCAAAGGGGCTGTCCCGATGCCGCGAGTGCGGGGGAGGTAAGATGCGGGCGTTCATTGCGCTGGACATGCCGGAAGAGTTCGTCGACGACGCCGCAGCGCTGGCGCGTCAGCTGGGGCGCGACGTCGAGGGGCGCTTTGTCCCGGCGGAGAACTACCACCTTACGCTGGCGTTTCTTGGCGAGATAGGCGAGGCTGAGGCCCGCGACGCAATGGATGCCATCGACGAGGCATGCCGCACGGTCGGCCCCGTGCCCATCGACGTCGTGGGCCTGGGCGCCTTCGGAAAGCGCGCGGGCGGCTCGGGCCTCTGGCTCGAGATTGCCAGGGATCCCGAGCTCATGGCCTTGGCCGAGAGGGTCCGCGAGGGGCTCGCGGAGCGTGGCGTGGATTTCGATCGGTCGAATTCCTTCTTGCCGCACGTGACGCTGGCTCGGCGGGCCAAGCTTCCGAACGGCGCGCTTCCCAGCCTCGGCTTTCCGCTGCCGTGCGAGGCGCATGCGGTCACGCTGTACCGCAGCTATCTGGAGAAAGGCGGGGCGCGCTACAAGCCGCTCTTTACCGTCGAGCTGGGTTAGCGGGGCCGCGCGGAAAAATAGCGCCCGTTGGGACTTCTTGGCTCGGTTTGCGGAGAAAACACGCCCGCTGGGACGCAAAGAAGCTCATTTGCGGAGAAAGCACGCCCGCTGGGATGGGCCCGCTCCCAACGGATACGTTTTCTCCGCGACCAATGACAAGCGCAGGCGGAATTTCTCCGCGGCGCCTCTTCCCATCCGGCACAATAGGTCCCGTACTCGCGCCAAAGGGAAAGGAGCCAGGATGGCTAAGCAGGTTTGGTCCGGCGGAAATATGCTCTATCCGCTGCCGGCGGTTATGGTGAGCTGCGGAAACGAGGCTGGACAGACGGACATCGTCACCATCGCGTGGACGGGCACCATCTGCACGAACCCGCCGATGCTCTACATCTCTGTGCGGCCCGAGCGGGCGAGCTACCCCATCATCCGCGAGTCGGGCGAGTTCGTGGTCAACCTGACCACGGCGAAGCTGCAGCGCGCGTGCGACTGGTGCGGCGCGCGCTCCGGCCGTGATTGGGACAAGTGGAAAGAGTGCCGCCTCACGCCGGAGCCGGCGGCGACGCTTGCGCACGCACCTGTCATCGCCGAGAGCCCGGTGAACATCGAGTGCAAGGTCATCGAGGTCAAGGAGCTCGGCAGCCATCACATGTTCCTCGCGAGCGTCGAGGCCGTCCAGGCCGATGACACCCTGCTCGACGAGCGCGGCCGCCTCGACCTTGCCCGCGCGGGCCTCACTGCCTACAGCCACGGAGAGTACTTTGAGCTGGGCAAACGACTGGGTACTTTTGGCTACAGCGTTCGCAAGAAGAAGGGACCGCGCAAGTAGGCGGGTCTCTATGCATCGATACAAGTCGATCCCGCGAGGTTTTGCGCCTTGCGGGATCGCTCGGTTTATGAGGCCGATTGTCGATGCGGGCATACGGGCATACGGGCATACGGGCATACGGGCATGCGAGCATGCGGGCGTGCCGGCTTCGGCAGAGCCGGCCATATCTCCCGATGCCGTCGCGGCTGTTTACAGCTTGAGTGCGCGAACGACGGCGAGGTAGGCCTCGTCGCGCTCCTGTGTCGCGGTCACATCGCGACCGTCGGAGTAGTCGTAGAAGCCGCGCCCGGCCTTCACGCCAAAGGCCCCGGTCTCGTACTTCTCGGTCAACAGGCGAGAAGGCTCGCTGTCGTTGCACAAATCGGCGTTGAGATAGCTCGCGATGTGGTGGAAGGTGTCCAGCCCGCCGAAGTCGGCGATTGCCAGCGGGCCCAGGCAGGCGTAACGAACGCCCAAGCCGTAGCGCATGACATCGTCGACGCCCTGTTCATCCACGACACCCTCCTCGACCAGGTGAAGGGCCTCGCGGAGCACGGCGAACTGCAAGCGATTGGCCACAAAGCCAGGCACGTCGCGGGCGACGACCACGGGCTTCTTGCCGATGCGCAGGGCAACGTCGCGCACTGCCTCGGCACAGCCGTCGCTCGTTGCGTCGGCGCGCACGATCTCGATGAGCGGGATGATGTTCGACGGGTTGAACCAGTGCATGCCGATGAAACGCTCGGGTTCGGCGACGGCGCTGGCCAGCGCGTTGATCGAGAGGCCCGAGGTGTTGCTCGCCAGAATCGCATCCGGACGGGCCAGCTCGCTCACCTCGCGATAGAACGCCTGCTTGATCTCGAGCTTCTCGACGATGGACTCGACCATGAGGTCGCAGTTGGCAAAGCAGCTCTTGTTGCAGGTGTACTCGAGCCTGGCGAGAAGCGCGTCGCCCTCCTCGCGGGAAATCTCTTCGTCGTCGACCAGGTTGTCGGTGCCCTGAGCGATCCGCACGCGAGCGTTTTCGAGCGCGGCCTCAGCCAGGTCGTAAACCACGGTCTCGTAACCGTAGCGCGCAAAGATCTGGGCCATCGAGTAACCCATGGTGCCCGCGCCCGCCACGACGATACGCTTGATGTTGGTGGCCTCCATCGCTAGACCTCCATCTCGAGAAGTGCCGAGCCGAGGCTCTTGCCGTGCATATCAAGCGCGAGAGAGCGCGTTACGCCGCCGCCGAGCGCGGCTTTGAGCTCGAAGTTGAGCGCACCGATGCTGGCGATCTCGTAGCGGGTGACCTCGCCGTGGGCAAGCTCGGAGAAGTAGCTCGACACACGCTCGGCGCTCACGCGCTCCTTGAGCAGGGGGAAGTCCTTCTTGTCGTAGGCGATGACGGAGATGACCGAGATGTTGCCCTTGTCCCCGGTGCGGGAGTGGGCGATTGACTTGAGCTTCATGCTGTTACGCCTCCAGGAGCTTTACGTCCACGTGGAAATGGTCGGAAGGGATGAGGATGCTGGCGATGGACACGATGTCGCGGACGCTCGCCGTGGCCCCGCCGCCGCCCGAGGGGCCATTGGTGTAGAGGGCCTCGACCTCCCGGCCGACCTCACGGGCCGCCTCAGCCGTCTTGGTGCGGGCGGCGACGCGTAGGCGCACCTCGGTGGGCGCCGTGCAGGTTGAGCAGTCTGAGTCGCCCCGAATCGCGTCGCTGATCTTGTTGCCGAACAACGAGTTGACGCCGATGTAGTCGAAGCGCGTTTCCTCCGCCTCGAGGCCGATGAGCTCGAAGCGTTTCTCGATTATCTTGCGCGCGAGCTCGGCCTTGGGCAGCGCGTTGAGCCCGCCGTAGCTGATCTGTCCCTCGCCGATGAAGCAGTCGTGGTAGCCGACGCTCGTCTTGTAGAAGCCGTTGGGGGCCTTGCCGCCGGCGCCGTGGATGCGCACGCGGTCCTCGCCGTCCTGCTCGATACAGATCTGCGAGAAGTCGGCGATGACGTCGGGAGTGAAGTAGTTCTCGGGGTCCTGGATCTCGTAGAGGGACTGCTCCTGGACGGTG
>CAVIBB010000083.1:0-9736 GCA_963640745.1 Paludibacteraceae bacterium
CCGGAGGCGGCTCGGGGTTCGCGGTCTGCGCGTGTGTCGCAGCCTCGATGAGCGGCTCGTGGTCGCGCGGCACGCCAAACGTGTCCAGCAGCCGGCTGAACTCGCGATCGTTCGCCACCGTTTCCGGCGAGAAACGCACGACGGCCGAGGCCGCGGCGGTGAGCCGCGACTCGCGGATCCTCTCGGCACGGCGCACGCGCTCGGCCGAGCGCCCGCCCGTCATCGCGGGATTCACATACTTCTCGCCGCCATCGAGCTCACCGACGATCACGCGGCCGTCGTCCGTCCGCCAGCAAAAATCGACGAAGAAGGACCCGCCGCCTACGGGGTCGCGAAACTCCGCCTGAAGGTCCGGCGCCGTAAAGCCGAGCTCCCACATGGCCGCCCGCGCAATGGATTCCCCGCCGCTGCCCGACCTGCCGTCGGCGAACTCCAGCGTCCGGCGCGCCTGCCGAATCCCACGATACCCCGTATTTTTCTCGTCAAAATAGGCCCTGAGCTCTTCTTTATTGATCAAACCAAGCCGCAGCGCGGAGTCGACGAGTGCGCATCCGTCGCGGAAACTCATCCTCCGCAGGCAGTCGAACACCGTGCGCGACACCGAAGTGACAAACACGCCCGACGCGTAGGACGCCACCTCGGTATCGATATCGGTATGCCGCGTGCGGACCTTCCCTCCGTGGTAGCGCCGTGCGCCCGTCGCGCAGGCGACTTCGACCGCGTCGAGCAGGCCGTAAGAAACCGAGAGCCCGTGCGCCACCGCCGCCGAGACACCGCAGAAGTACCAGTCGCCGTGAATGCCGCCGAGCGCGCGCATCTGCGCGAGATGGCGCTCGGCAGGGTTGAGCGAGTCCCAAAAATCGGCGCGAGCATAGAGGCCGGGCATCGGCGATACGATCTTCTCGCCGGCGGCGATTCTTGCGCGAAGGTCTTTGCGCACCGCATCGGAATAGGCCCACACGCACGAGCCGCGGGCCTCTTCCTCCTCGAAGGTGATCCGCACCTGTTCATTCACGTCACGCCGCAACCGCATCGCCCCCGCCCCGCCGACATAGGTGAGGGGGATTCTTCCCAGCTCGGGGCTCCAACAATCTTGCGGGGGACGATTCAGCTTGCTAAGAAATCTGACGGGATTCTGACGGCAGTTGTGGGGCGATTTTGGGCCCGAAACTGCTGCCAGAATCCCGTCAGTGTTTTCAGGTTGCTACACTATCCGGTTATAGAGCTCTTCCGCGCGCCCCTTAAGGGCCACCAGCTTTCCGTGCTTCGCCGGGTCGGGCACATACGTCGTCGAGGTCAGGCTCCCCGCCACGGCCTCGTACGCCTCCCCCGCCGTCGCGTAAACGCCTTGTCCGACCAGCGCGGATATCAACGCGCCCCTTGCCGTGGACTCCGCGTCCTCCTGGCGAGCCAGCTCGAAGCCGTAGATGTCCGCCTGCAGCTGGTTAATCTCGGGCGTCTGGGTTAGCCCGCCGCTGATCCTGCCCCGCGTCAACGGCACGTAGCGCTCGAAGCTGTCCAGGTTGATGCGGACCTCCGTGAATATGCCGGCCAGAAGCGCATACAGCAGGCTTCCACGCGTAACCGAGAGGTCGAGCCCCGCGAAAACGCCGTGTGCCCGCGGGTTCCAATCCGGCGTTCCTCTTCCCTGTAAATGCGGGAGAACGAGCGCCGGCTCGCACGCCGCGTGCTCGTCTGCCACAATCCTCGCGATGTCGTCGAAGCTCAGGTCGGGGCAGAACTCGCGCCGATACCAATCGAACGCGGAGCAGCACGTGGGCACGCTCGCCTCGAGCGTGTACTGGCCGGCGAGCGCCGACGCGTTGCAGACCACGTTGGGAAGAAGCCCCTCGGGAACCTCGTCGACGACCGTCTCGAGGAAGGCACCCGTGCCCGCGACGATCGAGACCGACCCCGGCTCGACAACGCCCTGACCCAACGCCCCGCACTGCTGGTCGCCGCCCGCGCTGACCACGGGTGTGCCAGCAGCGAGCCCCGTCGCTTCCGCAAACGCCGAGCTCACGGCCCCGACCGCGCTGCCGGGGGCAACGATCTCGGACAGTTTGGCTCCAGGCACGCCAAAGATGCCGAGAAGTTCCTCGTCCCAGCAGCGCCGCCGGATATTCATGAGGTTCGACCGGCTCGCATAGGTCTGGTCGCAGCGCCACTCGCCGGTCATCTGGTGCAGCAGCAGCTCGGGAATCGTCGCGTAGCGCCGCGTGCGGGCCGCCACCTCGGGAAGCTCGCGCTCGATCCAGCCCATCTTTGCCCCCGAGAAGACCGTGTTGACCTTGGTGCCGGAAAGCTCAAAGATGCGGTCACTTTGCCGCGCGAGCTCCTCGACCAGGGCCGCGTTGCGCGTGTCTTGCCACATGATGAAAGGAATGAGCGGCTCGCCGGCCTCGTCGACCGCCGTGATGGACGAGCGCTGCGAGGTCAACGCCACGAGGTCGATGGGGCACGCGGCCTGAGCGGAATAGGACCCCGCCGCCGATGCGCATTCAGCGAGCGCAGAGACGAACGACGACGCGTCCTGCTCGACCCGGCCCCCATCCAGGTAGGTCGGCCGGTACGGCACCTGATGGGAGAAAAGCTTCTCGCCGCGCGGGCCAAACACGATGCCGCGCATGCTCGAGGTCCCAACGTCGATGACCAGAACGTTCACCTTGCTTACGCTCATTACGGTCTCCTTCTATATAAGAGAGGCGCCCGCGCTCGGCACAGGCACCTTCGAGTGATTCTTCCTGGGGGCTATGTTGACATTGGTCGGGATGACGAAGGCAGGAAGCTGAAAATGCTGACGGGATTCTGACGGCAGTTGTGGGGCGATTTTGGGCCCGAAACTGCCGTCAGAATCCCGTCAGTGTTTTCAGGTTGCTAAGGCGGCCGTGCGGCGAGCGGCAAGAAGCGCGGGCGACCTACAGTGCGACGGTAGCGGCAAGAAGGACCGCAGCGGCCGCGAGAACGGCACGGTCGCGGACGTCGAGACGGTACTCGCGGATGCAGGTGCGCGGCTTGTCGGTCGCGCCGTACTCGCGGTTGCGAATGGCGAGCGCGAGGGTCTGCGAACGCCGCAGCGCCCCGGCAAAGAGCGGCACCATCACCGGCACGTAGGCGCGGGCGCGGGCCAGCGGCGAAGGCTGGTCAAACCGCGCCAAACGAGCCTCCTGAGCCGCCTTAACGCGATGGAACTCGCCCAGGACCACGGGCACGAACCGAAGCGTCATGCTCACCGAAAGCGCGAGGTCGTCCACGCGCACGCCGAGGCGCCGAAGGGGCGAGAGGAGCATCGACGCGGCATCGGTCAGCTCCGTGGGCGACGTCGTGGCCATGAGGGTCGAGCTGCCAAGAAGCACCAGCGCGAACCTCGCCACCGACTGCAACGCGCCCGCGAGCCCCGTCGCCGAGAAGACGGTGTTGAACACGAGGACGAAGACCATAAGCCACACAAAAGGCTTAAGCGAGGCCGCCGCGCCGCGGGCGCCGATGCCCGAAGCCGTGAGCATGGCCACGGCAGCGGCCGCGACCACGCCCAGCCCAAACCAGCCGTCAGCAACAAAAGCCGCGACGAGAAACACCGCCGCGAAGACGACCTTCGTGCGCGGGTCGAGGGCGTGCGCGAACGTGTCGCGCTGCTGGTAGATGCCGTAGTTCATCGGTCGGCCACCTCCCCGTCGGCGCCCGGGCGAGCGGCAGGCGCAAAGCCCGAAGCGGATCCCCGCTTGGCGGCAGCAAGCGCCGCCGCAAGCTCCCGAGGCTCAAGGATTCCAGCCGGCAGCGACACGCCGCGCGAACGCAGGCGGGCAGCGAGCTCAACCGTCCGCGAAGGCACAAGGCCGGCGTTTCTCAGCGCATCGACGTCGCCCAGCACCGACGGCGCGGGGCCCGTGGTCGCAATCTCGCCGTCGGCGATTATCGCCACATCGTCCGCAACGGCAGCAAGGACGTCCATGTCGTGCGAGACAATCACGACACCCACCCCCTGCGCCGCGAGGGCGCGCGCGACGCCGACGAGCCGCTCGGCCTGAGCGGGATCCAGCCCCGCCGTCGGCTCGTCGAGCAGCAGGTAGTCGGGCCGCATAGCCACCATGTCGGCAATGGCGATGCGGCGCTTCTCTCCCCCGGAGCACCGCAGCGGGTTGCGCTCGAGGAACGCCTCGTCCGCCTTGAAGCCAAGAAGCTCAAGCGCTTGGACGGCACGCCCGCGCGCCTCTTCTTCGTCCAGTCCCTGGTTGCGAGGGCCGAAGGCAACCTCGTCGGCAATCGTCGCCGCAAAGAGCTGTTGCTCGGGGAGCTGCTGAACAACGGCGACAAAACCGTCCGCCGCCACCTCGCCCGCGGACGGCGCGAGCGTGCCGGACAGGCATCGGAGCAGGGTTGTCTTGCCGGATCCGGAGCACCCGGCCACGCCGAGCACGCGCCCTCGGGCCACCTCGAGCGATACGTTGCGCAGCGCGCTCCCATCCGAGCCGGGGTAAGAGGCGCTTACGCCTCGGCAAGCCAGCGACATATCGCCTCCTCAACGCCATCGAGGTCAGACCCATCGTTAACAGCCACGCCGACCTCTCGGAGCGCGGCAGAAAGCCTTGCGGCCGACGGAAGCGCGATGCCGCAGGATTCCAGCAGCCCCTCTTCGGCCAGTACTTCGGCCGACGAGCCGACAAAGACAATCCGCTCCTCCCGGAACAGCGCGATGCGGTCGGCGGAAAACGCCTCGTCCATGATCTGCGTCACCTGCACGACGGCGACGCCGCGGGCGCAGAGACGGTCGACAAGGCCCGCGAACGCCGCACGCGCGGCGGGATCGAGCATGGCCGTCGCCTCGTCGAACACAACGACGCCCGGCGCCATGGCAAGAAGCCCCGCCACGGCGACCCGCTGTTTCTGTCCGCCCGAGAGCGTCTGGACATCCCGGGCATCCAGCTCGGGAATACCGGCTTCCACCAGCGCTTCATTTACCAGACACAGTATCTCTTCCCGCTCGATGGCGCGGTTCTCCGGCCCGAAGGCCACGTCGTCGCGAACCACGGGTGCCACGATCTGGCTGTCCGGATCCTGGAAAGAAACGCCGACACGCCGGCCAGCCGTCACGGCCGACGCGCCGCCGTCGGCCTCCGCCAGCCCCGCAAGCTGAAGCGCGCACGAGGTCTTGCCGCTGCCGTTCGCGCCCACGAAGGCGACGCGTTCGCCCGGCGCGATGCGGCCGAGCGGCGAGCAGTCGACCACCGGGCGTCCGGCTCCACCGCCGCGGCCGCAACCGGCCTTGCCGGCCCCGCCGCCGCCATCCGCGCCATCATGCTCAAGGCTCGCGAGCGCCGCCTTCCCCACCGCGCCCGTGACGCCGCCGGTCACGCACGCGGCGACCGCAAGAACAGGCAGGTTCACAAAGACGGACGGCGTCTGGAGCATCAGGGCAGCCACTCCGAGCTGCCCCGCGTTGTGCAGGATCGCCGCGAGCATGCTCACCGGGACGAGGCCCACGCCGGGCACCGCCGACAAGGCGGCCATCCCCGTGAACGCGAGCGCCGTTCCGCCGAAGCTGTACGCGAGCATGGTCGGCGAGCCGAAGAGCAGACCCGACGCGAGTACCTTGACCGCCGCCACGCCCGCGGCCGCCCGCGCGTCCAGGGTAAAAAGGGCCACCGCGACCGCGACGTTGGCGAGACCGAGCTTGACGCCGGGTAAGGCCACGGGCAGCGGGATCATCGTCTCGAGGTACGAAAGGACGAGCGCCACCGCAGCCAGCAAAGAGCAGCTGGCGAGGCGCTCGACGTCCGGCCCGCGACGTCCGGGCTTCTTGCCGCATCCGCGCACGTCAGCGACCGATCACGTCGACGCTGGAGCTTGCGTTCGGGTCCTCGATGTTCACCGTGAGCTTGTGCGGCAGGCAGACGATCTGCTGGCTCGAGTCGCTTATCCAGCCCTGCTCGACGCAGTCCTGGTTGGGGCAGTCGGCCTCGCGCACGCACACCTTGCCGTCCTTGACCTGCACGATGTTTGTGCCGGCGCTGGTGGTCACGGTCAGCTCGGCATCCTCGGAAAGCGCCATGCGGTGCTCGCCTCCGTCGGCGTCGCGAATGACCACCTCGGCGCCCGTCTCGGCAGAGCCGCCCCCGGCCAGAACCCGCGTCGCGACAAACGCGCCCACGGCCACCACGGCGATGAGCACGATCATCGCGATGTTCAACCTGCGGTTCGAGGCCGCCGCCTTTCTTGCCACGGCAACCCCCTACAGAATGGTAAACAGCTCGCCGGACGACTGCGTCACGTTGCCGGCATCGTCGACAAACACCGCCTCGAAACGGTCGTCCGCGTCCACAAGGCTCTTCGCGGCGTCATGCCCGAGCAGAAAGAGAATCGTCGAGTACGCGTCGGCCGTGGTCGAGCTCTCGCAGCGGATGGACGCGCTCTCGAGGTCGGTCTTGACCGGGTAGCCCGTCTTCGGATCGAGGATGTGGTAGTACTTGACGCCGCCCTGCTCGAAGTAGCGCTCGTAAAGGCCGCTGGTCACGAGCGAGACATCGGTCGCCGGGATGGTCGCGATGACGGTGTTCGCATCGCCGTTGGGGTCCTGGACGCCCACGTTCCACTCGTCGCCGTCGAAGCTCATGCCCATGACGTAGACGTTGCCGCCGAGGCTGAGCGACGCGTTTGCGCAGCCGCCCTCGGACAGCATGCGAACAAGGTCGTCGCAGATGTAGCCCTTGGCAATGCCGCCCAGGTCAAGCATGGCGTCGGGGTCGGAAAGCGTGATGTTGTTGCCGTCGACCTCCACGCAGCCGTAGCCCACGTGGGACAGCGCGGCGGCAATCTGCTCGTCGGTCGGCTTGACGCCCTCGACGAAATCCCAGAGGCTCGAGACGGCACCGATGGTGATGTCGAACAGTCCGCCCGAGGCCTCGGCGAACTCGAGGGCGCGTGTGATGCACTCGGCGGTCTCGGCAGCCACCTCGACGGTCGCGCCCTTTGCGTTGTTAATGTTCCAGATGTCGGAGCCCTCGACGGTACGCGAGAACTTGTTCTCAAAGTAGGAACAGCGCTCGGACACCTTGTTAAGAAGCTCCTGGCTGCATTGGGCCGAGATCTGGACGACCGTGTCGAACACAAAGAGGGTTATGGAGTTGACCTCGGCGGCATCGGTCGCGGTCGTGGTCGCGGTCGAACCGGAGTCGCCCGCGGAGCCTGAGCTCCCGCTCGCCCCCGAGGATGCCGCGCAGCCCGCGAGGCCGAGGACGGGCAGGGAAGAAAGCGCCAGCCGCATGAGCGACCGGCGCGAAAGTGCGTTTGTGCTGGTAAGCAATGCTGGTTCCTTTCGTCTACGCAAAAGCGTAGCAGAGCAGAGCCAGCGCAACGGCCTTAAGTAGCACCAGGGTAACTTCTGTACCGCGAATACAGAAACGCGGCTCGGCGGGACGACCCGGGCGCGGGGCCGCGGGGTTCTTGGCGCCGGAGACGGCCGAGTCGCCGGTACCCGAGCCAACGTCCCCGACGGCGACGCCCCTCTCCGCAACGGCCTCCTCGATCCGGACCAGGCTCACGTTGGACACCGGGCAGCCGTCCGCGCAGCGCCCGCACTCGATGCACTCGCCGCTTCGAAGGTCACCGCGCTCGGGATGGATGGCGACGGGGCAACGGTCTTGGCAGCGGTTGCAGCGCGGCACGCAGGTAGGACGGTTGCGGCTGAAGAGCGAGACGGGCAACACCGGCAGCAGCGAGAAAATCGCACCGAACGGGCACAGGAACTGGCAGAAGAACCGCTCCTCGAACGCCATTCCCACCGCGATGACCGCGAGCACACCGAACGCCACGCCCGAGATGCCCTCGACCGACCCTGCGCGCAAGCCGGCAAAGGCGCCCCACGGCGAGTAGCCCGAGACGCCCGACCACAGCTCGGCGAAGCACAGCCAAGCGATGACGGCGAGAACCGCGTACTTGACCAGCTGAAACACACGGCGCGCCGCCACCGGGAGCTTCTTGCCGTCAAGGCCGAGCGCGTGGCGAAGCGGCGTGGCCACCGCATAGACCAGGTCGCCTAAGGTGCCGAACGCGCACGCGTAGCCGCAGAAGAAGCGACCGAAAACGCAGGTGTACGCCAAAAGGGCCAGGAGAAGCGCGACGAAACTCGAGAGCTCCAGCGGCGCCGCGGCGCCAAGCTGCTGGCACAGGTTGCGCACGCCCGTGAAGGCCGCGCTCCACACGCCGGGGAACGCCACGAAGAACGCGAGCTGGATCGCCCAGCGAAGCCCACGGTGCGCGAGTTCCGTCCGGCGGCGCTCCTGGGCGCGCCCCTTCGGGGAACGCAGGATGCCAAGGTCCTTCTTTATGCCGTCTAGCAGCGACTTCTTCTTTGCCACGCTACTCACCGCCCTGAGCGACGCCGCTGGCATTGAGCGCCTCGTTCACGCCGTTGATGATGCCGGCCGACGAGAAGGTCGCGCCCGAGACGGCGTCAACGTTCGTTCCCTGGGCCGAGACGATCTTCTCGGTAAGGCCCTCGGCCTGCGAGAAGTACGCCTCGGTCTCGCCCGCGTGGTCAATGACCTCGACGGATGCGATGTAGCCGTTCTCGATGACGACCTGTGTGGTCACGGTTCCGCCGTAGCCCTGCGCCGAGCCCGTGAAGGTCCCGTCCGTCGCGTAGGGCCCGCGCGCGTCCGAGGCGGCGCGGGCGGCCTGGGCATCGGCCTCCATCTGCGCCGTCACGGCAGCATCGGCGGCGGCAGCGTTCGTCGCCCACGTGTTATAGGTCAGTACAGCGCTCAACACCACGGCCGCATTGAGGAATTTGATAAGAAAGTTTCTGTTGCGGGAAAGAAGACCCGCCTGTTTGCTACTCATGGGCGGCCTCGCTTTCGGATGCAATTGGCGAAGCGGAAGCGGCGGCGGACGTCGCGGACACGCCGCTCTTTGCAGCTGCACCCGCTTCGGAATCGGCCGGCGCCCCGGCATCAGAGGCCGTCGTCTTGGATTCAGCCGCCGTCGCCTCGGACTTCGCTGCGGCAGAGTCATCGCCATCCGCCCCGCTCGACGTCGGGGCATCGGAAGCAGCGCCGCTCTCCGACGAGCCGCCCGTCGTTGCGGAGCCGCCCGCTCCGGCGCCGTCCTGGCCGCCCTCGCTCTGGTGCGCCTTCTTGTACGCCTCCTCGGCGAGCTTGAGCGCGGACTCGTACGCCTTGGCGATGGCGCGCGACGAATAGGTCGAACGGCTCACGACGTCGACCTTGCTCGGCGAGACCCCGGCCAGGAGCTGCGCCTTCACGCCCTCGTACCAGACCTTTCTGAAGGTTCGGCCGTCGATGGCGTAGTCAAGGTAATCCTGGTTCTGCTCGTCAAAGGGATCGAGGACCTCGGGCAGCGTGGCGTCCGTGGTCTGGTTCGTGCCCCAGATTTTCGAGATGCCCGCGACCTTGTCGTCCTTAACCTCGATGGTCACCGCGACGTAGTACGGGGAGAAGTTCTCGTCCCCGTTATCGGAGCACAGCGCGAAGCCGGTGTAGGAACCGTCCTCGTAGTGGGTCGCCTCGCCGTCACTGGAATCGTCCTTGCCAGAGTCGTCCTTGCCCGAATCGTCCTTGCCGGAGTCGTCCTTACCAGAATCGGCGTCATCCTTCTTGCCGTCGGACCCTGAGCCGTCGCCGCCGTCCGGCACAACAACGGTGTTGCCCGCAGCGGCGGCCGCTTTCTTCAACGCCTGCTGAACTGCGGAAATGATGCCCATCGAGGAGTACGTCGCCCC
>CAVIBB010000084.1:0-9619 GCA_963640745.1 Paludibacteraceae bacterium
GTCGAGAACAAGGCCGGCGTGCTCTCGCGCGTCACCGGCATGATCTCGCGACGCGGATTCAACATCCAGTCGCTCACGGTCGCCCCGACCGAGGACGAGGGCCTCTCGCGCATGACCATCATCGTCGAGGCCGACGAGCTCGGTTTCGAGCAGATCGAGAAGCAGCTCCACAAGCTCGTCTCGGTCTACCGTATCAGCGATTTCTCCGAGGAGGACGCCATCGAGCGCGAGCTCGTGCTCTTCAAGGTCCAGGCCTCGCCCGACCGCAGGCACGAGATCATCGAGATCGCCAACGTCTTCCGCGCCAAGGTCGTCGACGTGGGCAAGAACACGCTCACCATCGAGGCCACGGGCACCGTCTCCAAGCTCGACGCCATGGAGAACCTCTTCCGCGGCTACGGCATCCGTCAGCTCACGCGCACCGGCAAGATCGCCATGGGGCGCGGGCACGACGCGTAGGGGCGCGCCCCTCACCACCGGTTTCTTCCGCCAGGCCAGGCGGTTGGAATATGCACTGCAAGAAGCACCACAAGACTAAGGAGTTTTAAGCATGGCCGTCACCATCTACTACGAGAACGACTGCAAGCCCGAGGTCATCCAGGGCAAGAAGATCGCCATCATCGGCTACGGCTCCCAGGGCCACGCCCACGCGCTGAACCTCATGGACTCCGGCTGCGACGTCCGCGTCGGCCTGCGCGAGGGCTCCGCCTCCGCCCAGAAGGCCGCCGAGGCCGGCCTCAAGGTCGTCGACATGGACACCGCGGCCGAGGAAGCCGACGTCATCATGATCCTGACCCCCGACGAGACCCAGCCCAAGGTCTACGAGGAGCACATCAAGGATCACCTGAAGGCCGGCGACACCCTCGCCTTCGCCCACGGCTTCAACATCCACTACGGCTACATCAAGGCCCCCGAGGACGTCAACGTCATCATGTGCGCGCCTAAGGGCCCGGGCCACATCGTCCGCCGTCAGTTCACCGAGGGCTCCGGCGTGCCCGACCTGGCCTGCGTTGCCCAGGACGCCACCGGCGACGCTTGGGACATCGCGCTGGCCTACTGCTGGGGCGTCGGCGGCGCCCGCTCCGGCATCATCAAGGCGACCTTCGCCGAGGAGACCGAGGAGGATCTCTTCGGTGAGCAGGCCGTTCTCTGCGGCGGCCTCGTTGAGCTCGTCAAGGCTGGCTTCGAGACCCTGACCGAGGCCGGCTACCCCGAGGAGCTCGCCTACTTCGAGTGCTACCACGAGATGAAGATGATCGTCGACCTCATGTACGAGTCCGGCATCCACTTCATGAACTACTCCATCTCCAACACCGCCGAGTACGGCGAGTACTACGCCGGCCCGAAGGTCATCAACGACGAGTCCCGCGAGGCCATGAAGCTCATCCTCAAGCGCATCCAGAACGGCGAGTTCGCGCAGGAGTTCGTCGACGACTGCAACAACGACCACAAGTGGCTCCTCGAGCAGCGTGAGGCCATCAACACCCACCCCATCGAGGTCACCGGCGAGAAGATCCGCTCCATGTTCTCCTGGATCAAGAAGTAGTTCCCGCCTCATCAGGTTATGCGAGGTCCCCGTCGCGGCTGCGGCGGGGACTTTTTTGTCCACTGTCCCGGTTATTGCGGGTTATGCGACCTTCGGCGAGGGGCAGCCTGGCATAACCGTCGATTTGGGGCGTTGAGCGCCTGTTTTCGGGGATTGTGCGCGGTTGCTTCTGCGCGGAGGTTGCATAACCCCCGAATCTGGGGCGCAGGCCGTTCGTTGGGGGTGGGGCGGGGGGAGCGTTAGGGAAGGCGCTCGGCATGCGCCCCGAACCTGAACTGGCTTTGGGCGAATATTGACCAATCAACTTACGAAATCGCAGGTAAACGCCAAATTTCAATATCTTTTAAGCTGTTTTGCTGGCGTCAGTATTAGAGTTATAGCGTCTATGTTTTGTGTATTGCCGCAGATGGAAAGGATCGACCATGCTGCCAAAGGATAAGGACCGCATTGACCGCAAGGCTTTGCTCGAAGGGCTGCGAAGGGGGACGGCTGGCGCACTCGCGCTTATCCTCTCCGCCCAGCTGCTCTTTGGCAACGGCTCCGCCTCCGCCATTGCCGAGGAGCTGACGAGCGTCGCCGACGCCGTCGTCGTCTCTCAGACGGTGACGGGCGACGACGCCTCCTCCGCTCAGGGCGACGCCGCCGCTTCTGGTGAGGACGCCACTGGTGAGGCCACGGGCCAGGAAGCCGACTCCGACGCCCAAGCATCTGACACCCAGTCGACTGATGAGCAGAAGACCGAGGATCAGAAGGCCGAGGAGACCCCTGCGCAGGCCCGCGCGTGGGACGACGCGACGGACAACCTCGTGCTCTCCACCGACGGCCTCGCCCTTGACGAGGACGCCGTCTCCGAGCTCTCCAAGCAGATCTCCGAGTACGTGCGCGCCGTTGTCGCCGGCGAGCGTGACGAGGACGCGGCCGCCTACGGCGCCGCCGCGACTGACGCGGCCGACGTCAAGCTGCCCGAGACCCTGCCCGTGACCCTCAGCGTCAAGGCGACGCTCGACCCCACCGCCGCGACCGGCCGCGACGGCAACGCCGACCACAACAAGCTTCTCGCGGGCGACACCTTCGAGATCTCTCTTCCCGACGGCGTCTCCGCCGACCTTGACTCCGACGCGCTTCGCGAGTCCGACGGCGCCAAGGTGCTCGATGTCTACCAGGCCGACGCCGACGGCAACCCGACCGACCTGAAGGTCGCCGAGGCCGTTGTGGAAAAGGGCAAGCTCTCCTTCAAGCTCGTGGGCGAGAACCTGCCCGCGACGCTTAACGTCTCGCTCAAGCTGGACGCCAAGCTCGATTCCTCCAAGGTGGGCGACAACGCTTCCGCCATCGAGTGGGTCCTGCAGGAGAAGGCCGGCCGTAAGGCCGAGCTCTCCGTCCCGGCAAAGGCTGAGCTGGCCGATAAGCTCGGGCTCGTTAAGAGCGCCGAGGAGCTCGGCCAGGTCGAGCAGACTGTGGCTGACGAGGAGCCCAAGGTGGTTTCCGAGGGCAACACCGTCACGGACACCCCGGGCGACTTCAACGGCTCCGCGAGCTTCACCACCGTCTTCGCGGACAACGCTTCCGCCAACCGCCCGAGCGCCGACTCCCTCAAGGGCGGCTATAAGCTTTACTTCACCGTGATGAACGGCGAGGACAAGGTCGTCTCCGAGACCGAGTTCAGCGCGACCGACGCCAGTGTTTACGGCAAGCTCGGGCTCACCGCCGAGCAGGCCGCCGCCATCTCCGTCGCCCTCGACTCCACGACTTCCGTCGGCCAGTACGTCTCGAGCGCGTCTGAGCTGCCGACGAAGCTCACTCACACCGACGGCGATAAGACCGTTGACTATACCGTCTCCTGGACCATCAAGCATGATATTGAAGGCATCGACGGCTACCGCAAGCTTGCCAAGGGCGACTACGGCGGTAAATTCGATTCCACGTACTATGGCGATAACGCCAGCATCGACTGCTATCAGGTCCTGGCCGACGTGTCCTTCAACGTCGCGGTCCTCGACGGCACGGTCGACGTGTCCCAGCTCGCGAGCGTCGATGCCTGGAACGAGAGCAAGTTCGGCAAGTGCAGCACCGTCTCCGTGGAGATGAACGGCACCACCGTGTACTCCGTGACCGACACGTTGCTGGACGGCTCCTCTATCGAGTTCAACGGCAGTAGGACCCTGACCATCAAGTCGCAGCAGCCCGTCTACTATCCGGACAACTCCCTTCTTGATTACAAGCTGACCTTCGACACGAGCGGCCTCACCGTCACGAAGGAGAGCGACGGCACGTTCGACGGCTATCAGGTCATCTATTCAAACGCCGGCATTGCCAACCACGCTTCCGACACCACTGCGATCTACAACGGCGGCACCGTCAGCCTTACCCACTACGGCACCACGAAGTTCAATGCCGTCAAGTACTGGTACGACGAGGAGTCGACCAACCGTCCTGAGACCACGTATGCCCTTTACCGTTACAACGCGACCGACGGCAGCCCCTCCAACGCGGCGCAGGTCGCTGACTCGAGCGGTAAGTACATTGTCTTTACCGTCGATGCCGATACGAACAACAAGGCCGGGAATGACGCCATCGATCTATCTGAGTACATTTCCGACAACGGCAGCCTCGCCAAGTACGATCCGGACGGCAATCCTTACGTCTACTTCCTGCGCGAAGACCCCGTGTCCGGTTATAAGCGCGTCGCCGGCACCATCACCGAGGACGCCGACTCCGAGAGCTCGGTGAGCGTCTCCTACAACCAGGCCGAGTACGACGGCGCCACGCTCACCGGCGGCGACTGGGTAAAGGTCCAGCTCGGCAAGTACGCGGCGGACGAGTCGAGCGTCCTCATTTATAACCGCGGCGTCATCTCCAACGTGCGCGTGGGCTCCGTCTCGTCCGAGCTCACCAAGGACTGGAACGCCGGCGCTTATCAGGACCAGCTCAAGGACGTTACCGTCGTCATGCAGCTCAAGCGCCACGACCTCGTCAACGGCAAGGTCAATGGCCAGGGCGCCGATTCCGAGACCGGCCTTTATAAGGTGGACGACACCTGGGAGAACGTGGGCGATCCCGTCGAGCTCTACGGCTGGGCCTCCGGCAACATGAGCCAGACCGTGAGCTCCACCAACGATAGGTACGATGAGGCCGGCCGCGAGTACGTGTACCAGTGGTGCGAGGTCGATGTCCGCCAGAACGGCGAGAGCAAGTTCACCGCCTACACCGATGGCGATTTTGCGGGCATCACCGGTAAGGCCACCCTGAAGCTGCTCGACGAGCAGGGCCTCGAGGACACCGTGACCTTCGAGGGTTCCTATTCCGTCAAGAAGTCCGGCGATTCCTATACCGAGAAGACCATCACCAACAGCTACACGAACGACACCTACGCGCGTGTAACCAAGGTCTGGTACGTCAACGGCGAGCGCGTCGATAATGTTACGGCCGGTCAGAAGCTTGAGGTCAAGAATACGGACGGCACCACGCGTACCGTCACCGTCCCCGATTCGCTTACCCTTACCCTTTACCAGAACGAGGAGGAGTATGCGACCGGCCTTACCATGACCGGCAAGGCCAGCACGGAGTGGAAAGAATGGACGACGGCCGACGGCACCACGTTCAAGTACCGCGAGTCCTCTCCCTGGACCATTGATTTCGACGGGCTTCCCAAGTACGACGCCCAGGGCTCCAAGTTCAAGTATCAGATCATGGAGAACGTCCCGAGCGGCTTTAGCGCCTCGTCTGAGTTCAAGTCCTATACGGACGATTATGGCTTCGATCGCGCGGACGGCGAGTCCGGCCAGCGCGTCATCAACTACAACGAGATCTCTAACTTTACCGGTGACGGTGAGGGCACGGTCGTCCGTCTGGCCAAGGAATGGTACGACGGCGGCAACACCACCGGCCGCAGCGGCGTGAACATTGAGGTCTATGCGGTCACCGACGTGGTCAAGTCCGATGGCACGAAGGTCTATTCTGCAGGTGATACCCTCGGTTCCGTTACCCTGAGCGACGACAACCTCTGGTACGACGAGGTCGGCATTTCCGCTGGTGGCGGCAAGTATCTCGCCCCTGGCGAGTCTGTGCCCGAGGGCTTTACGCCGGGTTCCGGCAAGGGCTTCTACTACGGTGTGCGCGAGGTCTCGAACGACAGCTACGCTGTCATCGGCAAGGATGATGCCACGGGCGCCTACGCCGACGTGGCTCTTTCCCCGTGGGCGGACGGCACCGAGCGTCTCGTGACCAAGGAGGGAACGGGCAGCTCTGAGGGCGGCTATGTTTACGACATCAACTACACCGTAAAGACCGACCTGCAGGGCTCGAAGGTGGTCACGCAGAACACCCGCGTCGGCCTCGTGAACATTACCCTCTCCAAGACGTGGGTCGACGAGGGCGCCGACCCTGCTAAGCGTCCTTCCGCCTACTATGTGCTCAAGGGCGGTGCAACCGACGGCGCTCAGGACACGGTCTTCTCGTCCGACAATGGCAATGTTTATGCCACGGTGCCTGGCAGCAAGGTCAACTACCCGCTCTACATCGACGCTGAGCACACTCAGCACCTCACGGTCAGCATGCTGAGCAACCAGGACGATTTCTCTTCCGAGCTGCAGATTAAGATTACCGACGACAACTCCGACGGCTTCACCGTCTACGGTTTCCCCAAGTACGACGACAAGGGCTTCGCGTACAGCTTCTCTGCTTCCGAGAAGGTTAATTCCCTCGGCACCGACTATTCCCAGACCGGCACGAGCTACAGCGCTAAGTTCGACTCTTACCTGCAGCACAGCGACCAGAAGACCTACGGCTTCACGAACGCCCGCACCGGCACGAAGGACGTCATCTTCTTTACGCGCTGGTATGACCACTACGTTAAGGACAACCTGAACCAGCGCCCGGACGTCTATCTCACGCTCTATACGCTCGACGCCGACGGTAACCCGCAGGTTGTCAGCGGCTATGAGAGCTACAAGTGGAGCGATCGTGTCGAGTGGAACGGCGACGAGGGCCTCGACCCGAAATACAACCAGTCCGCTGCCATCAAGGGGCTACCGAAGTACGACAAAAACGGTAAGGAGATCGTCTACTACGCGACGATTACCCCGGCTGTGAGCGACGCCACCTACAAGGCGCTTGACTACACCGATGTGACCTACGGCACCGACAAGGCGAACAACGGCAACGAGCAGTGGGACAACCACAACGCGAAGGATGCCGACATCACCAGCGCCGCTAACTCCATCACGATCGACGGCAAGACCGCGCTTCGCGAGGACGGTACCTTCATCTTTAAGCTCGACAACAGCGTGAAGGTCAACGGAACCAAAATCTGGACGAATCTCCCGACCGACTACGACGGCGAGCTGCCCGCGGTCTCCATCTTCCTGCAGCGTCGCCTGGCCAAGGACGGGCAGGCGCTCGACGAGGGCTGGGGCAAGCTCGTTGTGAGCAAGGCGACCGACGGCGCGGGGATCACGGGCGCCGGCTACGACGTCGAGCACTACACGTACGGGTCCGACGAGGCCGCCAAGGACGGGTCCGTGGTCGCGTGGTGTACGCTTTCCGGGCTTACCGCCAAGAACACTGCGCAGAGGTTCTCCCTGATCGTTTACGGCGACAACACCAGCGGCGCCTCCGAGGGCGCGACGAAGCTCCCGCTCTATGACTCCGACGGTAACCGCTACGAGTACTATGCGCGCGAGATCATGGACGGCCTCATCAAGGACGGGGACGGCAACCCTGCCGGCGGCTTCACCATCGACGAGCTCATTGACAATGAAGGCGAGGACAACAACTGCTACTCCGGCCCGACTATCGAGACCTCGGGCATCGGCGCTTCTTTCCGCATGAAGAACACTTATAAGAACTCGAAGCAGAACGGCAAGATCACCGTCTACAAGACCTTCCAGGGCCGAGCTGAGGGCGACAAGTTCCCGACCGTCACCTTCACGCTTTACCGAGCGGTGAACAACGGCGGCCCCGACTACCATTGGGTCAAGGTCGATTCCAAGAATCTGGATACGGGCGACCTGGATACCAACGGCACGGGCTCCATAGATTTCGATGACCTCGCCATCTATGCGCCGAACGGCTCTCGCTATCTGTATAAGGTTGAAGAGACGAGCGTCAACGGCTACAAAACTTACGCCGTCAAGGGTTCCGACAGCTCGAAGGCTACTGACGAGACCTTGGTCGTCGAGGACCTCAATGCTCAGATCAAGGACAATCAGACGGATGACTCGATGGCGTCCTTCGTGAACAAGTACACGCCTGACAAGGCCACCGTGTCCGGCACTAAGACCTGGTTCGACAACAACAACATCGCGGGCCTGCGCCCGGACTCCATCGTGCTCACTCTTAAGCGCAGCTACGACAAGGGTGGTACGGATACCGACGCGAGCCTTGACGGCGGCGTCGTTACGCTTCAGACCACCAACCCTGATGGCGACAACTACCTTAAGTGGACTTACCAAAAGAGCGACAACACGTGGTCTTACAGCATCTCGAACCTCGAGAAGTGGGCTCCGAACGGCGAGGCGTGGTACTACACCGTTTCCGAGAAGACCGTCGAGCACTATGACAAGTGGGTTGGGAGCGGGACCGTTCGTGCTGACGAACGCACCCCGACCGTAAACCTCTGGAACGCTTTTAGGACGAGCATCGGCTTCAAGAAGACGTGGGCCGATGACGATAAAGATTCGAACTACCAGCGCCCGGTTGTTTACTTGCGTCTGCAGGCACGCATCAAAGACGGTACCGAAGGTACCGGTACGTGGCAGGATGCCGGAGAACTCTTTAACAATGCGTTTGGGGCTCACTTGAGCTCCGAGACGTACGATGAAGTCTCGAACGAAACCGGGTACCTGCTTCCTGGCGCAGGCGGTTCCAACAGATCTAAGTCGACCGTCTCTAAGTTCGACCCGAATAACGACACTTCCCAGAGTCTGGGTAGTATTTGGCAGGACCTTCCGTCTTATGGACGGGTGGGGAACAACAAGGTCGAGATCGAGTATCGCGTCATCGAGATCGGCTACCTGTATGGCCAGTCAGGCTCTAACAAGAAGTACGTGCATGTTTACGCGCCGGGTGGCTCGGACACCGCATACGTGAGCTCCCAGCCGTACTCCGCCGTGCAGACCGGCCTGACCGAGGTTACCAACAAGCTCGATTCCACCACGGCCACCGTCTCCAAGACGTGGAACGACAGCAGCAATATGTGGGGTGTTCGCGCCGACAGCGTGACCTACTACCTCCGCCGCTCCACTGACGGCGGCGCAACGTGGGCATGGGTCTCCAAGTACGGCGCCGACGTGAGCGATGCCACCGCATCGGGCAGCAAGGCGAACACGTACGTTCTCAATGCTTCCAATAACTGGAGCATGGAGGTCAAGGGTCTGCCGAGGGTCGATACCGAGGGCAAGGAGTACATGTATCAGTTCGTCGAGAAGATCCCGAACGGGTACATCACGACCGGGCAGAACGTTGCTGTTAACGGCAGCAATAGCGACTCCTACACCGGTCTCGTTGCTGTTGAGGCCGACGCGGATGGCCAGGAGTTCCTGAACGTGCTCGACACCACGACGCTTAACGGCACGAAGAAGTGGGAGACCTACGGCCTCGATAAGCCTTCGCCCGATAAGGTCGAGCTCGTCGTGACCCAGTACAAGGGGACCTCCACGAGCGGAACCGATGTGAGCAAGATCGCCGACGTTGAGTGGACAAAGACCGATGGTGACGTGTGGGAGTACACCATTTCCGGCCTGCCCAAGACGGCCAAGGACGGCAGCGCGTATTCCTATCGCGTGACCGAGAAGGCCGGCGCGGTCGACGGATTCTGGCCGAAGAACCCGGACGAGAATGCTTCGGAGAGCACGGCCGGGGATGGCGTTCTTGTCAACGGCGAGATTCTGAACACCGCGACGAAGTTCACCTTCGACAAGGTCGATCTTTCGGCCGGGGGCGGCACGGGTGCCAATGGACAGAAACTCAACGGCGTTGCGTTCTCCGTTAAGGACAGTGCGGGGGTCGAGGTCGCCACTTGGTCGCGCGACGGGAACGGTGTGGTTAGCGCTAAAGTGACGGACAGTTACGGCC
>CAVIBB010000085.1:0-9578 GCA_963640745.1 Paludibacteraceae bacterium
GTTGTAGGTTGCTTGGGCGTCGGCGAGGGTGTTCTTGGCCTTCTCGATGCTACGTTCGGCGCTCTGGAAGTCGCTGTCGGTGGGAGCGGTGCTTTCGGGCTCGGCTGTCGTGTAGGATTTGCCGGCGTTTTCCTCATCGGCGTAGAAGTTGGCTTTTTCCTGGTTCCAGATCTCCCAAGCCTTTGCGTCGGTCTCGATGGCCTTGTTGTACTTATCGACAAGCGCGTTGTACGCGTCGGTGGCCTCGGCGACGCCGGACTTCGCGTCGCGCACGCCGTTGGCCGCCTCGGTGATCTTCTTGTCCAGATCGGAGTTCGTGAGGGTCATGATCACGTCGCCCTCGTTCACCGTGTCGCCCTCGGCGATGTTCACGGACTCGATGGTGCCGTCGACGCCGGGGGAGACGACCACGGATTCCACGGGCTGGGCGGAGCCGGAGGCGGTGACGGCCTCGGAGAAGTCGCCCTTCTCGACCACGGTGGTCATGGGGGCGAGTTGGTCGTCGCTGCTCGAGCGCGATCCCAGGAACGTGACGCCCGCCACGATGGCCGCCACCAAGGCGACGCCGCCGATCACGCCTCCGACGATGAGCTTCTTGCGCGCGCGGGCCTTACGGTGCCGCATCAGGCCCTCCATGGCCACGCGCGCCTCCATGTCCTCCTCGGACTCCTGCAGCGTGCCGTCGGCGGACAGAAGCCCGAGCTGCTCGGCGGCGGGCGCGTTGTCCGCCCCGGTTAGGGGGATAGGGGCGGTGACGGGGCTCTCGGGGATCTCCTTCTGCGGCCCTGCCATGTGCTTGTTGCTCATCGGCGGTCTCCTTGCTGCGGTCTTTGAGTGACGGACACTGAGCGACGGGCGCCGTTCGCATGTGCGCTGGTGGCGCTCACTTGCGTTGCGGGGAATCGGGGGGCTTCTTGGCATGGCTGCGGGGTTTCCGGCCGCGAATGCGGGCCCTGCTCCTCGGCGCTATCCTGATGAATGTTTGAACGGCGGCAAAGAGAGGGCGGCTTCTATGGGGGATACGCGCACCCAACCCCAAATTCTATCCGATGACCTGCGGATTATCTTTGAAGATCGGTGGATTCTGGCCGTCGAGAAGCCGGCCGGTGTGCTCGTGCACGGCGACGGCACGGGGGCGGTGACGCTCACCGACGCGGCGGCGGCCTACCTGGCGGGCGAGGGGCGCGCCGATGTGCGCCCACAGGCGGTCCAGCGACTCGACGTCGAGACCACGGGGCTCGTCCTCTTCTCGCTCGACGCGGCGACCCAGCCTGCGCTCGACGCGGAGGTCGCGGGCCGCGATATGCGTAAGGTCTACCTCGCCGTCGTCGCCGGGCGCTTCCCGTGGGGCGAGAAGACCATCGATGCGCCGATTGGCCGCGACCGGCACGATGCGCGCAAGATGCGCGCCTGTGCGCCGGGCCAGGGCAAGCCGGCCCAGACGCGCGTTCGCAAGCTGGCGTTCAAGGGCGGGCGCACCCTGCTCGAGGTCGAGCTTCTGACCGGGCGGCGCCACCAGATCCGCGTTCACCTGGCGAGCCTGGGTTTTCCCATTGTGGGCGATACGCTCTACGGCGGCTCCGCGGCGGATTCCCGGCGCGGCGAGTCGGGGCTTCTTCTCCACGCCTTTGCCGAGGAACTGACGCACCCCGCGACCGGCGAGCGCCTGAGCCTGCGCACGGAGTGGCCGGCCCGCCTCGGTGCCCGCTTCGAGGACGTCGCGCAGTAACCGCCGCCTTTCCCGAGCCCCGAAACCTCGCCGCGCAGCAACCGTCGCCTTTCCCGAGCCCCGAAACCTCGCCGCGCAGCAACCGCTGCCGACCCGGCGCCCCGAAACCTCGCCGCCCAGTAATGTTGCGTTGCTGGGCGGCGCGCTTTTAGGGCTTCGGGGCTCTTCCGGTTACTGCGCGACGTAGTTTCAGGGCGCATCGGCCCGCGCGGTTACTGCGCGACGCGCATTCAGGGCTCGCGCCGCGCGCCCCGTTGCTGGAAGATGCGGATTCGGGGCGGTCGGCCGTCGCGTGCCTGCCGGCGCTTACGTTCGTGCGACAATGGGGCGCGTTTTACGTCTGTCGAGAGGAACCGCATGCTCAAGGTCAGCCAAGCCATCCTGCACGTCTTCGACTTCGAGTCGGGCGCCAAGCACTACTCCGAGGCGCCGCTCGACCTCGACAACCGACCGACGAAGTCCTACGTCCAGCGCCGCCTGCGCAAGATCGTGGGTAACCCCGAGTCCAATCACGGCGAGTTCGCCGAGGATTCCGGCTTCGCGGGCGAGCTCGAGCATTACCTCATGGGCGGCGCCGAGTTCCAGGGGTTCTCGATCCAGATCGCCGAGTGGTTCTGGGAAGAGCTGCGCCGCGCGGAGGAGCTCGAGCAGGTGGACCTCTTGGTAGCCGACTTCGTGGATACCGATGTCGCCGAGGTCAACGGCGGCTCCACGGACGCCGAGGTCGACGCCGCCTTCGACGGGCCGGCCGGCAAGCGCTTCTTTGCCGTGGTGCTGCTCCCGCGCAAGCAATCCTTCGTCCACGAGATCGGCGTCTCCAACGAGATCCTGCGCATGGACACCGCGCTGCCCAACCCGACCGCCAAGATCGACACCTACGTGCTCGTGGACTGCGACTCCTTCGCCATCGACTTCCACGACAAGGAGCGCGCGATCGGCGGCGAGACTATCCAGGTCCTGCCCGATAAGTTCCTGCAGTGCACCGCGGCGGCCTCAACGCAGCAGGTGTTCTCCGAGGTGAGCGTCATCGTGCAGGACGTGGCCGAGGAGTACGGCCTTACCCCCGCGGTCGAGGTCGGCCGTGCCAAGGCGGCCGTTGCCCAGCAGGCCGACCGTGACGAGGTCGTCCAGCCCGCCGAGATCGGGCGCGTCGTGTTCGAGGACCGCCCAGACGTCCAGCAGGTTTTCGAGGAGCGCGTGCGCGAGGCCAAGCTCCCCGAGGAGGCGCCGGTGCGCCGCGGCGTGGCCAACCGCCTTGCCAAGAACCACAAGATAAAGACGGACACGGGCATCGAGATCACCTTCCCCTCCGACCTCGCCGACAAGCCCGGCTACCTGGACTTCGCGACCGGCGCGGACGGCACCATCACCATCAGCATCGGCAACGTGGCCCACATCGAGAATAAATAGGCGGCATGAAGCGCGGCCGGGGCGATGGGCGACCCTCCGTCCCGGTCGCGTGGCTCCGTCCTGCGCGGCCCGTGTGCATTTGGTCGCGTGCGCGCATTAAGCGCTATGATGGGCACATTCTTCTCACTCACACCTAAACCACACCATGGGGAGATTCACTCTATGACTGAAAGCACCCGCAACATATCTCGCCGCGAAGCGCTGCGCCTGTTCATGGGGACGGGCGCCGCCTTTGGTTTGGCGGCAGCCTTCAAGCCTACGGCCGTCATCGCCGAGACCGCCCAGCAGAAGGCCGACAACGCCCAGGCCCAGGCCGACAAGACGCAGGAGAAGCTCGACAGCGCCCAGAGCGAGTACGAGGCCGCGCAGAAGAAGCTCGACGCCATCGGGCAGGAGTACTCCGCCGCTGCGGCCACTCTCTCGGCCACCCAGAGCCAGATCGCCGAGGTCAGCAGCCAGATCAGCACCGCCGAGGCGAGCATCTCCGATACCGAGAAGGACATCGAGAAGACCCAGAAGGAAGTCGAGACAAAGCAGGCCAAGCTCTCGAAGCGCATGAGCGCCGCCTATAAGTCGGGCGCCTGTTCCACCCTCGACCTTCTCCTCAGCTCCACCTCGTTCGAGGAGCTGACGAGCAACGTGTATTACCTGGACCGCATCACCGAGTCCGACAAGCAGATGATCGACGAGGTCAAGACCCTCAAGGAGGGCCTGGAAGAGAAGAAGGCCTCGCTCGAGCAGCAGAAGTCCGAGCTCGAGGGCGAGAAGGCCAACCTCGAGACCCTCGAGAGCCAGCAGGCCACCGAGCTCGCCGCCGCCCAGGCCAAGCAGGACGAGGCCGCCACGCTGGTGAGCAGTCTCTCCGAGTCTGTGCAGTCGCTCATGGCGCAGCACGACGCGGAGCTCGTCGCCGCGCAGGAGGCCGCTGAGGAGGCCAAGAAGATCGCCGCCGCGGCCAAGGCGCAGAACAAGTCCTGGTCAAGCACGGCGAACACGGAGGTCCTCGGCACGGGCAACCTCGCCAAGCTCACCAGCGCCGCCGCCTCGACGCCCTCGCCCGGCAGTGGCCTGTGCGCGGCGTGGGTCACCTACGTCTTTGCCAATGCCGGCCTCGGCTCCTACGGCGGCAACGCCTGCGACATGTGCGCGTGGTGGTGCGGCACCTCGACGGCCAACATCAAGCCCGGCATGATCATCGCCGTCGAGAGCTCGAGCTCGGGCAGCGTCGCGGGCCGCATCTACGGCCACATCGGCATTTATCTTTCCGACGGTCTCGTCCACCACAACGTCGGCTACATCAAGACCGACACGGTGTCCAGCTGGATCGCGGCCTACGGCCAGTACGCGACGCCGCGCTGCGGCTGGCTCGGCGGCATCGAGCTTTCCTAGGCGGCAACACCTGGGTCCGTCCCCAGCAGGGGGGGGCGCCTCTAAACGCCCACGCCCCTTTTGCCCGCTCACATACCTATCGCGCCTGCGTTTGCGGCGGCCCGGCAGAGCTCCGGGCCGCCGTTTTTCTTGGCGGATGATGTTTCTCGTACCCTTCCTTAAACAAAGCACTATAGTGTTTGGGTTTCGCGCTTCTACAACTACTGTCTTCGAGTTTGGAGAGTCATGGGAGCATCGATCAAGGACACCGCGGCCACCGTGCGTGCCCGTAAGGCCAAGAACGCGGGCATTCCGCTCTCGGCCGGAATGATCCTCGTCACGCTGGGCGTCGTCTACGGAGACATCGGCACGAGCCCGATGTATACGCTTAAGTCCATCGTCTCGAACAACGGCGGCATCTCCACGGTGAGCGAGAGCCTCATCATCGGAGCGCTTTCGCTCGTCATCTGGACGATGACGCTCGTTACCACCGTCAAGTACGTCGTCATCGCCATGAAGGCCGACAACCACCACGAGGGCGGTATCTTCGCGCTGTACTCGCTGGTAAAGAGATGTGCCAAGTGGCTCATCATCCCCGCCATGGTCGGCGGCGCGGCGCTTCTTGCCGACGGCATCCTTACCCCCGCCGTCACCGTGACCACGGCCATCGAGGGCCTGCGCACCATCCCGCTGGGTCACGAGATCCTCGGCGACGGCCCCGGCCTCGTCATGGGCATCACCATCCTCATTGTCTGCGGGCTCTTTGCCATGCAGCGCGCCGGCACGAGCTCCATCGGCAAGCTGTTCGGCCCCATCATGACGCTGTGGTTCCTCTTCCTCGGCGGCGCAGGCCTGCTGAACATGTTCAGCAACCCCGTCGTGCTCAAGGCGCTGAACCCCGTCTACGGCGTCCAGTTCCTCATGAGCCCGGTGAACAAGAGCGGCCTGCAGGTCATGGGCTACGTCTTCCTTGCAACAACCGGCGCCGAGGCCCTCTACTCCGACATGGGCCACGTCGGCAAGGCGAACATCTACGCCTCGTGGCCCGCGGTCAAGATCTGCCTCATCCTCAACTACCTCGGCCAGGGTGCGTGGCTGCTCGGCTGCGATCCGGCCGACCCCACGCTCACCGGCGTGGTCAACCCCTTCTACCAGATGCTGCCCGAGATGATGCGTCCCTTCGCCATCATCCTCTCGGCCGTGGCGGCCATCATCGCGTCGCAGGCGCTCATCACCGGCTCCTACACGCTCGTCTCCGAGGCCGTGCGCCTGGACCTCATGCCCCACATGCGCATCAACTACCCCTCCGAGACCAAGGGCCAGATCTACATCCCCATGGTCAACACCATCATGTGGATTGGCACCATCTTTGTCGTGCTGCTCTTCCAGACCTCCGAGCGCATGGAGGCCGCCTACGGCCTGGCCATCACCATCACGATGCTCATGACCACGACGCTGCTCACGAGCTACATCGCCGGCATTCGCAAGAAGCCCGCGGGCGCCGTGGTGTTCGCCGTCGTCTTCGGCGCCATCGAGGTCATGTTCTTCGCGTCCTGCCTTACCATGTTCTTCGACGGCGGCTACGTGATGGTCATCCTCGCGGCCATCCTGTTCGTGGTCATGTACACCTGGCGCCGCGGCACCGCCATCGAGCGCACCCAGACGGTCTTCTTGCCGGTCGACAAGTACCTTGACCAGCTCTTTGACCTTTGCCACGACAGCGAGGTTCCTTACCTGGCCGATAACCTGGTGTTTCTTACCAACGACTCGTCCATCGACAAGCTCGACCGCGACATCCTCTACTCCATCCTGGACAAGCAGCCTAAGCGCGCGAAGGCGTACTACTTCCTGAACGTCCAGGTCACCGACGAGCCGTTCACGCACGAGTACATCGTCAACGACTTCGATACCGACTTCCTCTTTAAGGTGCAGCTGCGCCTGGGCTTCAAGGTCAACCAGCGCGTGAACACCTACCTGTACCAGATCGTCGCTGAGCTCGTCGAGAACAACCAGATTGCCCCGCAGAACCACAAGTACTCGATCTACCGTACCCACAGCGCGGTCGGCGACTTCCGCTTCTGCCTGATTCGCAAGGTCATCAGCCCCGAGACCGACCTTTCCGGCCTGGATTACCGCGTCATGGAGCTCAAGTACCTGATTCGCCGCCTGTGCGGCTCGCCCGCGAAGTGGTACGGCCTCGAGAACTCGAGCGTGCTCTTCGAGTACGTGCCCCTCTTCTCCAAGCGCAAGACGCAGCACAGGCTCACGCGCGTGCAGCTCGCCGACGCCGAGGGGACCTCGCCGAAGCGCCTCGAGCGCAGCACGAAGGTCGCGCCGGACACCTCTGACGACGATGAGGATATCTTCAGCATGACGATGCGCGGCGACCTCGAGAACAATATCGTCAACACCCTGAAGGACCTTGTCGGCGGCGACACCGCGAGCTTCAAGCCCCTCGTGATCAACGACGAGGACGATGAGGACGAGGACGACGACCTCTACGGCGACGAGGACGAGGTCACCGACGGCGAGGAGTAGTTCCGCCGGCTTATACGCAGTTCAAATTGAAGCGCCCTGCAGCCTGTGCTGTGGGGCGCTTCTTGCTGTTGCGATGGGCGGCGGGGTGCCTCAGCCTGTGGCTATGCCGACCGGAAGCGCCTTCTCGGGTCGCCAGCGGTCCATTCAATGTCGATGACCTGCACAAGGGAACGGGGCTTATCGACAAGGTAATACAGGGTGAACGGCGTGCCCGGGAGCGGCAGGTACCTGCAGGGGAAGGGCGGCGTCGCTGCGGGGTAGTCGGGTCGGTACTCGGGGCCTGCGAGGGGAAACTCGGCAAGCATCCGCACGGACCCCTCGATCCGGGCTAACGTTTCTTCGCGCGTCACATTCTCGAGAAGGAACAGCTCTGCCGAATTGGTGAGCTCGACCTTGAACATCACGCGCCCCACCCTTTGGCGGCTCGAATGCGCGCAAAGGCGTCTCCCGCCTCAGACACCTTACCGCTCTGCGCCTCCTGATAGCCGGCAAGAAGCCCGTTGTAGATCTCCATCTCGCGCTCGCGCTCCTCGTGCCTGCGCGACATGGCGCGATCGAAGGCCTCGGCGTCCATCACGACGACGGAGCTCTTCCCGTTTCTGGTGAGGTAAATCGGCTCGGCCGTTTCCCGGAGGCGCGATATCACGGCGCTTTGGTTGCGGTTGAAGTCGGCAAGTGAAGTGACGGCAGGCATGGCCCCTCCGTTCGATAAGGGAAGTCTCAGCAAATAGAGAATGACAGTAAATCTACTGCGAGTTTAGCAAATCAGGTGGTCGCGAGCGCTATCCACGCGTTTTTCTTCTTGTGCTTCTGCCGGGTTTTTGGCAAGAAGCGACGGACCGAAATGCACCCACGGTATGCTTTTGCAGTTAGGTTGTTCGAATACGGGCGAAAGGTGTCCCGATGGAGTTTGTTGCCACGTGCCCTAAGGGGTTCGAGAAGCTGCTGGCCGAGGAGCTGGCGTCGTTCGGTGTTCCGCAGGTCCGCCAGCTGCGCGGCCAGGTATCGTTCGGGGGCGAGCTCGCTGACGCGTACCGCGCCTGCCTATGGAGCCGCCTCGCCTCGCGCATCCTGCTCGTGCTCGCCCGCGTGGGCGCCCGCGACGCCGATGCGCTCTACGAGGGCGTTCAGTCCATCGACTGGTCGGAGCACCTGGCCGAGGGCGCGACCTTCGTCATCGACTCGCACGGCACGAACGACAACCTGCGCAACACCCAGTTCGTGGCGCTGCGCTCCAAGGACGCCATCTCCGACCAGCTCTTCTCGGCGCGCGGCATGCGCCCAGTGGTCAACACCGATGCCCCCGACGTGACTATCGACGTGCGTCTGCAGCGCGACCGCGCGACCATCGCCATCGACCTTACCGGCGAGCCGCTCTTCCACCGCGGGTACGACTCGCGCGCGGCCCGCAAGGTGGCCCCTCTGCGCGCCGACTACGCGGCTATGGTGCTCGCGGCCGGCCGCTGGTACCGCAACGTCCGTCACGGCTCTCCCGCGCTCTGCGCCCTGTGGGCTGGCCAAGGCGCCGTCCTTGTGGAGGCGGCCGGCGAGGCGCTCGACCGCGCGCCGGGGCTTCTTCGTACACGCTGGGGCTTCGAGGGCTGGGCGGGCCACGACGCCGACGCCTGGGACGAGCTTCTTGACGAGGCCGACCGCCGCGCCGACGCGGGCGCTGCCAATAAGCTCGTGCTGGCTGCCGCAGACAGCCGCCCCGGCGCCGAGGCCGCCTGCCGAGGTGCCCTGCGCGCCGCCGGCCTCGACTGCGAGGTCGAGTTCCTTCCCGCGGCCGAGGCGCTCGATCGCGCCCGTGCGGCTGGCGACGATGCGCTCGTTACCTGCGACCTCAGCTGGGTCGGTGCCGACGAGCTTGCCACCGAGGCCTCTGCGTTCACCACGCTCTCGGCCGCCGCGGGCCTGAACGTCGCGGCGCTCGTGCGCGACTCGTCCTGCGACGCCGCCCTCAAGGCCGACCCCGACGCGGTCTTCGACGTCATCTCCGGCCGTGAGCCGGCCTACGTGCGCTGCTTCGATGCCGTCGAGGGCCAGGAGGCGCCTGCGCCTACCTGCGTCACGATTGCCGGCGGCGAAAAGGTCCCCGTGCTCGTGGCCGCCTCCGACCAGTTCGCCGCGCGGCTTGCCAAGGTGGCGAAGCTCCGCGCCAAGTGGGCACGCCGCGAGGACGTCTCGTGTTACCGCGTCTACGACGCCGACCTGCCCGACTACGCCGTCGCCATTGAGCTCTACCAGGGGCTCGACGGCCGCGGCCGCTGGCTGCAGGTCTCCGAGTACGCGCCGCCCAAGGAGGTCGACGCCGACCTCGCTCGCCGCCGCCTCATGGACGTGCTGGCCATCGCGCCGCGCGTCATGGGCGTGGATCCGGCCAACGTAAACCTTCGCGTGCGCACCCGCGCCCGCGGCGGTTCGCAGTACGCCGACGAGGGGAGCGCGGCCGCAAACGATGCGCAGTCCACCGGTGAGTATTCGCGCGTGCGCGGCCAGCGTGCGGACCAGCGCAACCGTCGCAAGCCGAGCC
>CAVIBB010000086.1:0-9417 GCA_963640745.1 Paludibacteraceae bacterium
GGTGACCACCACGACGTCAAGCAGGTCGTCGGGCAGCGCCGCGAGCGTGCGCTCGAGCACGGGAACCCCCGCCAGCGGCTCCACGAGCTTGTTCGCGCCGAAGCGGCGCGCGAGCCCCGAGGCCATGACCACGCAACCCACGCGAGGGACGCCGCAGAAACCGCTGAAGCACTCGTCGAAGTTGCGCCGCAGGTCCTCGGTGCAGGCATGCTCGAAAGCCTCGTAACGGGCAAGAAGGTCGACCGCCTCAGGCGTGAGGCGGCTTCCTCCCCCGCCGGCGCCGCCGATGGTGCGCTCCGTGAGCTTGAACCCGAAGGCCGCCTCGGCTGCCTTGACCAGGCGTGTCGCCTTCGTATAGGCCATGCCCATCGAGACGGCGGCCGCGCGCAGGCTCCCGGTCTCCTCGACGCGGTGCAAAAGCTCGCGGGGGCCGGGGCCGAACGCCCGGGCGCCCTCGTCGCCAAGAAGATATGCCCTCAGGTCAGGACGCAAGGCGCCACTCCCCTCTTGCCCGCGCAGGCGTTGTAGCGCCGATGGGATAACGGTTAGGCACACTATACACGCTATGCGCGACCTGCGGCGCGTTCATCTGCTACAAAGGCGTTGCCCGCAGGTATCTTCTTCGCGGACGGGACAAGGGGACCATCCCCTGGCCCCGTTCTTCCCGGATGACGCGAGGGACCGTCACACGTCGTTAAGCGCGAACGACGGTGCCCGTCTTGCCGGCGATGCCGTCGGCCGCGCGGTCGAGCAGGGTGATGAGCGCGGAGCGGCCCGGCTTGGACTCGGCGAACTTCACGCAGGCCTCGACCTTAGGCAGCATCGAGCCCGGCGCGAACTGCCCCTCGGCGATGTACCCGCGCGCCTCGTCAGGCGTGAGGCCGTCGAGCCAGCGCTGCTCAGGCGTGCCGAAGTTCACGGCGACCTTCTCCACCGCGGTAAGAATGACCAGGTAATCGGCATCAAGCGACTCGGCAAGAAGCTCCGCAGCGAAGTCCTTGTCGATGACGGCCGCCGCGCCCTTGAGGTGGTTGTGCTCACCCGTGGGAACAACGGGGATGCCGCCGCCACCGCAGCAAACGACCACGTGGTCGGCCGCGACCAAACAGTCGATGGTGTCGAGCTCTACGATGCGCTTGGGCTTCGGGCTCGCGACCACGCGACGGTAACCGCGCCCCGCGTCCTCCACGAAGTCGTAGCCGCGGTCGCGCTTGAGCCCCTCGGCCTCCTCGAGCGTCATGAAGGAGCCGATCGGCTTCGTCGGGTTGGCGAACGCGGGGTCGTCCGGGTCGACCTCGACCTGCGTGAGGACGGTCGTGACGCCGTGGCGAATGCCGCGGCACTCCATCTCCTCGCGCAGCGCGTTCTGCAGGTCATAGCCGATGTAGCCCTGGCTCATGGCGCCGCAGACCGAGAGCGGGCACGGGATGTAGCGCTCCGGGTCCGAGCGCGTGAGCTCGGTCATGGCGTTGGCTATCATGCCTACCTGAGGCCCGTTGCCGTGCACGACGGCGACCTCGTTGCCCTGCTCGAGCAAGTCCACGATGGCCACGGCCGTGTTACGCACGGCGACGGCCTGTTCGGGCAGGTTCTTGCCGAGCGCGTTGCCCCCGAGCGCGATGACGATCTTCTTGCCCATATACCCCTCTCCTTGTCTGTTCGTCCCGGAGGCGGCCCGAGCCCTCCCATGGCCCGGCGGCACGCCTCCTCGGTATAGAAAAAGGGCCTGCGGAAAGCAGATCCGCAGGCCCTCGTGCATCCTCGTAAAGAGGGGCGATTAGGCCTGGTACCAGCGCGGGGTTGCGCGCTCCTCGAGCGCGGCGAGCGTGGCCACGGGGTCGGCGACCTTCTGGAGGAACATCATCGCCGCGATGGCGTAGGGCTTGTAGGAGGCCTCCTTGTACATGCCCACGCGGTGCATGTCGAAGACGTCGGCCATGACCTCGCCGTGCTCGCACGAGACGCCGGAGATGTCGGCCGGCAGCGGGTGCATGAAGATGGTGTCCTGGCCGTTCGCGGTCTTGGCCATGAGGTCGGTCGTGGAGCACCAGTCCTTGTGGGTGGCGTTCTGGGCGAGAAGCTCCTTCTCGAGCGCCGCGATGCCGGCGTCGTCGCCCTCGGCGTAGAGGTTGGTGCGCCTCTCCATGGCGGCGTAGGGGGCCCAGGACTTGGGGATCACGATGTCGGCGCCCTCGAAGGCCTCCTCCATGGTGTTGGCCTGGGTAAAGGTGCAGCCGTTCTCGGCGGCGTAGGTCTTAGCGGCCTCGACGCGGTCGCCCATGAGGTCGTAGCCCTCGGGGTGCGCGAGCGTCACGTCCATGCCGAAGCGCGGCAGCAGGCTGATAAGCGACTGCGGGCAGGAGAGCGGCTTGCCGTAGGAGGGCGAGTAGGCCCAGGTCACGGCCACCTTCTTGCCGCGGAGGTTCTCGAGGCCGCCGAACTCCTCGATGAGATAGAGCAGGTCGGCCGAGGACTGCGTGGGGTGGTCGGAGTCGGACTGCAGGCTGATGAGCGTCGGGCGGTGGTCGAGCACGCCGTCCTCATACGCCTGCTGGACGGACTCGGAGACCTCCTGCATGTAGGCGTCGCCCTTGCCGATGTACATGTCGTCGCGGATGCCGATGACGTCGGCCATGAACGAGATCATCGTGGCGGTCTCGCGGACGGTCTCGCCATGGGCGATCTGGGACTTCTTCTCGTCGAGGTCCTGGAGCTCGAGGCCGAGGAGGTTCGAGGCCTTGGAGAACGAGAAGCGCGTGCGGGTGGAGTTGTCGCGGAAGAGGGAGACCGAGAGGCCGGAGTCGAAGATCTTGGTCGAGATGTTGCGCTCGCGGAGGTTGCGCAGGGCGGCCGCGGTGGCGTAAAGGGCGCGCAGCTCGTCGGTGGTCTTGTCCCACGTGTGCAGGAAGTCCTCGCCGTAGAGGCCCTTGAAATCAAGGCCGGCCAGGGTATCGAGGTACTGCTGGATCTCGCTCATGTGTGTGTCCTCTCCAAATGAAATCGGGTTGCTGGCTGACGGCTTCCCCTGGCACCTCATCTAGGGGCTCCAACCCTCGTCGCGTACCAAAGTACGCTTCCTCGGGATTGTCGCTCCCTAGCTGAGGCGCCAGGGAAACCCGTTTTGTTCTTTATCTAATAATGTTGTCCGTGAGAGTCGCACGGAACGCGGTGGCGTCGGCCATCTCGTCGCTCGGCTCGTAGAGGTTGAGCGCGGCGACGTAAAGGGCAGCGCAGGTGGGCAGGTCCTGCTTGTAGGTGACCTCGTTGGGGGCGTGGGCCTGGGACTCGGCACCCGGGCCGAAGCCGACGCAGGGGATGCCGTAGCGGCCCTGGATAGAGACGCAGTTCGTGGAGAAGGTCCACTTGTCGCACAGCGGGCGGCCGGCGCGCTTGCTCATCGACGCCTCGCAGCCGATGCGCTCATCGCCGAAGAGAGCCTTGTGGGCGTCGACGAGGGCCTTGACGTGCGGCGCGCTCTCCTTGTTGATCCACGTGGGGAAGTAGGCCTCGGTCTCGTAGACCTCGCCGGTCCAGGAGGGGCGGTCGTACATGTACATGGAGACCTTGACGTCGTCGCCGTACTTCTTTACGGCAGGGAGGTTACGGACCTCCTCGAGGCAGGACTCGTAGGTCTCGCCGGCGGTCATGCGGCGGTCGATGGAGATGGCGCAGGAGTCGGCGACGGCGCAACGGCTCGGGCTCGTGTAGAAGATCTGCGAGACGGTGCAGGTGCCGCGGCCGAGGAAGCGCGCGTCCTCGTAGTGGTCGGGGTTGAACTCGGGCTCGAGCATCTTGGCCAGGCCCTTGATGTCGGTGGACTCGGTGCAGCCGTTGTTGTTGAGGGCGCGGACGTCGGCGATGATGTCGGCCATCTTGTAGATGGCGTTGTCGCCGCGCTCGGGCGCGGAGCCGTGGCAAGAGGTGCCGTGGACGTCGACGCGGATCTCCATGCGGCCGCGGTGACCGCGGTAGATGCCGCCGTCGGTGGGCTCGGTGGAGATGACGAACTCGGGCTTGATGCCGTCGACGTTGTAGATGTACTGCCAGCACATGCCGTCGCAGTCCTCTTCCTGGACGGTGCCGACGACCATGACCTTGTAGCCCTCGGGGATGAGGTCCATGTCCTTCATCATCTTTGCCGCGTAGGTGGCTGCGCAGACGCCGCCCTCCTGGTCGGAGCCGCCGCGGCCGCCGATGAGCTGGTCGTCCTCGAAGCCCTCATAGGGGTCGAAGTCCCAGTTCTCGATGTTGCCGATGCCCACGGTGTCGATGTGGCCGTCGATGGCGATGATCTTGTCGCCGTCGCCGACGAAGCCCATGACGTTGCCGAGGCCGTCGACCTTGACCTCGTCGAAGCCGAGCTTCTCCATCTCGGCCTTGATGCAGGCGACGACCTCGCCCTCCTCACAGGACTCGGAGGGGTGCGAGATCATGGCGCGCAGAAACGCGGTCATGTCCTCCTGGTAACCCTGTGCGGTCTTCTTGATGAGGTCGAAATCCAGATCCTTAGCCATTTTGGAAACCCTTCTTTTCTTGATGGCCACAGTTAACTTAGTGATAAAAACGCATCCTTAGCGAAGCAAACGCGCAGCAGCTCACGCTAGCAGGTGGCGTACTCGCCCTCCCACACAATGCGGCGGTACTGCTCGGGGTCGGTGTCGCCCTCGGTAGAGAAGCACAGAACCGAGCTCGTGCGGTCGAGGCCGATGGCGTCGCGCAGCTCCGCGTAATCGGGATCGCTCATGAGCGTGGCCACGAGGCCGGTCGTGACGGCGCCGGACTCGCCGGAAATCACGCGCGGGTCGCCCTTCTCGGGGGCGCCGAGAATGCGCATGCCGCGGGCCGTGACCCAGTCAGGGCAGCTCACGAAGGCGGATACGTGGTTGCGCAGGATGTCCCAGCCCAGGATGTTCGGCTCGCCGCAGCAGAGGCCCGCCATGATGGAGGGCATGTCGCCGTCGACGATGCGCGGGTCGCCGTCGCCGGCAGCGGCGCCCTTGTAGAGGCAGGCCGCGGGCGCGCACTCGGCCACGACGAAGGTGGGCGGGTTGTCCGGATAGAGGTTGGTGAAGTAACCCACCACGGCGCCGGCGAGCGAGCCCACGCCGGCCTGCACGAAGACGTGCGTCGGGCGGTTGATGGCCATGGAGCGAAGCTGCTCGGCAGCCTCGGAGGCCATGGTGCCGTAGCCCTCCATGATCCAGGACGGAATCTTCTCGTAGCCTTCCCAGGCGGTGTCCTGCACGATCACGCCGCGCTCGCAGGCGTCGGCCTCGGCGGCCGCCATGCGCACGCACTCGTCGTAGTTGACCTCCTCGATGGTCACCTCGGCGCCCTCGGCGGCGATGTTGTCGAAGCGCGGCTTCGTGGAGCCCTTGGGCATGTGGACGACGGCCTTCTGGCCCAGGCGCTTGGCGGCCCAGGCCACGCCGCGGCCGTGGTTGCCGTCGGTGGCGGTAAAGAAGGTGGCCTGGCCGAAGTCGGAGGCGAGCTCATCGGAGGTCAGGTAGTCGTAGGTGCAGTCGGCGACGTCGCGACCGGTTTCGTCGGCGATGTAGTTGGCCATGGCGAAGGAGCCGCCGAGCACCTTGAAGGCGTTGAGGCCGAAGCGGTAGGACTCGTCCTTGACGCAGAGGTTCGCGAGGCCGAGGCGGGCGGCCTGGCCGTCGAGGCGGGCAAGCGGCGTCACCGAGTACTGCGGGAAGCTCTTGTGGAACGCGCGCGCCGCGGCCACGTGCTCCAGGCTCATGATGCCGAGGTGCTTGTCCTCGCTCTTCGGCATGTGGTTGACGGCCCACTCGATCTTCTCGCCCATCGGCGGTTCCTCCTTGCTCAGGCGGTGAACAGACTTGCTTCGATTGTATTGCCAACAATTTGTTTGGCTGGCAAACAATCCGTTTGTTAGTCCTAATATACGCACTGATTTTTAGAGTTTCAAGGCCCGTTTTATACATGCGGGTGAGCGTTGCGTTAAATCCCGCGAACGAGATGGGTGCCCGTATCCGCAAACCCCGGACGGGCGCGTCGAGGCAGCCACCCAGTAGCCCGCAGCAGCGGGCCGCCGTCATCGGTGATCATTTTTATGGGATTCTGCGTGCACTATTTGAGTTTTGATACGCAATTCCGTCCCACCGGCGAGGTCTATCCTGGGCTTTTGCCCCGATGCCTTGGCGACAAGCCCCTTCCCTGGCCGCCAAAGCCCCGAAATAGCACGCACAATCGAGAAAAAATGATCAGAAAAGCCCCCGAGAACCCATTTTCAGGCTCTCAGGGGCAAGTTAACGTGCAAGCGCAGAGATGCAGCCGATCAGCCCGCTACCCCAGGCTGATCTCGCGCCCGGCGACGAACTTGCGCAGCAGGCGGGCGCCCTCGCTGCCGAGGTGGACGCAGCGCTCGAGGCGCTCGGGCACCGTGAGGTCGCGCGGGGCGCGCAATGCCGAGTCGTCCACCACCAGCGCGTCGAAGTCATAGCCCTCCTCGAACTTGCCCACGAAACCGAAGAACGAGCCGCCGCCCACGGTCGCGAGCCAGAGAGCTTCTTGCCAGGTCAGGGGCGCGAGGTCAGGGTCCACGAGCCGCCAACGCAGCTTCGAGGCCGCCACGGCGTCCGACATCGCGCGCCACATCGAGAGGCTCGCCCCGCCCGCGACGTCCGTGCCGAGCCCGACCGAGAGACCCTCGTTCAGGAACCGCCTCACCGGAGCGATGCCGCTGGCCAGCTGCGCGTTGCTCTGCGGGCAGTGCGCCACGTAGGTCCCGGTCCGGCGCAGCAGCTCGATCTCGCCGTCGCCGGAATACACGCAGTGCGCCATCACGGTATGCGTCCCGAGCAGCCCGAAGCGCTCGTACGCCTCGCCGTAGCAACCCGCCCACGGGCAGAGCTCGCGCACCCACGCGACCTCGGAAGGGTTCTCGGAGAGATGGCTCTGCACGGGCACGTCGAACTCATCGCGTATCCAGCCGAGCTCCTTCATGAGGCCGTCGGTCACGCTCGGCGTGAAGCGCGGGGTAAGGATGGGGCAGGTCCGCTCGTAGCGACCGATCACGTCGTCCAGCCAGCGGCGGGTCGCGGCGGCGGACGCGCTGCTCGTCTCCACGAGGGAAAGAGGCGAGTTGCGGTCCATGTTCACCTTGCCCACGTAGCTCACGAGTCCCGTGGCCTCGAGCTTGTCCATGAGCAGGCGCGTGGCCGGCACGTGGATGGTTCCGAAGATGACCGCGCGGCAGGTCGGGCTGCGGCGCAGGTCGTCGGCAAAGATCGAGTAGGCGCGCTCGGCGTACGCGAGGTCGCGGTAGCGCGCCTCCTCCGGGAAGGTGTAGGCGTTCAGCCAGTCAAGGAGCTCGCGGTCCATACCGAGGCCGCGAAAGCCGTACTGCGGGGCATGGACGTGTATGTCGCTCAGGCCAGGGATCACGAGGGCGTCGCCGCAGTCGATGAGGGGAAGCGCGGCGTAGGCGTCAGGAAGGTCGGCCGCGTCCCAGACGCCGGCGCACGTGCCGTCCACGCAGACGGCGCAGGCGCCTTCCTCGCAGGCGACCTCGGTCTGCGTGGTATTCCAGCAGATGTTTCCCTTAAGGACAAAAGAATCGCTGGTCAACGGTATTCTCCTCCTGTACTTGCATCAAGGGTTGCAACAACCCTCGCATCGGCTGGGCAAGGTCCTGAAGCCCCGTTAGAACCCCGCCTCGATCTGACGCACCCGCTCGTAGAGCCAGTCGTTCGTCGGGGTCAGGATCCCGTGCGCGCGGCCGAGCTCGCGGATGGTGCCGGCGAACTCCTCGACCTCGGTCCTCTTGCCGTTGACGCGGTCCTGCGCCATCGAGGGCATGCCGTCCGGGTCGAGCCCCGCCATGAGCGCGACCATCTGCGAGAGGTCAGCCTCCGTAAGCCGCACGCCTTCCGCCTCCGCGACCGCGCGCACCTCGCGCATAGCCGCGACGAAGCAGCGCATCTGCTCGCCACCCGGATCGAGCACCGTCCCATAGGTCCCGCCGAACACCATGCACGTCTGGTTCACACCGACGTTGAGCATGAGCTTCGTCCACATACGTCGCACGATGTCGGCCTCGACGGTGTGCGAGATCCCCGCCCGCGCATAAAGGTCCGCCAGGTCCTCGACCACTCCGGGCGCCGTGCCCTCGGCCGCGCCGAAGCGGATCTCGCCCGTGTGCGTGTACGTCATCGCGTCGCCGATAAAGACCGCGTCCATTCCCTGCGCGACGGAGAGCACCGTGTTCTCCCAACCGAAGCGCTCGGCGACCGCCTTCTCGCTGCGGATGCCGTTGCACAAAGACGCGATGCGGGTCTCGGGCCCCACCACAGCCTCCATGGTATCGAGCGCCGCCGTGAGCCCCGTCGTCTTGATGGTGAGGATAACGGCGTCGGCCACGCGCGCCTTGCTCGCCGGCACCGTAACGATTCCGCACGGCTCGCCGTTGACGGTCACGGCGTCGTCCGCGTGCCTCGCGAAGCGCTCGTCGTCCATCACGAACTCGACCGTGCCCGGCCCGAGCGCGCGCTCGATCATCGTGCCGTACAGCAACCCGACGGCGCCCTTACCTATGACCGCGACCTTCTCGATACGCACAGCGGTCCCCTTTCTGCCTTTGGCGGATTGGCTTTGCCCCATCTTCGCATTGGATTATATTTGCGTGAGTCGCGAACGCCCATTTTTGCCGAGGAGGACACGGTGCTGGACATCATCAACGCCCAGGAGGCCAAGGAGCTCGTAGCCAAGGCCAACCCCGACCGCGAGATCGCCGCCAACGACACCCTCGCCGCCTCTGCCATGAAGTGGGCCATCAAGAACGCCGTCGGCCGCACGGACGCGCGCATCCGCACCTACGCCAAATTCGGCAAGACCCAGCTCTCGGTCAAGTTCGCGCCGAGCGACGTCGACTGCGCGGGCGAGGGCAACTCCTTCTACAACGACCTCGTGGGCAACTCGAACACCTACGTGGCCGACGCGATCTGCGACATCATCTACGGGCGCGAGCAGGACATGATCAGCCCCATCCAAACCGCGCGCCTGCTCAACACCTACTCGACCCAGCTCTCCAAGTTCGTGCGCGACCTCGGCCGCCTCGGCTACGCCGTGCGCGTCGGCAGCGGCGACGAGAAGGGCAACGGCAAGATGGACGACTCCACGATCATCATCAACTGGGCGTAGCGCCTGCCCTTGCTTGCCGGAAGGCCCCTAGGCCCGCCCTAAGGTGCCTCGAACCGGCAACGCCCCCCTAAAAACAGGAGTTGTGCGACGTCGATTTCGGCGCCAACTCGCACAACCCTGAAAAACAGGGGTCCAGCCCCTAATTCCACGGGTTATGCGAGATTCGCCCCTGCACGAGGGCGCACAACCCCAATATTTAGGGCACACCGCGCGAGGCGCCTACGCCACGACCGACTTATAGTACGT
>CAVIBB010000087.1:0-9397 GCA_963640745.1 Paludibacteraceae bacterium
TGGGAGACCAACACCCGCGACTACTACGACTACCCCTGGGACTGCTACCTGCGCTACACGGGCGAGGGCGGCGTCTCTGCGGACGTGGAGCCTGGCAAGCTCGCTGAGGACGGCCTTTGGGGCTACAAAACCACGATCGCGCTGCAAGGCTTCTTCGGCACCGAGGCCGACGGCGTCGTGTCCTCCCAGGACGCGGGCGACGCGTGGCGGCACGCCGGGTGCCCCTCCTTCGAGCACGACAACAGCGGCGACGGCTCGCAGCTAATCCACGCCGTACAGGAGCGGCTCAACTCCCTCGGCTTCGGCCTTGAGGTGGACGGCCTTTGCGGCCAGGCCACCATCAACGCGCTGATCGCGCACTACGCGCCCCAGTCCGGGGCCACGGTCTACGACGGCAAGCTCGACTGGCCGAGCATCACGATCAAGGCGATGCAGCGCGCCTACAACGAGGGGTGGTTCTAGTGGACCCGCTCAGAGGGGACGTGTTCAGCCCCGCCGACCGTGGTAGCTACCTCCCGCGCAACCGCTACTGCAAGCAATGCCTGCGCGAGTCCCGCGAGCGTGCCTTCTCGCGCTTCGCCCTGGGCATCATCGTCGGCTACGTCATCGCCGTCGCCATCTGGCAACTGGCGGGCGCACCGCTCTAAGCCACGCATCCCCCATCGCTTCGGCGGTGGGGGATTTTCGCGTTTTGAGGCAACTCTTTTATGCCCTCGACGTGTCCCCGGCGTGTCCCAAATGCCGCAATGAGACGGCATAAATAAACATGTTTAAATCAATAAACCGCACGTAAAAGCATGTATCGACGCATTCAAACACACGCCGTCGAGTTTATCGAGGACTAAGCGTTCTCAATCAGACTCTGGCTTCGGCCGGGGTCTTTTTTTGTCGCTCTAGCGTCGTTTCGGTTAACCACGGCTCACCAGCAAGCTGCGGCGGGTATCCTCGGGCTGAACAAGAAAGGGGTCACCATGACCATGAAGAACTTTTCTCGCGGCGGCGCCCTGGCCTGCCTTCTGCTCGCCATTGTCCTCTGCCTGCCACTCACTGCCTGCGCCGCCTCGTCTTCCTCGTCCAGTTCTGACACCGCGGCGCTCTCGGAGCAGGTCTCGTCCGCCCTCGCCGACCTCAAGGCTTGCCAAGGGGAGTCCCTCGCCGTCGCCGAGCAGGTCGTCGCGGATTCGGCGGCGCAAGAGCACCTGGATTCCATCGGCCTGACCGACGAGGAACTCTGCCGCGCGTATCTCACCGACTTCGATTACGAGGTCAGCGACGTCTACATAACGGGGTCGACCGCCCAGGCCAAGGTCACGCTCAGGCGACGCTCCATCACCGCGATCGTCAAGTCCTACGTGGCCTCCGGCAAGATGGGCGACGCCGAGGCCAAGGAAACCCTGCTCGGCATCGTCTCCGACACCGAGGCGACCGACGCGAGCGTCACGCTCAGCATCTCCCAGAAGGACGGTTCCTGGGACGTGCTCGACGCTCTGTCCGCCGCCCTGCAAAGAGCTTGTCTATAATTTCCGTCCAGTCCATCGGAAGGGAATTCATGGAGAAGACCGATGCGCTTGAGCGCTATCTTTCGTCCGCCAGCCGCGGCCTGCTCGCCAGGCGCGGCGCCTCCGTGTTTGGTGGGGGAGCGCCGGCGCCCGAATCGGCCTTGGGGAAGCCGCTGAGCCGCCGAGAGGCGCTTCGTTTGGCTGCCTGGTCGCTCGGGGCCTGCGCGTTGCCGGCCTTCGCGCTCACGGGCTGCGGCTACACCGATGACGACCGGCAGGCTGTTCGCGACTCGATCGACTCCGAGCTCACCCAGCTCACGACCCTCTCTGCGGATGAGCTCCTCGGCGATGCGCGCTCGGACATCGAGAAGCTCGGGATCTCGGGCGACGATTTCCTCGACGCCTACTTCGACGGCTGCTCCTGGTCGACCGGCGATGTTAGTTTCGACGGCGGGGTGGCCACGGCGAGCGTCGCGCTTTCCTGCCGCTCGCTTTCGTCGGCGCTGGACGCCCTCAAGGAGGCCTACACGTCCCAGACCCTCGAGGACGGCGGGCACCCGGACGAGTCCTCGCTTTACGCCACGGCGGGCAAGGCCCTTCTCGACTGTCTCCATGCAACGGCCCCGGGCACGCGCGACGTGGACGTGACCCTTACCAAGCAGAACGGCTCCTGGCTCATCGACGACGCAGGAAGAAGCTCTTTGATTTCGGCAATTTTAGGCTCCTGACCTGCTATTTCTTAAATCGCCCAAATTTTTTTGAGATTTAGGGTTGCACAGGGCGGGCGATATGCGTATAGTACTTTCTTGCGCGAAGGCAGCGCAGAACATATTCCCCGGTGGCGCAGTGGTAGCGCAGCTGACTGTTAATCAGCGTGTCGCAGGTTCGAATCCTGCCCGGGGAGCCAGAACTTTCAAACCCGGCTTTGACCGGGTTTTTTATTTTAGCAAATTGGATGTCTTTACGGCTTTTGCGTGGGGCGGGAACCCCTGTGTTAGCATTTGTTTGATTGACTAAATCCCTATCGTCGGATTCCCTTTTGGGGAGGAACCTTGGCACAAGCAATCAGTGACTCCAAGTCCCGCGAGAAGACCCACGTCAAGGGTCGCTTCTCTAAGGACCTTTTTATTCTTCAACAACTCGTCACCAAGGATTTCAAGCTGCGCTATCGCCGCAGCGTGCTTGGCGTTATCTGGAGCGTCCTGAACCCCTTGCTCATGATGATAATCATGAGCTTCGTTTTTCAGTATGTTTTCAAGAGCGGCGACGTCGTCAACTATCCCCTCTACCTCATCGTTGGTAACATCACGTTTCAGCTAATGAGCGAGGCCACTAATGGCGGCCTTGGCTCGATTATTGGCGCCGCTTCGCTCCTCAAGAAGGTCAAGATCGACCGCTGGGTCTTCCCCGTCCAGAAGGTCTTCTCCGCGGTCGTGAACTTCCTGTTCAGTCTCATCGCCGTTGCCATCGTCATGGCGTTCTTCCGCATCGCGCCCACCGTCCACATGGTCTGGATGCTCTACGCCGTAGCGACGCTCATGGTCTTCTGCATCGGTATCGGCATGCTCATCGGCGCCCTGGCCGTCTTCTTCCGCGACATGCTTCACCTCTGGAGCGTTCTTCTCACCGCGTGGACCTATCTCACGCCTATCTTCTGGAGCCTGAAGCTCCTTACCGACAACCCCGAGGTGCCCTCTTTCGTCATCTCCGTGGTAAAGATCAACCCGATGTTCAACTACCTCGAGGTCATGCGTAGCGCGATCGTGTACCAGTCGACTCCGTCGCACATGTGCCTTCTGCTTTGCGCCGTCTGGGCCGTCGTCGCCCTCATCGCTGGCATTATCGTTTTCAGGAAGACCGAGCACAAGTTCATTCTGTTCATCTAGGGAAGGCATTCACCGTGGCCTACTACTCTTTGCCCGCGAGCCCCGACGAGGAGTACTCGATCGAGGTCGAGGACGTCTCGATGATCTTCAACATGGCCTCCGAAGTGCTCACCAACCTCAAGGAGTACTTCATCAAGGCCATGAAGCACGAGCTCTTTTTTAAGGAGTTCCGAGCCCTCAACCACATCTCGTTCAAGGTCAAGCGCGGCGAGATCGTCGGCCTCGTGGGCACGAACGGCTCCGGCAAGTCCACGATGCTCAAGTGCATCGCCGGCGTGCTCGACCCCTCCGAGGGCACCATCAAGGTCCGCGGCAACATCGCCCCCCTGATCGAGCTCGGCGCCGGCTTCGACCCCGAGCTCACCGCGCTCGAGAACATCTACCTCAACGGAGCGCTTCTCGGCTATTCTCGCGACTTCATCGACGAGCATCTCCAGGAGATCGTCGACTTCGCCGAGCTCCAGGACTTCCTCGAGATGCCGCTCAAGAACTACTCGAGCGGCATGGTGGCTCGCATCGCCTTCGCCATCGCCACGGTGACCGAGCCCGACCTGCTCATCGTCGACGAGACCCTCTCGGTGGGCGACGTCTTCTTCCAGGAGAAGTGCCTCAAGCGCATCCGCTCCTTCATCGACTCCGGCAAGGTCACGGTCCTCTTCGTGAGCCACTCGATGGAGCAGGTGGCCCAGATCTGCGACCGCTGCGTCTGGATCGAGAAGGGCCAGCAGCGCATGGACGGCCCCTCCGCCGAGGTTCTCGAGGCCTACGAGAACCAGTTCAAGTAGCCTCGACGACCGTCGGCTCGCCCTCTCGCCGATTTCCCGGTTGCGCCGGACCCTTGCTCAGGCGTATCGTATCTTTTTGAACCTTTAAGCGCGGTACGAGAGACCAGCAAGGTTGAGAAGCCCCACCTGGGGCGACCCATATACGTGCTGGATGCCCTGTGCCGTGCTGGTCAGGGCATCTTTTTTGTAGAAGGGAGTCCCATGGAGGAAGCCAGGCTCAAGGCCCAGATCATGGACGAGCAGGCGATGGGCCGCGCGCTCACCCGCATCGCCCATGAGGTCATCGAGCGAAACGAGGGCGCCGAGGGCATCGGCATCGTCGGCATCGTGAGCAGGGGAGCGGTCATCGCGCCGCTGCTCGCGGACGAGATCGAGAAGATCGAGGGCGTCCGCCCGCCGGTGGGCACGCTCGACATCAGCTTTTACCGCGACGATGTGAGCCGCGCCATCGCGCCCGTGCTCCACAGCACGAACATCCCGTTCAACGTCGACGACCACGACATCGTCCTCGTCGACGACGTCCTCTACACGGGCCGCACCATCCGCTCGGCGCTCGACGCCCTTATCGACTACGGCCGCCCCAAGACCGTCCAGCTCGCCGTCATGGTCGACCGCGGTCACCGCGAGCTGCCCATCCGCGCGGATTACGTCGGCAAGAACGTCCCCTCCAGCCGCGACGAGGACGTCCGCGTGAACATCAAGCCCAGCGACGACACGACGTCCGTCGAGATCTGGACCAAGCCCGAGAAGCACAACGGAGGTGCCAAGTAATGCTCTCAGTCAAGCACCTGATCGACACGACGAGCCTCACCCAGGACGACATCTACCAGATTCTGGACACGGCCCGCGCGTTCGAGGACGTGAACAACCGCGCCATCAAGAAGGTCCCCGCCCTGCGCGGCCGCACCATCGTGAACCTCTTCCTGGAGCCCTCGACCCGCACGAAGTCCTCCTTCGAGCTCGCCGAGAAGCGCCTCTCGGCCGACTCCCTCTCCATGGGCGGGTCCACCTCCTCCGTGGTCAAGGGCGAGTCGCTCGCCGACACCATCCAGACGATCGACGCCATGAACGTCGACATGTTCGTTTGCCGCGCCAAGCTCGCTGGCACCCCGCAGAAGATCACCGAGCACACCGACGCCATCGTCATCAACGCCGGCGACGGCAAGCACCAGCACCCGACGCAGGCCATGCTCGACCTCTACACCATCCGCAAGCACTTCGGCCACCTCGACGGCCTCAAGGTCGCTATCGTGGGCGATCTCTCGCACAGCCGCGTGTGCGGCTCGCTCGTCCCGGCGCTCAAGACCGTGGGCGCCGAGGTCACGCTCGTGGGCCCGCCGACCTTCCAGGTGGACGACCCCGATTACTACGGCGTCGCGCAGACCGCCGACTTCGATTCCGTGATTCCCGAGATGGACGTCGTCTACATGCTGCGCGTCCAGCTCGAGCGCATGGAGGGCGCCTCGATCCCGTCCCGCCGCGAGTACAACCGCCTCTGGGGCCTCGACATGAGCCGCGTCGACCGCATGAAGCCCAACGCGATCATCTGCCACCCCGGCCCGATGAACCGCGGCATGGAGATCAACGCGGACGTCGCCGACTGCGCCCGCTCGAGGATTCTGACCCAGGTCAACGCCGGCGTGCTGACCCGCATGGCCGAGATGTACCTGCTGCTGGGAGGAGAGAACAATGGCATTTCTGCTTAAGGGCGCCCACGTCGTCGACCCGCAGGTCGGGCTTGACGGCTTCCGCGACGTCTTGATCGAGGGCGACAAGATCGCCGCCGTTTCCGAGGCCATCGAGGCCCCCGAGGGCGCGACCGTCATCGACGCGCACGACAAGTACCTTGTCCCGGGCCTCGTTGACATGCACGTCCACTTCCGCGACCCCGGCTTCGAGTACAAGGAGACCATCGAGACGGGCTCCGCGGCCGCGGCCCACGGCGGCTTCACCGACGTGGCCACCATGCCCAACACCGATCCCGTGACCGACACCGGCGCCGAGATCCGCTACCAGATCGAGCGCGGCGACGCCTGCGGCCTCTGCCACGTGCGTCCCATCGGCGCCATGACCCGCGGCGAGAAGGGCGAGTCCCTCGCCGAGATCGGCGACATGGCCTACGCCGGCGCCGCCGCCTTCTCCGACGACGGCCACGGCGTGCAGTCCGCCGGCATGATGCGCACCTGCATGGAGTACATCGCCCAGTTCGACCGCGTCGCGCTCGCGCACTGCGAGATCGAGTCGCTCTCCGGGCACGGCGTCATCAACGAGGGCCGCGCCTCCACGCGCCTCGGCATGTTCGGCTGGCCGTCGCTCGCCGAGGAGCTCGAGATCTACCGCGACATCGAGCTCGTCCGCCTCACCAAGTGCCCGCTGCACATCTGCCACATCTCCACCAAGAAGGGCCTCGACCTCGTGCGCGCAGCCAAGGCCGACGGCCTGCCCGTCACCTGCGAGGTCACCCCGCACCACCTCTTCCTCTGCGAGGACGACATCACCGACGCCTACGACACGAACCTCAAGATGAACCCGCCGCTGCGCACCGCCGCTGACGCCGCCGCGCTTCGCGAGGGCGTGCTCGACGGCTCGGTCGACTGCATCGTCACCGACCACGCGCCCCACGCGCCGCACGAGAAGGACTGCGAGTGGGAGATCTCCTTCTTCGGCATCGTGGGCCTCGAGACGTCGCTGCCGCTCATGGTCCAGAACCTCGTGGCTCCCGGAAAGATGAGCTGGGCGCGCCTCGTCGAGGTCATGGCCGTGAACCCGCGCCGCCTGCTGCGCCTCGACCCCGTCACCGTCGCCGAGGGCTCCGTCGCCGACCTCACCCTCATCGACCCCGCCAAGTCCGTCGAGATCACGCCTGAGTATCTCCAGAGCCGCTCCAAGAACTCCGCGTGGCTCGGCAAGACCCTCACCGGCGTCGCTACCGACGTCTTCGTCTCCGGCAAGCGCACGCTCGCCGACGGCGTCGTGGCTCGTTAGGGCTAGGGGACTCCGATGATCCTCAAGTCAAACGTTCGCGAGCACGTCTTCACGGTCGTCGAGAACGCGGCCGCCGGCGACGGCATCTGGCGCATGGTCTTCTCGGCGCCGGAGCTCGCGGCCTCGCTCGCGCCGGGGCAGTTCATGAACTTCCTCGTGCCGGGCGCCAAGCAGATCCTGCGCGTGCCGCTCTCGTTCGCGTCGGCCGACGCCTGCGCCGGCACGGTCGAGATCGTCTACGCTGTCGTGGGCGACGCCACGCGCGCGCTTACCCGCATGGCCGCGGGCGAGTCCTCCTCGGTACTCGGGCCCTCCGGAAACGGGTGGACGGTCCGCGAGGGCCAGGGCCGCTCCGTCGTCGTCGGCGGCGGCGTGGGCGCGCCCCCGGCCGTGGCCGCCGCGGGGCTTCTTGCCAAGAAGGGCGTCGCGTTCGACGGCGTCCTCGGCGCGCAGACCGCGAGCCGCCTCTGGGGCGTCGAGCGCCTGCGCGAGCTCGGCGCGGGCCAGGCCGTCTTCATGACCGACGACGGCTCCGCCGGCGGCAAGGGCTTCACGACCGACGCGCTGCGCGTGCTTCTCTCCGAGCGCGAGTACGACTCGGTCTACACCTGCGGGCCTCAGGTCATGATGCGCGGCGTCGCCGCCATCTGCCGCGAGGCGGGCGTCTCTTGCCAGGTCTCCATGGAGCGCATGATGTCGTGCGCATTCGGCGCGTGCAACACCTGCAACGTCTCCATGGCCGACGGCACCTTCAAGTCCTGCTGCATGTACGGTCCCGTCTTCGACGCCGAGGAGGTGGCTTGGTAATGGCCGAGAACAACGTCTCCATGGCCGTCGACCTCGGCGGCGTACAGATGCAGAACCCCGTGAACACCGCCTCCGGCACCTTCGGCTTCGGCTGGCAGTTCGAGGGCTTCTTCGACGTCTCGCGCCTGGGCGCGATCACGACCAAGGGCTGCTCCGCCGAGCCTTGGCTGGGCAACCCCGAGCCGCGCATGTGCGAGGTCCCCTCGGGCATGATGAACACCGTCGGGCTCGCGAACCCCGGTGTGGCCGGGATGCTCGCCTCCTATGGTGAGTACCTGCAGGGCCTCGAGGAACGCGGCTGCCGCGTGATCCTGCAGGCCGCCGGGCATTCGCACGAGGAGTACATCGCCGCGGTCGAGAAGATCGAGGAGCTCGCGCCCTGGTGCTCGGGCATCGAGCTCAATATCTCGTGCCCGAACATCGCCCGCGGCGGCGCCCTCGTGGGCGGCACGCCCGAGTCCGCCTCCGAGGTCGTGCGGGCCGTCCGCGACCGCGTGAAGCGCCCCCTGCTCGTCAAGATGGCGCCGGTCCGCGTGCCCGAGATCGCGCGCGCCGTCGAGGCCGCGGGCGCGGACGCGCTTTGCCTCATCAACACCATCAACGGCATGCGCCTGAACGTCCGCACGCGCAAGAGCATGCTCTCCAAGCCCACCGGCGGCGTCTCCGGCCCCGCCATCCACGCCATCGCCGTGCGCATGGTCTGGGAGGCCGCCAACGCCGTCCAGATTCCCATCAACGGCATGGGCGGCGTCGCCACCTGGGAGGACGCGGCCGAGATGATCCTCGCCGGCGCCACCTCCGTGACCGTGGGCACCGCCAACTTCTATGACCCCTGCGCCGCCGAGAAGATCGTCGACGGGCTTTCCGCCTGGGCGGCCGAGCAGGGCGTCTCCGACATCAACGAGCTGATTGGAGCCGTGGAATGCTGAGCTACGAAGAAGCCTCCGACAAGGTAATCATTGCCCTCGACTGCGGCCGCGAGCGCGCCTTCGAGCTCGCCGATATGCTCTCCGGCAAGGCCACCTGGGTCAAGGTCGGCATGACGCTCTTCTACGCCGAGGGCCCGAGCATCGTCGAGGCCATGCGCGAGCGCGGCCTCAAGGTCTTCCTCGACCTTAAGGTCCACGACATCCCGTTCCAGGTCCAGGGCGCGGTCCGTTCCGCCTCGCTCACGGGCGCGGATATCCTCTCCATCCACGGCCTCGGCAGCTCCGCGATGATCGCGGCGGCGCGCAAGGGCGCCGAGGAGGCGGCCGAGCTGCGCGGCGGCGACCGAACCCGCCTCGTGGCCATCTCGGTCCTCACGAGCATGGACCAGGCCGCCCTCGAGGAGATCGGCGTCGAGCGTGAGATCGCCGACGAGGTCGCGCGCCTGGCGGGTAACTCCGTCAAGGCCGGCGCCGACGGCATCGTCTGCTCGCCGCAGGAGGCCTCC
>CAVIBB010000088.1:0-9329 GCA_963640745.1 Paludibacteraceae bacterium
AAGGAGGAATTGTGGGAGCTCTCGGTGTCGTTGGTTATGGTCTTGGCGTTATCGGCGCTGGCATCGGCATTGGTCTGGCGGCGTCCGGCGTCGCCCAGGGTATGGCGCGTCAGCCTGAGGTCCAGGGCCGCCTGTTCACGGTCTTCATCCTCGGCTCCGCTTTCGTCGAGGCACTCGCCCTCATCGGCTTCGTCGTCTCCCTCATCGTCAAGTAAAGACGATTCGCGAGACACGACGAAACCCCTAATGGAGGCAATTATGAAGAGCACTACCAGAGGCCAGATCACGTGCGCCGCCGCGGCAGCAGCCGTCGTCGTCGCCGCGTGCCCGGCCCCCGCGCTGGCGGAGGAGGCGGTCGGGGCTGACATCCTCATCCCCAAGGTCGCCGAGTTCGTGCCGGCGCTTATCGCCTTCCTCATCATCTGGATCGTGCTGGCCAAGCTCGTTTGGCCGCAGGTCCTCTCGATGATGGACAAGCGCCAGGAGAAGATTCAGGAGGACCTCGACGCCGCCGAGAAGTCGCGCCTTGAGGCCGCCGATTCTGCCAAGTCCTATGAGCAGAAGATCGTCGACGCCCACAAGCAGGCCGATGAGATCATCTCGAAGGCAAAGAAGGAGGCCGAGGAGGAGCGCTCCGCGATTCTCGCCAAGGCCCAGAAGGAGGCCGCCGACGTCATCGCCAAGGCTCACGGCGCCGTGGACTCCGAGCGTCACAAGGCCATGATCGAGCTCTCCGGCTCCGTCGTCGACCTCTCCGTCGAGATCGCGACCAAGATCATCGGCAACGATCTCTCCGCCGATCAGCAGCGCAAGCTCGCTGAGAAGTACCTCGCGGAAGTGGGCACACCTGATGGCGAGTAACCGCAGCGAGGCCGAGAAGGTCGAGGCATACACCAGGGCGCTTCTCGAGGCCGCCCGCGGCGAGGGTCGCGCCAACGCCGACCTCGTGCAGTGGCAGCACGCCCGCAAGTTCTCGCCCGAGGTTCTCGAGACCCTGGCTGCCATGCAGAAGGAGGATGACCTCCACCTCATCGAGGAGGTCTCCAAGCAGTACAAGGAGCTTCTCGATAACGAGGACAAGACCGTCAGCGTGACCGTGACCACCGCGGTCCCCATGGACGACGATCTGCGCGCTAAGGTCAAGGCTAAGGCCGAAAAGGACCTTAACGCACCGGTTTACCTGGTCGAGCGCGTTGATCCGTCCATCATCGGCGGCATCATGCTCGAGCAGCGCGGCAAGCGTTACGACGCCTCCGTGCGAGCTCAGCTCTCGAACATCAGGAAGAAGCTCTCCTCTTCGTTCAACGGAGGTGAGGAATAAGTGACGACTGAAGAAACCATCAGCTCCCAGAAGATTCTGGAGACCCTGCGCTCGAACCTGAGCGCCATCAACGCGACCGTCGACCACCAGGAGGCGTCCGTGGTCACCGCCGTCGGCGACGGTATCGCCCACGTCTCGGGCCTTAAGACCGCCATGGCCGGCGAGCTTCTTAAGTTCACGAGCTCCAAGACCGGTGCCGACGTTTACGGCCTGGCCCAGAACCTGGACCGTGACGAGGTCGGCGCCGTTCTGTTCGGCGACGTCGAGGACATCAAGGAAGGCGACGAGTGCCGCACGACCGGTCGCGTCATGGATATCCCCGTCGGCCACAACATGCTCGGCCGCGTCGTCAACCCGCTCGGCCAGCCCATCGACGGCCTCGGCCCCATCCCGACGACGCACCGTCGCCCCATCGAGTTCAAGGCCCCCGGCATCATGGAGCGCCAGCCCGTCTGCGAGCCGGTTCAGACCGGTCTTCTCGCCATCGACGCCATGGTGCCCATTGGCCGCGGCCAGCGTGAGCTCATCATCGGCGACCGCAAGACCGGCAAGACCGCCATCGCCATCGACGCTATCGTCAACCAGGCGAAGACGGACATGATCTGCATCTACGTGGCCATTGGCCAGAAGGCCTCCACGGTCGCGGGCATCCGCGAGCAGCTCTCGCAGCACGGCGTGCTCGACAAGACCGTCATCGTCGCCGCTACCGCCGCGGACTCCGCTCCGCTGCAGTACATCGCTCCGATGGCCGGCGCCGCGATCGGCGAGTACTTCATGTACAACGACGAGAACGGCAACCCCGCCGACGAGACCCACCCCGGCGGCCACGCCCTCGTCATCTACGACGACCTGTCCAAGCAGGCCGTGGCCTACCGTCAGATGTCGCTTACCCTGCAGCGCCCGCCTGGACGCGAGGCTTACCCTGGCGACATCTTCTACCTGCACTCTCGCCTGCTCGAGCGTGCCTGCAAGCTGTCCGACGCCAACGGCGGCGGCTCCCTTACGGCGCTCCCGATCATCGAGACCCAGGAAGGCGACGTCTCGGCTTACATTCCGACCAACGTCATCTCCATTACCGATGGCCAGATCTACCTGCAGTCCAACCTCTTCTTCCAGGGCCAGCGCCCGGCAGTCGACGTGGGCATCTCGGTGTCGCGAGTCGGCGGCGCCGCTCAGGTCAAGGCCATGAAGCAGGTCTCGGGCACCCTTCGACTCGACCTTGCCTCCTACCGCGAGAAGCAGGCCTTCTCGCAGTTCGGCAGCGACCTCGACGCGACCACCCAGTACCAGCTCAACCACGGCGCCCACATGATGGAGCTCCTCAAGCAGCACCGCTACTCGGCGCTCGACGTCCGCGACCAGATCATCGCGATCTTCGCGGCCAAGGAGGACTTCCTCGACGACGTCGACCTCGATCACGTCACGCTCTTCCGTGATCAGCTCGCCAAGTACATGGCCGAGCGTCACCCTGCTCTTCGCAACTCGCTCGTCGAGGGCGGCCTCGACGAGGACAAGCAGTCCCGACTCAAGATTCACATCGAGCACTTCAAGCAGGAGTTCCTGCTGGAGCACCCGAACAAGAAGTCGGCGACTGACGTCGAGGACGCGGCTGAGCAGACCGTCCAGCCGGATTCCACCAAGAAGGGCCAGGAGTAGGCACACAATGGCAAACCTTCGCGAACTATCGAGGCGCATGAGCTCCATCAAGAGCACCATGCAGATCACCCGCACGATGGAGATGATCTCCACGGCGAAGATCCGCAAGGCGCTCGATCGGGCCGAGCAGGCTGAGCCCTACAAGGACGCAGTCACGCGCATGCTTGCCAACGTGGCCAGCGCCGGTTTCGACGCCTCTCAGCCCCTGCTTGCCAAGCACGCGGAAGAGAAGCACGTCCTGTTCATTCTCGTCGCTTCCGACCGCGGCCTGGCCGGCGCGTTCAACGTCGGTCCTCAGCGTCAGGTCGAGCACGAGATGGAGCTTCTTGCAAAGAAGGGCGTCAAGTCGAGCGTCATCACCTGCGGCCGCAAGCCCACGGAGTACTTCTCTCACCGCAAGGCGAAGCCCGTCATGTCCTTCGTCGGCATCTCTTCCGACCCCAACATGGACGAGGCGGACCGTATCGCCTCGTACGTGATGGAGGGCTATTCCCGCGGCGACATCGATCGCGTCGTGCTGGTCTATTGGCACGCGAAGAACCGCGTCGAGCAGACCCAGGTCACCGAGCATCTCCTGCCCATCAGCAAAGAGCAGCTCACGATGCCCAACAAGCCGCGTACCGCCGAGGCCCTCTCTACCATTGAGGGCCAGGAGTACACGGACTTCGCGTTCGACCCCTCGCCGGAGGAGGTGCTGGGGCAGCTGCTCCCGGCCTACTTCCGCACGGTCATCTTCCACGCGCTTCTTGACTCGGCGGCTGCGGAGCACGGCGCTCGCCGTCGCGCCATGCAGTCGGCGACCGACAACGCCAACGAGGTTCTCGGCAACCTGAGCCGCACGTACAACCGCACGCGCCAGGGCGCCATCACCACCGAGCTCACCGAGATTATCGGCGGCGCATCCGCATTGGAGAACAACTAATGTCAGAAAACAACAACGAGCAGCGTACCGCCCTCGAAGAGGCCGCTTACCACAAGCTCAACAAGAGCGTGGGAGTCGGTCGCATCGTCCGTGTCGTCGGTCCTGTCGTCGACGTTAAGTTCGATGGCCAGGTCCCGGGCATCTACACGGCGCTCGAGGTCGACGGCGACACCCCCATGGGCCACGTCAACGCTATCCTCGAGGTCGAGTCCGAGCTCGAGGGCGGCGTCGTCCGAACCGTGGCCATGTCCTCCACCGACGGCCTTACCCGCGGTCTTCCGGTCCACGACACCGGCAAGCCCATGATGATGCCCGTCGGCCCTTCCACCCTCGGCCGCGTCTGGAACGTCATGGGCCAGCCCGTCGACGGCGGCGAGGTCCCCGAGGACGTTTCTTACTACCCGATTCACCACCCGGCTCCCGCGTTCGATGAGCTGACCACCCAGACCGAGATCTTCGAGACCGGCATCAAGGCCATCGACCTTCTCGAGCCCTACGTCCGAGGCGGCAAGACCGGCCTCTTCGGCGGCGCCGGCGTCGGCAAGACCGTTCTGATCCAGGAGCTCATCAACAACCTCGCCCAGGAGCACGGCGGCACCTCCGTGTTCACCGGCGTCGGCGAGCGCACCCGTGAGGGCACCGACCTCTACCTCGAGATGACCGAGTCCGGCGTCATCAACAAGACCTGTCTGGTCTACGGCCAGATGAACGAGCCGCCCGGAGCCCGTATGCGCGTGGCCCTCTCCGGCCTCACCACCGCGGAGTACTTCCGCGACCAGGGCCAGGACGTCCTGCTCTTCATCGACAACATCTTCCGTTTCTCGCAGGCAGGCTCCGAGGTTTCCGCACTTCTTGGCCGCATTCCGTCCGCCGTCGGTTACCAGCCCACCCTGGCCACCGAGATGGGCGAGCTCCAGGAGCGCATCACCTCGACCAAGGAGGGTTCCATCACCTCCGTCCAGGCCGTCTACGTCCCTGCCGACGACCTGACCGACCCGGCGCCCGCCACCACGTTCACGCACCTCGACGCCACCACGGTTCTGTCGCGCTCCATTACCGAGCTCGGCATCTACCCGGCCGTCGACCCGCTGGCCTCCTCCAGCTCCGCTCTCGACCCGACCATCGTCGGTGAGGAGCACTACCGCGTGGCTATGGCCGTCCAGGAGACCCTGCAGGAGTACTCCGACCTCCAGGACATCATCGCCATCCTCGGTATGGACGAGCTCTCTGAGGAGCAGCAGAACGTCGTTGCCCGTGCCCGTAAGATCCAGCAGTTCCTCTCGCAGTCGTTCCACGTTGCCGAGAAGTTCACCGGCAACCCCGGCTGCTACTGCACCATCCAGGACACGGTCCGTTCTTTCGGCGAGATCGTCGACGGCAAGTGCGACGATCTTCCCGAGCAGGCCTTCCGTTACGCCGGCACCATCGAGGACGTGCGCGAGCGCGCCGCAAAGATGGCAGCCGACGACTCGCAGAACTAGGTAAGCAATGGCTGAGCTGAACGTACAGTTCGTGCGCCCCGACCGGGCCCTCTATGAGGGCCCGGCGGCCAGCCTTGTGCTCGTCACCTACGCTGGCGAGCTGGGTGTTTATCCCGGCCACGCCGCGGAGATCGTCGCTTTGGGCGACGGCGTGGTTCGCATGAGGCTCACCGAGGCCGACGGTGGCGGCGAGAAGGCCGTGGTCGTCTCCGGCGGCTACGCCGAGATCGATCACGACCAGGTCATCATCCTGGCCGATCACGCCCGTCTCACCGACGACATCGACGTCGACGTTGTTCGCCGCACGCGCGACGAGTCCATCGATCTTCTCGACAAGTGTGCCGAGGGTGACCACCGCCGCGCGTACTACGAGAACAAAATCAATTGGTGTAACCTTCTGTTGAAGCAGGCCATGTAAGCTAATAGCGGCTTGTTGGCTTTTAGCGGTCTTCAGCGGATTCGGAGGGTTCATGGACGTCATTAAGGTCGAGGGCGGTCACCGCATCTCAGGTGAGGTAACCGTCGAGGGAGCAAAGAACTCTGCTCTCAAGCTTATGGCTGCGACCCTTATGGCCAAGGGCGTGAGCACCCTCACCAACGTCCCCAACATCTCCGACGTGCACATCATGGGTAAGGTTCTCAAGAACCTCGGCGCGACCATTGAGGTCGTCAATGAGCACGAGCTAAAAATCGATACTACGAACGTCGACTCGTGGGAGACCCCCTACGACCTCGTCGTTCAGATGCGGGCCTCCACTGCGGTGCTGGGCCCGCTTCTTTCTCGATTCGGGCGTGCCGTGGTCGCCATGCCCGGCGGCTGCAACATCGGCGCACGCAAGATCGACATGCACATTCTTGGTCTTGAGGCGCTCGGCGTCGATTTCAAGATCGACCACGGTAACATCCACGCCACGGCGACGAACGGCCTTCACGGGGCCACGGTTACGCTCGCGTTCGCCAGTGTCGGCGCTACCGAGAACCTCATGATGGCGTCCGTCTTCGCCGATGGCACCACGACCATCGACAACGCCGCGCGCGAGCCCGAGATCGTCGACCTCGCCAACCTTCTGAACGAGATGGGCGCCGACATCAAGGGCGCCGGCTCCCCGGTTATCGAGATCAACGGCGTCTCCGAACTTCATCCGGTTACGCACGCCGTCGTCGGTGATCGTATCGAGGCGGGCACCTTCCTCGCTATCGGCGGCCTTTGCGGCGAGCCGGTCACTGTCAAGGGCTTCGATCCCCTCCACCTCGGGCTCGTTCTCAAGAAGTACGAGCAGATGGGTATTCACATCGAGCGCGGCCAGCGCGAGTGCACCGTTTGGCGCGAGGGCGAGATTCTTCCCGCCGACATTCAGACGCTGCCGTTCCCCGGTTTCCCGACCGACATGCAGGCACAAACCATGACGCTTCTCGCGCTTTGCAACGGATCGTGCGTCATCACCGAAAACGTCTTCGAGAACCGCTTCATGCTCGCGAGCGAGCTCTCGCGTATGGGCGCCGACATCGTCATCGAGGGGCACCACGCCATCGTTCACGGTGTTTCGGGCTTCTCGGGCGCCCAGGTCAAGTCTCCCGACCTTCGCGGCGGCGCCGCCCTGGTCATGGCCGGCCTTGTTGCCGATGGCGAGACCATTGTCTCGGCCATTCACCACATCGACCGTGGCTATGAGGGCTTCGTCGACAAGCTCGTTTCCCTAGGCGCCCGTGCCGAGCGTGCCACGCTTCCCGATTTGGGGAGCGAAAACTAGCTCTTTCTGGGTATAGTGGGCATGGCAGACCTCTAGCGTCACAGAAACGCGGTGCACACATGACCACTACCACTACTTCTACCGACGATCACTCCCTCACCCGTGCCGGCGAGGATTATCTCGAGTCCATTTATCGCCTTTCGCTCGATAGCGACGAGGGCGATAAATCTGTGCGCTCCGTCGACGTGGCCGAGCAGCTCGATGTGTCCAAGGCGAGCGTTAACAAGGCGCTGAACCAGCTCAAAGATATGGGCATGGTCATCCAGAACCGCTATGGCCGCGTCACGCTTACCGAAGAGGGCGAGAAATACGCCAAGGTTGTCTGGCGTTCTCACCGTGCGCTCCGCGCCTTCCTCGAGTGCGACCTGGGCGTCGATCCCGAGGTCGCTGACGAGGAGGCGTGCCACATGGAGCACGTCCTCTCCGCAGATACCATGAGCCGCCTGATTTCTTATCTCGAGAAGCAAGGCGTGGCCATCGAATAAAACCCGGGCGGGCATCTTCCGCCTTCAATATTCTGGGGTGTTCAGCTTTTGGATAGACATGCCGAGATGATTCGATTCGGCAACGACGGTTGGAAAACTCGCTGCGACGATGGCTTTAATGCCGACAATGCTGCGCGTGTGGCCGACGCATTGGGTTTCCTTTGGGCGGAATCCCGGGAGGGCGCGACCGTTTATGTCGGCTATGACACCAGGCGTGATTCGCGCTCAATCGCCGAGGTCGTTGCCGGAGCCATCGCTTCCTACGGCTTAAACGTCAAGCTTTCTGCCGTCGCGTGCCCCACACCCGCGATCGCATGGACTTGCGCTCACGATGCGCGGGCGGTCGGCGCCGTGGTCGTTACCGCGAGCGAGCTGTCTTGCGAGTACGGCGGCATTATCGTGCGCGGCTCGGACGGCGGCCCGTGTCCACGGGCTTTTCTCGACGAGGTCGAGCGCGCGGTCCCGAGCGCGGTCCCGAGCGATAGCGGAGAGTTCTCGACCGGCGATTTTGTCTCAGCATACGTGGCCGACCTTAAAGGTCTTGTCGATGCCGAGGCAATCCGCGATTTTGCTCCCAAGGTCATTGTCGACCCGATGTATGGCTCCGCCGCAGGAATCGTTTCTCAGCTCATGCGCGACCTTGGATGCGAGGTCGTCGAGATTCACCAGAAGTCGCTCGGGGATTTCGGCGGCATCCACCCCTCGCCGACAGATCCGTGGGCCGATGAGTGCGAGCAGACGGTTGTCGAGATGGGCGCTCACATGGGTGTAGTTCTCGACTGCGATGCCGACCGCGCTGGGTTGATCGACGAGAACGGCTCGCTTGTTGCTGTTCGCGAATTCGTGCCGCTGGTAATAAGGTCCCTCATGGGTCGCGAGGCCAAGGGAAAGAGGGTCGTCTCTACGCTCACGTCTTCGGTGCTGATCGAACGCCAGGCAAGGATGCTCGACCTTGAGTACACGCCGGTCTCCGTTGGTTTCAACTATATATATGACGAGATGGAGGAGGGAGACGTGCTGCTCGGGGCCGAGGAGTACGGCGGCATCTGCATCCCGTCTCACCTGCGTGAACGAGACGGCATCTTTGCTTGCCTGCTCGCCCTCGAGACCCTCTGTAAATCTGGCAAGAAGATCTCCGAGCTGGTTGAGCGGCAGGACCGCGAGTTGGGCCACACCTGCTGGATTCGCCGTGATGTCCGTATTGAGGCGGCGTCTGCCGAAGCCCTGCGCATCCTCCTGCCCGGAGTGAACCCCTCCGAGATCGCGGGGAAGGCGCCCTCCGAGGTGAGCCACGCGGACGGCCTGCGCCTCGGCTTCGGGGACGGCTCCTGGGTGCTCATCCGCCAGGCGAGGGCCGCGCCGGCCGTGCGCGTCTACGCCGAGGCGCCCGACACCGCCTCGCGCGACGCCCTCGTCGACGCGGCGTGCGCGCTCGTCTCCTCGGGCGCGGCCCTCCCGTAGGCGGCCCGGCATCGCATGCGCCCCGGGCCGGCGGGGCGCGCGCGGGGAGGGCGGCGGCCCCTCGGGGCCGCCGCCCTCTCTCTATATATGTTCCTGTCCGGCTACGTGCCTGCCCGCACCCGCCCTACCCGATTTGTGCAGGGAATGTGGAGACGGGCGCGCCCCCTTGCGGAGGGCGGGGCGGGTGCGTATATTTATTCCTCGCGCGGCGCACCGGCCGGGCGGCGAAACGCCTGCTCAGCGGCCCGCGCG
>CAVIBB010000089.1:0-1648 GCA_963640745.1 Paludibacteraceae bacterium
GGGTAGAGCTCATCGGCCATCGTCGGCGCCTTCCTCGTCTGCGGACCCGTCGCTCGTCGGCACGGCATCCGCCAGGTCTCCACCCTCGACGACCTGCGGCTCGTTCGCGTCGACCTCGTCGAAGTCGTCGCCCATGAGCTCACGCTCGTCGTCGATGTCGTCGGCCGCCTCCTCGAGGGTGGAGCCCATCTGCCGGCCGGAGAGGCGCTCGCGGATGAACGCCTTCGACTCCTCGTCCGGCGCGAAGTCCTCCAGCGGCGGCAGCTCGCGGAGCGACTTCAGGCCGAAGTGCTCGAGGAAGCGCCGCGTGGTGCCAAAGAGGACCGCCTGGCCGCGGTCGGCCTCGTGGCCCATCTCGCGGACCAGGCCCTTCTCGCGAAGAGAGGCGATGACGCCGTCGGAGTTGACGCCGCGGATGGCGCGCACGCCCTCGCGCGTGACCGGCTGGTGGTACGCGATGACGGCCAGGGTCTCGAGCGCGGCCTGCGAGAGCTTGTGCGGGTCCCACGAGAGCACGTAGTCTGCGACCTGGTCGTGGTAGGCGGGGTGCGTGAAGAGGCGCCAGCCGCCGGCGACCTCGCGCAGCTGGAAGCCGCGGTTCGCGTCGGCGTACTCGGCCGAGAGCTCGGCCAGCGCCTGGGCGACCTCGCCCGGCGCCGCGCCCGTCGCGCGGGCGAGCTCGGTCGCGGGCACAGAGTCGTCCGACACGAGGAGAAGCGCCTCCAGCAAGGGCTTCAGCGTTCCGGAATCAAAGCTTTCGAGGTCCTGCATCAGGCCTCACCTCCCGTTGCTTCTTTGAGCGGGGTCTTCTCTTCAGATTCAATAAATGCCTGGTCGGGAGCCTCGTCGTCGACGCCCGGCAGCTCAGCGGCATCGTCTGGCTCCAGCTCCAGCTCGTCGCCGGCAGCCTCGATGACGAGGTCGCGGGTGGCCTCGTCGAGCTCCGCCAGCGCGGTCTCGTCGATTTTGTAGGCGTCGGCGCCCTCGATGTGGTCGACGTCGATCTCGCCGAAGACCTCGCTTTGGCTCACGCGCACGAGGCCGCGCTTGTAGAGCTCGAGGATGGCGAGGAAGTTCGCGACGATGACCTCGGGCGTGGAGTTCTCGCCCACGAGCTCGGTGAAGGTGACGTGGCTGCGGCTGCGCACGAGGCGGTCGACCGAGGCGATGGTGAGCGCGACGGGCAGGCGCTTCGGCGCGATGTGCTCGCTCTCGAGCAAGAAGGTCTCGCGCTTGCAGTCGATGTCCGCGCAGATGACGGCCAGGCTTCGCAGCGAGACCCCCTCGAGGTAGTCCGGCATGAGCCCGAGGAACTCGGGGTCGGCGCCGACGGTGCGCGGGTGCATCCTGGCCTCGGCGTCGCTTCTTGCCGCGAGGGCCGCGGCGGCGCTGCGGAACTGCTTGTACGCGATGAGGCGGGCGATAAGGACCTCGCGCGCCTCATCGGGGTCCATGTCGTCGAAGTCGTCTTCCTCCTCGTCCTCCCACTCGTCCTTCTTCGAGACGGGCTCGTCGGGCACGAGCGAGGCGGCCTTGATGTCGAGCAGGGTCGAGGCCACGAGCACGAAGTCGCTCGCCACGTCGAGGTCGAGGTCGCGCATGCGCTCGACCTCCTCGAGGTACTGGTTGGCCACCTCCGAGATGGAGA
>CAVIBB010000089.1:1658-9301 GCA_963640745.1 Paludibacteraceae bacterium
GATGGACCCGATGGTCACCTTCTGCCTGGTAACGAGCTGCAGCAAGAGGTCGAAGGGCCCCGAGAAGGCCTGCGTGCGGACCTTGTAGGACATCTACATCACCGCCCAGAGCAGCAGGTCGTAGAGGTTGCCCGCGGTGAAGTCCAGATAAGCGCCGACGGGGTCGATGCCGAGGAAGCTCGGCATGACGTAGAGCACGCCGATGAGCACCGGCATGGCGTAGGCCTGCACCTGGTAGTAGCGCTCGCGCGCCTCGCCCTTGAGCAGCGGCATAACGACCTTTGAGCCGTCGAGCGGCGGGAACGGGATGAGGTTGAAGAACGCGAGCGAGAGGTTCACGTAGATATAGGTGGTGAATACCTGGACGACCCAGATAAGCCCCGTCGTGCCGATGGCCGAGACGATGGCCTGGCGCGCGGCCCACACGCCCGCGAAGAGCGCGGTGCCCAGAAGCGCCTGCGCGATGTTGGACAAAGGCCCGGCCAGCGCCACGATGACCTCGTCGCGCTCGGGGTTCCTGAGCCGGCGCGGGTTGTACGGGACCGGCTTTGCGAAGGCGAACATCGGCCCGCCCATGAGCGCCATGAGCAGCGGAAGGGCCACGGAGCCGAAGCCGTCGATGTGCGCCTTGGGGTTCAGCGAGAGGCGCCCGGCCTCCTTGGCCGTGGGGTCGCCGCACTTGAGGGCGGCGAAGCCGTGCGCCACCTCGTGCACGGTGGCGGAAAGCATGACGAGCACGACGGAGATGGCGATTCTCGCCAGGCGCTCGACGGAGAACGTGGACAGGAGGCTCACGCGCGCAACTCCCCTCTCGCGGCACTAACGCAGCGAGGACGCAATCTTGCAGAAAACCCAATCAATCAGGAAGAAGAGTACCGCAACGACGGCGAAATCGCCGCGGAAGGCCCCGCCGAGCGGGGTCGAGATGACGAGCACGCCGGATATGGCCTCGGGGATGAGGTGCGAGAGCCACGTGTTGAGCGGCAGCACCGCGGAGCGCACGGGCCCGACGAGGAAGATGTCGGCGACCACGAGCGCGGTCAGGGCCCACCCGGCGAAGCGGAAGGCGAACCCGACGGCGCCGAGAAGCGCCTTGGCCGCGTTGTCGTGCGAGGCCCTAGGCATTGGCCGCCTCGATCTTCTCGGTGAGCTCCATCCACTCCTCCTCGAGGGCGGGGATCTTCTTCGAGAGCGCCGTGTACTCCTTCATGCACTCGTCGAACTTGGCCGCGTCGTTGTAGAGCGCCTCGTCGGCCATGAGGGCCACGAGCTCGTCGTAGCGCTTCTGGGCGGGCGTGAGGGCGGCCTCGACCTCGCGCAGGCGCTTCTTCTCGGCCTTGACGGCGTTGTTGCGGCGCTTGCGCTCCTCGGCCTCGGCGCGGCGCTGCTCGCGGGTCTTCACGTTGCGGCCCGCGGCCTGGGGCTCCTCGGGCGCGGCCTGCGCGGCGGCCGGGCGGCGGCCCGACTCGGGCAGGGGCTCGCCCGCGGCCGCGGCCTCGAGCTCGGCGCGCTTAAAGAGGTAGTAGTCGTAGTCGCCGTCGTAGAGCGTGACCTTGTGGTCGCGCACGTCTACGACCTTGTTTGCCACGGCGCGCACGAGGTGCTCGTCGTGGGAGATAAGCACGATGGTGCCCGGGAACTTAATGAGGGCCTGCTCAAGCACGTCGACGGAGTCGATGTCGAGGTGGTTCGTCGGCTCGTCGAGCATGAGCAGCGGGTCGGGCGAGACAAGCATCTTTGCCAGCGCGAGGCGGGCGCGCTCGCCGCCGGAGAGCACCGAGACGCGCTTCTCGACGTCGTCGCCGTGGAAGAGGAAGGCGCCGAGCAGGCGGCGCTCCTCGGAGGTGGTCCAGCCCTTTGCGACCTTGTCCATCTCGCCGAGGACCGTGTTGGACTCGTCGAGCTCCTCGAGCTGGTGCTGGGCGTAGTAGGCCTGCGTCACGTTCTGGCCGAGGCTGATGCCGCCGGCGTCGGGGGCGAGCTTGCCGTTGATGAGCTTCATGAGCGTGGACTTGCCCGCGCCGTTGGGGCCCACGAGCGCCACGTGGTCGCCGCGGTAGAGCTTGAGGTCGACGCCCTCGTAGACGCGGTTGTCGCCGAAGGACTTGGCCACGCCGTCAAGGCTGATGACCATGTCGCCCGTGCGCGGCGGGTCCGGGAAGCTGAAGTTCATGTGCTTGGAGCCCTCGGGGAGCATGACGAGCTCGCTTTTGATCTGCTCGATCTTCTTCATGCGCTCCTGGGCCTGCGCGGCCTTGGTCGGCTTGTAGCGGAACTTGTCGACGAAGACCTGCATGTGGGCGATCTCGCGCTCCTGGGCGGCGCGCTTGGCGCGCATCTGCTCGAGGTTGTCCTCGCGCTGCTTCAGGTACTGCGAGTAGTTGCCGGTGTAGGTGGTGATGCGGCGGTTCTCGACGGCGGCGACGTGGCTCACGCAGGCGTCCATGAAGGCGCGGTCGTGGGAGACGAGCAGGACGACGCCGTCGTAGTTCATGAGGAAGGTCTCGAGCCACTTGACGCTCTCGAGGTCGAGGTGGTTCGTCGGCTCGTCGAGCATGAGCAGGTCGGGGCGGCGCAGCAGCAGCTTGGAGAGCGAGATACGCATCTGCCAGCCGCCGGAGAAGTCCTCGGCCGGCTTGTCGAAGTCCTCGACGGGGAAGCCGAGGCCTGCGAGGATCTGGCGGGCGCGGGACTCGAGCTCGTAGCCGCCGAGGCGCTCGAAGCGGTCCTGGGCATGGCCGTACTCCTCGAGCATGCGGTCGAGCTCGGGGCCCGGCTCGGCGGTCGAGATGCGGTGCTCGAGCTCCGCCACGCGGGCCTCCCAGGTCTTGACCTCGGTCGCGGAGTCGACGACCTCGGCCAGGGCGGACTTGCCGCCCATGAGCTTGGTCTCCTGCTCGAGGTAGCCGACGGTGGTGTCCTTGGCGAAGGTGACGGACCCCTCGTCGCACCCCTCGAGGCCCATGAAGATCTTGAGGAAGGTCGTCTTGCCCGAGCCGTTCGGGCCGACGAGGGCCCAGCGCTCGCCGGCGTTGAGCTGCAGGGTCGCGCCCGAGTAGAGGACGCGGCCGCCGAAGGACTTGGAAACTTTATCTGCGAGGGCTATCAAGAGCTGCTCCAAAATGCGAGTTCGTGAGAATTCAAACCTTATAAGTATAGGCAAAGGGGCGCGGGCCCCGCGACCCCGGCGGCGAGCCGGTACGCGATGCCCACATTCCTGTCCCGCGCGCAGGCTACAATCAAGGCGCAATACCAACGCGTCAAGGCTGGAGTGCTCATGCCTCGTTCCAAGAAGGTCGCCGCCCTCGACGGGCTTCGCGTCCTTGCCATAGCCGCCGTCGTGGCCTACCACGCCGACCAGGGCCGCTTCCCCGGCGGGTTCATGGGTGTCACGGTCTTCTTCGTGCTCGCGGGCTACCTCACCACGCTGTCCGTCGCGCGGAGGCTTTCCAGCGAGCAGGGGTTCGGCTACCTGCGGTTCCTCGGGGGTCGTGTCGCGCGGCTCATGCCCTCGATGCTCGTCGTCGTTGCGGTGACGGCGGGGCTCGCGCTCGCGTTCTCGCCGGCGCTTCTTACCAAGGAGAAGGCCGACGTCGTGCCGGCGCTGCTCTTCTTCCAGAACATCCACTACATCGTGCGGAAGGTGAGCTACTTCGCCGCGGCGGGGCTCCCCTCTCCCCTCACGCACTTCTGGTACCTGGGCGTCCTTATGCAGTACTACCTGGTTTGGCCGCTGGTTCTTATGCTTACGTGGCGGCTCGAGGCCCGCAGGAGGACCTTGGTTGCGGGGACGCTCGTCTTCGCCGTTGCCTCGTGGGTGCTCATGGGGGCGCTCTACGGCGGATCGGCCGATACCGCGCGCATTTACTACGGGCCCGACACGCGTGCGGGCGAGCTGCTGGCGGGCTCCGCGCTCGCGCTGGCGACGCTCGGCGGCGGGCTCCAAAAGGGGCTCGACCTGCTGCCGGGCGGGGCGCGCGCGGCGATCGAGGCGCGCTGGGGAGCGCTTCGCGAGCTTGTCGCGGCGGGGTCTCTTGCCGGGCTGTGCGCGTTGGCCTGGTTCTCGAACGGATACACGGCCTTCGCCTACCGCGGCGGCATCGCGCTCGCGGCCGTGCTCTCGGCGCTGCTCGTCGGCGTCCTTGCCGAGCGCGAGCCCACCGTGGTCGGGCGCGTGCTCTCGCTGCGGCCGCTCGCCTGGCTCGGCGAGCGCTCGTTCGCCGTCTACCTGTGGCATTACCCGCTGCTTCTGGTCATGAACCCGGCAACACGCACGACGCAGCTGCCGTGGTGGGCCTGGGTGCTTGAACTGGTGGTCATTCTCGGCGTGAGCGAGGCATCCTACGAGCTTTTGGAGCGCGGCGTCGGCGCCCTCGGCAAGAAGGGGCCGCTCGGGCAGCAGAAGCCGATCCTTGTGGCCGAGGCGGTGTGCCTCGCCGTCGCCGCGGCCATCACCGTCGTGCCCATGGGCGAAGCGGCCAACACGCGCCCCCAGGGAGAGACGATGAGCGCCGAGGAGCGCAAGGCCCAGGCCGAGGCCGTCGCCGCCGCCAAAGAGGCGGCCCAGAAGGAGACCTACGACCTTAGCAACACGTATTTTGCCGGGACGGAGTTCGCGAAAGCCGTCGACACCATTAACGCCACGAACTTCAACGTGGACGCGCAGACCGGCGTGACCGACGCGAACGTGACGCTTGTGGGCGACTCGGTTCCCGAGGACGCGAGCGCCGAGTTCTACGAGATCTTCCCCAACGGGTACATGGATGCGCAGATCGGACGCCAGATGACGTCCGGCGTCGAGGCGTATGAGCAGTGCAAGGAGGCCGGGCACGAGGGCGACGTTGTGGTCTGGTCCATCGCCGACAACGGCTGGATTACCGAGGACCAGGTTAGGGCCCTCATCGAGTGCGTCGATTCCTCAAAGAAGGTCTATTTCCTCACGTGCCGCTGCCCCGACCCATGGCAGGACTCCAACAACGAGATCATCCATAACGTCGTGCCGCAGTACGAGAACGCGAGCGTCGTGGACTGGTACGCCGAGAGCGAGGGGCACGACGAGTGGTTCTGGAACGACGGCGAGCATGTGCGCCCCGAGGGCGCCGAGGCCTACGTCAAGATGCTCCGACTCGCCATTACCGGCCGCTAAGGCGCCCGTCGGGGCCGGTTTGGCCTCGGTCCCGCGCGAAAATCGCCTCCGTGTGGGATTTAATTCGGATTGACTGAGTAGCCCGCAAAATTGCAGCAAAGAACCCGCAGGTCAGAGGCCTGCGGGTTCTTTTGATACTCGGCGGGTTCGAATTAAATCCCACACGGAGGCGATTTTTGGATTTGCCAATACGCTCGGAGCCGTTCTGAGCCTAGTAGACGCCGCTCTGGCGACCCTTTTGGTCGCCCACGCGCCTGCGCGGGCCCGCCTTCGGGGTTTGCTTGGCAACCGAGGCGTTGGCCGGCTTATCCGCCCCCTGCTTCTTGCCGCCGCGATTCCTGCGTCCGCGCGGTTTCCGCGGCTTGGGGTCCTCTTTGCCGTCGTCCTTCTGAGAAACGACCTGTTTCTCGGGCTTCGGCTCCTTCTTGGATGCCTTCTCCCCCGTCTTCTCTTTCTGCGGCTTAGCGACGGCCACCGGCTTCTTCTTTTTGCGGCGACCCTTGGGGGAGGCTTCCTCGCGCAGGACGTCGAGCTCTGGCGGCTCCTCGCCGACCTCGAGCTGCGTCTTCGGCCGGTAGGCGGGAACCGCCTGGCCCATGAGCTTCTCGACGTTCAGGAGATCCTCGGCGTCGTTCACGGTGACGAAGGTGAGCGCCCAGCCTGTCTCGCCGGCGCGTCCGGTGCGGCCAATGCGGTGGATATAGTCCTCGGGGTCGGCCGGAACGTCGAAGTTGACGACGTAGCGGACCTCGGAGACGTCGATTCCGCGCGCGAGCACGTCGGTGGCCACGAGCACGTCGACCTTGCCGTCGCGGAACTCCTTGAGGGCGCGCTCTCGCTGGTTCTGGCTGCGGTTGCCGTGGATGGGGGCGCAGGTGATCCCGGCCTTGCGCAGGCGTCGGCAGCAGGCGTCTGCGCGGTGCTTGGTGCGCGTGAACACGATGACGCGGCTCGGCCCCTCGCTCTCGAGAACCTCCGCGAGCAGGCCGTTCTTTACCTCGAGGGACACAGGAAGCGCGAACTGCTCGATGGTCTCGGCAACGGTGCCCTTGTGCGCAATCTCGACCGTGGCAGGGTCCGTCACCAGGTCCTTGATACCGCCGATGGCATCCTCGTCGAGCGTGGCGGAGAACAGCAGCGTCTGGCGCGTCGCCGGCGTCTGGCCCACGATCTTTCGCATCTGGGGCAAGAAGCCCATGTCAAGCATGCGGTCGGCCTCGTCGAGCACGAGCACCTCGACCTCGCCCAAGCGCGCCTCGCCTTGGTCGATCAGGTCCACAAGGCGTCCCGGCGTCGCGACCAGCACGTCGCATCCGCGCCTCAACGCCTGCTTCTGCGGCTCATACCCGACGCCGCCGACCAGGGTGACTCCGCGGTGGCCCGTCGCCTTCTCGATGACGCCGCACACGTCCGTGATCTGCTGCGCAAGCTCTCGGGTCGGGGTGACCACGAGCATCCTGGGGCCCTTGCCCTTCCCTGCGTGGGAAAGGCGGCTCATCGTCGGCAAGAGGAACGCCGCGGTCTTTCCCGTACCGGTCTGCGCGGCGGCAAGAAGGTCGCGCCCCTCGAGGACGAGCGGAATCGACTGCGCCTGAACGGGAGTCGGCTCGGTGTAGCCGAGGGCTTCGACAGCCGTGAGGACGGCGTCGGACAGGCCAAGCTCGGCAAACGTAGCCGCGGCCTCGTTGGAGTTCTGAGTCATGCGTTTCCTTACGTGGCGGGCCACGGCCGCGCCTTCGAAGTCCAAAAGAAAAGGCCAGGGAAACCCTGGCCTGTCAAATTCATGGTGGAGAATAGGGGGTTCGAACCCCTGACCTCGTGACTGCCAGTCACGCGCTCTCCCAACTGAGCTAATTCCCCAAATATGGTGGGCGATGCTGGATTCGAACCAGCGACCCCTTCCGTGTGAAGGAAGTGCTCTACCCCTGAGCCAATCGCCCTTTGCGCAAGAAAGAACTATATCAAAGGAACGCCCGAATGCAAAGAAGAAATTTGGGCAATTTTGAAATTTCTTCTTTGCAGGCCTTCCACGCGCCCTCTACCTGCCCTTTGACCCGTTGTGGAGGCAGACGTCAAGAAGCACGGACGCGGCAACGGCGCAAATCCCGGTCGCGAACACCGTGGGCTGGAGCGCGTGCTCGGTGACGAGCGGCGCCGCGGTCATGAGCGCCGGCACAAGCCAAGAAGACCCCGCACGCTTGCGAAGCCCGTAAAAGGTCGTCTGGTCGGCCTCCCCATCCGTGAGGGCGCGATACACCGTGAACCCGTAGAACAGGCACGAGGCCCCCGACAGGAACGAAAATATGGCGAGGTTGTCGGCCACGAGCCCCATAAAGAGCAGGACGGCAACGAAAATCAGGACTAATCCCCCGACCACCATATTCGCGAGCGCGACGTTCTTTGCTTGGCTAGAGCCCATGGCGTTTCCTCTCGAATTGACCGCCCCTTGCCGCGCGGAACGGCTGGAGGCGAGGTTTGAGCCTGTCCATCGTAACGC
>CAVIBB010000090.1:0-8858 GCA_963640745.1 Paludibacteraceae bacterium
GTAAACAAACCGCTGCTAGACGTATCGTTTTACTTTCAGATTCCTGTAAGGGTGTGCGAAACGCGGCGATTCAGGCTCGGCGAACGGCGTAAATCGCCGCGCAAGCGGTGGTTTGAGCGCCCACTTCTAGTGGCTCAGCGCGCGAGATTCACCTTCTCGTCGGCTTTCTCTGTCGAAAACCAGGAGTCCAGGTTCTTCTCCTTGCCCCGGACGGGAAACGGCGGCGAAACCCGCGCGGGCTACGGTTGTCGCGTAACTCACGGCAAGAAGAAAGGCCCGCCTGCATGCTCGGCTCCGTACCCGACCTCAAGCTCCTGCTTATCCTGTGCCCGCTCGTTTTCCTCGGCAGCTTCGTCGACGCCATCGGCGGGGGCGGCGGCCTCATCACCTTGCCGGCGTACCTGCTTGTCGGGCTTCCCGCGCATCTCGCCATCGGGACGAACAAGCTCTCGTCCACCATCGGAACGGCCTTCTCGACCGGTCGTTTCATTCGCAACGGTTACGTCGCCTGGTCGCTCGCCCTTCCCGCCGTCGTCTGCTCGCTGGCGGCGTCCGTTTTGGGCGCGCATCTCTCACTGCTTCTCGATGAGGGGCTGTTCCGCTGGATCCTCATCGTCGCGCTTCCTGTCGTCGCCTTCGTCTCGCTGCGCAAAAAGACCCTGCGCGACGAGACCGGCGACATGCCCCGCGGGCGCCGTCTTGCTGTGGTCTGCGCGGTCGCCGCGCTTTGCGGCTGCTATGACGGGTTTTACGGGCCCGGCACCGGCACCTTCCTCATCCTCGGCTTCTCGGCGCTTGCCCGACTCGGCGCGCGCGACAGCGCCGGGCTCACCAAGTGCGCGAACCTCGCGAGCAACGTGGCCGGCTTCGCCTCGTTTGCCCTTGCGGGTCAGTCGTGGTATCTGCTCGGCTTGATCGCGTCGGTTTTCTCCGTCGCGGGTCATTACATCGGGGCAGGCATGGTGGTCAAGAACGGCTCGAAGGTCGTTCGGCCCATCATTATCTTTGTGCTCGTCGTTCTCTTTGCCAAAGTCGGCAGCGAACTCATCGTTTAACGGCTAAGCCCTCGACTCGCTGTCCCTGCGGCTTGGTGATTGAGTCGTGAAATCGTTTTCACAGCGAGTTTATCGGCGATTCCGGCTGCCGAATTGGCGCATGCCCGAGATATCCCACTTTAAAATTGAATTCGCCGAGTATCCGGGCGTGCTCAACAGGCAAAACGCGACGATTTTGGGCCTCGCTACTCGGCATTTCCAATTTTAAAATGGGATATCTCGGCCATGCGCCATTTTGAGGTGCCGGCAGGCGCCGATTGAACCGTTCATTGGCCCCGTTTGACCCGTATGAGGGACGGGTGGACTGCCGCGAGCGGGCCGCGCCGCGCGAATGCGATTCGTTTTGCTTCGTCCCGTAAGCTTGCAGCGCCTTTTCCGAAGCTCAGCTACAATCGAATACTGCAAAAAGTCCGATTCCGCCGGCGAAGGAGGGGAAGCCTGCATGACATACGTCAGCGTCGTGCTCGACATCCCCACCCGGGCGCTCGACGGAGCCTTCGATTACGCCTTGCCGCCCGAGCTTGCCGAATCGGTCCGCGTGGGCTCGACGGCGCTGGTGCCGCTGGGAAACCGGCAGGTCGTCGGCTACGTGATCGCCGTCTCCCAGGCGGCGCCCGACGGCATCGACCCCGCAAAGATCAAGCCGGTTATCCAGTCGCTCGCAGCCCCGGCCTTCGATGAGGGCGCGGCCGCGGTGGCCCAGTGGATGGCGCGCGAGTACGCGTGCCCGCTCGCCGACGCCGTCCGGCCGTTCCTTGCCCCAGGCCAGAAGGTCAAGGTCGTGCGCGATGCCCCCGGCGAGCCGTGGCGCCTCGTCTCCGAGTCCGCCGGCGCCGTCGACGAGCGATGGGTCGGGCTCACCCCCGAGGCCGCGGATTTCGAGCCCCGCCGCAACGCCCCGCGCCAGCGAGCCGTCCTTGAAGCCCTCGCCGCCGGCCCGCAACGCATAGCCGAGCTCGCGGCCACGATCCCCGGCGCCGCTTCCGCGGTGACCGCGCTCGAGAAGCGCGGCGTCGTCTCGGTCTGGTCGCGACGCCATGTGCGCGGCGGGGCCGAGGGCACGTCGCTCTCCTCGGCGGCCGCTCCTCGACCTGAGCAATTAACCGCAGGTCAGCAGGCTGCTTTGTCCGCTATCGACGCCGCGCGCGAGGCGGGCCGCGGCGACGTCGTGCTCGTTGACGGCGTTACCGGCTCCGGCAAGACCGAGGTCTATCTCGACGCCATCGAGCATGCGCTGGCCGCCGGCCGCGGCGCCCTCGTTCTCGTGCCCGAGATCAGCCTGACCGCCCAGACCGTCGGACGTTTCCGCAGCCGCTTCGGCGACGACGTGGCCGTTCTCCACTCACGCCTCTCCACGGGCGAGCGATTCGACCAGTGGGACCTCGTGCGCCAAGGCAAGGCCCATGTGGTCGTCGGCGCCCGCTCGGCGCTCTTTGCTCCGCTGGCAGACCCCGGCCTCATCATCATCGACGAGGAACACGAGGCGTCTTACAAGCAGGACAAGAACCCCCGCTACCATGCCCGCGAGGTCGCCGCGCGTATGGCCCGCGAGCGCGGGTGCGCTCTGGTGCTCGGCTCGGCGACCCCGTCGCTCGAGGCGCTCGGTCGCTGCCGAGACGGCGCTTACCGCGGCGTCGCCTGGACCCGCGTGAGCATGCCCGAGCGTCCCGGCTCGTCCCGTCTGCCCGAGGTCCGTGTCATCGACATGGCCGAGCAGTTCCGCGGCGGCGGACGTTCCGTCTTCTCGGCGCCTCTCGCCGACGCCCTGCGCGAGACGGCCGCCCGCGGCGAGAAGGCCGTCCTCATGCTCAACCGCCGCGGCTTCGCGAACTTCCTCATGTGCCGCGAGTGCGGCTGCGTCCCGGAGTGCCCTCACTGCAGCTGCGCCCTGACCTACCACGAGCGAGGCCACTCGCTCGTGTGCCACACGTGCGGCCGCGCCTGGCCCGTTCGCGCCTACCCCGACCCGAGCTGCTCCTGCCCCAACTGCGGCAGCCGCTACATGGGCGCCTACGGCGTGGGCACGCAGCGCGTCGAGGACGAGCTGCGCATGATCTTGCCCGAGGGCGTCGAGGTCATCCGCATGGACGCGGACACGACGCGTACCAAGGGCGCGCACCAGAAGCTGCTCGAGGCGTTCGACGCCGCCGAGTCCGCGGTTCTCGTGGGGACGCAGATGATCGCCAAAGGCCTCGACTTCCCCGAGGTCACGCTCGTCGGCGTCATCAATGCCGATACCATGCTCAAGCTGCCCGACTTCCGCGCGGCCGAGCGCACCTACGACCTGCTCGAGCAGGTGGCGGGCCGCGCTGGCAGGGGAGAGAGGCCCGGCAAGGTGTTGGTCCAGACCTATTGGGCGAGCCACCCGGCCATGCAGGCGGTGGAGCGCCACGACCGCGATCTTTTCCTCGCGTCCGAGCTCGCCGAACGCGGGGAGGCGGGCTACCCGCCTTTCTCGCGCCTGGGCAACATCGTGCTCTGGGGCCGGTCGGACGCCGACACGCGCGCGGCCTCGAGCAAACTGGCGGCCTGTATCCGTGATGCCGTGGCGGGGGAGGCCGGCTGGGAGGTCCTCGGGCCCTCGGACTGCGTCAAGGCGCGCGCGAAGGACTTCTTCCGGCGCCACGTAATGGTGAAGGCCCCCGCCGACGCGGACCTCGGCGCGGTGCTCGGGGCCGCCGCCGCGTCGCTCAACCCGCCCAAAGGCATTAACATGTCTGTGGACATAGACGCCTACGACATGATGTGACGATGCGAGGGGGCAGCCCCTTCGTATCATTTTGTAAAGAAAGGAGACCTGTATGGGCCTTTTGGACGATATCGTTCTCTCGCCGAACGAGGCGCTCACCTCCGAGTGCGCGCCCGTCGAGACCATCGACCGCGACATCAAGAAGCTCGCCGACCGCATGCTCAAGATCATGTACGCCGCCGAGGGCTGCGGTCTCGCCGCGCCGCAGGTCGGCGTGCTTAAGCAGCTCGTCGTCATCGACTGCGACTACGAGGGCAAGGGCAGCAAGAAGAACCCCTACGTGCTCATCAACCCCGTCATCGTGACCGCCGACGGCGCCGAGCGCGACTTCGAGGAGGGCTGCCTTTCCTTCCCGGGGATCCACGTCACCGTGACGCGCCCCTCCCACGTTGTCGTGCAGGCTTACGACCTCAACGGCGACCTCATGCAGTATGAGGCCGAGGGCAACCTCATGGCCGTCTGTCTGCAGCACGAGATCGACCATCTCCACGGCGTCACCATGGTGGACCACCTCTCGCCGATCAAGCGCGCCGAGGCCATGCGCGCCTACGACGAGGCCGTCGCCGCGGGCGCCATGCCCGGCGAGACCGAGGTCGAGGACTAGGGGGCGGCCATGCGCGTCGTATTCATGGGGACGCCGGAGTTCGCCGTCCCTTCTCTGCAGGCGCTTGTCGACGCCGGCCACGAGGTCTCGCTCGTCTTCACGCGCCCGGACGCCGTGCGCGGCCGCGGCAAGAAGCTCATGCCCTCCCCGGTTAAACAGAAGGCCGCGGAGCTCGGCGTTCCCGTTTTCGAGACGAACCGCATGACCGACGATGCCAAGGCCGCGCTTGCCGAGGCCGCGCCTGACGTCATGTGCGTGGTCGCCTTCGGCTGCATCCTGCCCGACGACGTGCTCGAGATGGCGCCGCTGGGCGCCGTCAACGTCCACGCGTCGCTTCTTCCGCGGTGGCGCGGTGCCGCCCCCATCCAGCGCGCCATCCTCGCGGGCGATGCCGAGACGGGCGTCTCCATCATGCGCGTCGCCCATGACCTCGACGCGGGCGCCTGGTGCGCGCAGGTGAGCTGCCCGGTTGACGAGAAGAGCTGCGCGGAGCTTATCGCCGAGCTTGCCGAGGCGGGCGCGAAGGCGTTGGTAGACGCTTTGCCCGCGCTTGCCGACGGAACGGCCGAGTGGCATGAGCAGGACCCGGCGGGCGTGACCGTCGCAGCCAAGGTCCGCAAGGACGAGATGCGCCTCGACCCCGAGGACGGCGTGCGTGCAAACGCCCTTCGCGTTCAGGCCTCGAGCGACACGGCGCCCGCGCGCCTTGTGGTCGCGGGCAAGGGCGTCCGGGCGATGACGGCCCGCGCTTGCGACGATTCGCAGGTCGACCAGGGTGTCGTCGAGGTGCGCAAGAAGCAGGTTCTGCTCGGCTGCGCCGACGGTGCGCTTGAGCTCGTCTCCGTCAAGCCCGACGGCAAGAAGGAGATGCCGGCGCCCGCATGGGCGGCCGGCCTTCGCGGTGACCTGAGCTGGGAGCGTGTCTCGTGAGCGCCCGTCTGTCGCCTGCCCGCCGCGCGGCGCTCAAGCTGTTCTCCGAGTGCCGGCGTCGCGAGGCCCGCGCTCGCGACCTGATGCGCGAATCCGACAAAATGGCTGGTCTTGACCCTCGCGACAAGGCACTTGCAACAAGGCTTGTGCTAGGCACCATCGCTGCGAGGGGGGAGCTCGACCGTGTGCTCGCGAGCCATATCCGCGCGCGCTCCGCGGTTGAGCCGAGGGTTCGCGATGCCCTCCGCATAGCCGCCTTCGAGATTCTCTACATGGACACGCCTGACCGTGTGGCCGTGAGCCAGGGCGTGGAGCTTGTCCGCTTCGCGAGCGATCGGGCCGCCGGACTTGCCAACGCGGTCCTGCGTAAGGTGGCGCAAGACGACGCCAAGACCCTCGAGGCGGCCCGCGCGAATCTCGCAACCGGCTCCTTTGCGGTCAACGACCTGCGGCTTGTTGGCGCTATGCCTGAATGGCTCGCCGCGAGGGCGCTTGAGGACCTGGGCGCCGAGGGCGCGGCCGACTACGCCAGGGGCGCGCTTGAGCCGTCCTGCGCGAGCGTGGCCGTAAACCTCGCCAAGCACGCGGCGGACGAGGCGGAGGCGCTTCTTGCCAAGGCGGGGTGCGAGCCGGTCGCGGGTCCGCTGCCCGGCTCCTTCATACTGGGCAACTCCGCGGCCCTCAACGCCACCAGGCTCGTCGCGCGCTGCGACGTGCTGCCGTGCGACCTCGCCGCGCAAGAAGTTGTTGCAACCCTTGGTGTAACCCCGGCTGACCAGGTGCTTGAGATCGGGCAGGGGCGCGGCACGAAGTCGATCCTGATCGCGGCCGCGGGCGCTCGCCTGACCTCCGTCGAGGTCGATGCCAAGAAGTCGAGGGTCGCCGACGCCCGCATGCGGATCGCCGGCGTGTCGGATCACGTTACCTGCGTCTGCGACGATGGGCGCAAGCTCGTCAATGTGGACGGCTCCTACGACCTCGTCTTCGTTGATGCGCCCTGCTCCGGTACCGGCACCCTCTCCCGTCACCCCGAGATCGCCTGGTCCCTGAAGGAAGGCGCCCCGGAGGAGCTCTCGGCCCTGCAGCTCAGCATCCTCACCGCGGCCTCCGTCCGCGTCAAGCCCGGCGGTCGCCTCGCGTACTCTACCTGCTCGGTTCTCAAACAGGAGAACGAGCAGGTCGTCGACGCCTTCCTCGCGACGAAGGAAGGCGCGGGCTTCCGTCTTTCTCAGGCCCTTCGCACCGCGACGCCCGGCGCAGACCGCCATTTCCTCGCCGTCCTCGAGCGGGTGTAAGGCTCAGGCTTATCTCGTGGAAGCGCCTCGATCTGCCAGAAACTCTGCGAAACCCGGCAGCGCAAATGAATAGACTCCACGCCGCGGCTCCTCGATGACTCCAGCCTCGAGGAGCCGCCTGCGGTAGCTTGAGACCCAGCTTGAAGTTCGGCCTGTCTTCTGAACAATTGCGTCGCGCGGAGTCTCCTCGCCCGAGAGATTCATGGCATAGAGGAATTCCAGGTCACCGTCGGAAAGTTCTCCATAGGTTGCATCGAAGATCCTCGCCGACAGTTCCTCCTCGGCGATCTTCACTCCTTTGCCTATGGATTCGGCTGTGATGACGCCGGCGTCGCGCGACGCGTTCCATGACCGATATCCAACAAGCTGAAACATAAACGGGAACCCGTGAATGGCCGCAGCGGCGACCGCAAGCGCATCGTCGTCGATTTCTTTCCCGCCTTCCTCAACGGTCAGACGGAAGGCCTCTTTGACCTCGTAAGAAGGGATTGATCCGAGATCGTGTCGCGTTGCACGGCGCAGAAACGAGGTCCTCCTGCCGGAGAGCAATGTGGAAACGTGAAATGGCAGGCCGGCCATGAGCAGAGCTACTTTTCGGTTCTCGCGAACGAATAGCTGGTAGGTCGAGGCTAGCGCGGCCATTTCGTCGAGGTCTCCGTCGATTTCGTCAACGGAGAACACGACTCCGGTGTTCGTCTTGGCGAGCTCGTCGAGGAGCAAGGTCATCCTAGTGCGCCAATTTCCCTCCGGGGCTGAAGTGTTTTCCCACTCGATCGAACCAAGCGGGGCGACTCCGATGCTCTTGAGCCGAACCTTCGGAGTGCCGTCAATCAAGTGGGTTGAAGCCATGGTCGCCTGTTGCAGCAGGTCCTCGAGCATCCCCTCGTGGGCGGTCGTCTCCGCGACGATCCATCCGGATTGGCGGGCTCGGTTTCCGAGGAATGAGAGCAGGGCCGTCTTGCCGGTGCCGCGAGCCCCCGTGAAGATGCTGCAGAGGTCGGGGCTTGATCCGTTTCCCTCGAAGGCGTCGAGCATGTCCTCGATGATGGCTTCGCGTCCGGCCATGACGGCGGGGATCTTGCCGAAAACAGGCGTGAACGGGTTCGACTGCTTGTATTGGGCTGCTGTCATCGTCCATCTCTTTTCTTGATTGCTTGCCGCTCATTAGATGGCGCGGCGTGAAGATGTGAATCTTTGGGTCGAGTTCATCGCCCAGTTACCAAGGGCGCGGCTAAACAAAACGCATACAAACCAACCATAACCGACCAAAACCAACCTAAATATATCCAAATGGGCGGCAATATACAAAACAGTTCTAATGAGGGACGGCTGGGGCATACTCGCCGCGGCGCCCTGTGACCTTTCGTCCTCATATCTATTAATAGAGTGGCCATACCCTCGCTGTCCGCGCGCGTTTCGAACCGAGCGCTAAAATGTGCCGGTGAAAAAAGCGACCGCGTGCCTGAGCGCACGGGAAAGAGAGACTATGCGTAAGCTCATCGAGCAGTTCCTTAAGTTCGGCGTCGTCGGCGTCATCGCCTTCTGCATCGACTACGGCGTCCTCATGCTCCTGTCGCAGGGGCTCAGCTGGGACCCCGTCCTCTCCGCCGCCATCTCCTTCTGTGTGAGCGTTATCTTCAACTACCTCGCGTCCATGAAGTACGTCTTCCAGCGCCGTGACGACATGAGCCGCCAGCGCGAGTTCGTCATCTTTATCGCCCTTTCGGTCGTGGGCCTTGGCATCAACGAGCTCGTCATGCTCGCCGGCACGGCCGCCCTCGGCGTCTCTGCCCTCGCCGTCACCTTCACCAAGCTCGTGGCCACGGCCGTGGTCATGGTCTGGAACTTCCTTTCCCGCAAGAAGTGGCTCGAGGCGAAGTAAGGCTAAGTAGAAAGAAGCGAGCGCGCTGTCGCCCCTTGCGTTTAGCAACGCCCTCAACAGTAGGGAGGTCTGTCGAACAAAGCCGACAGGCCTCCCTGTTTTTAGATTATTGACTTCGTTTTGCTTTAAATCTCGATCTTCGCGCCCATGAGCTTGACGAACTCGCGGACGATGGCGGTGTCGCCGGGCCAGGCGGGGCTGGTCACGAGGTTCTTGTCGACGACGGCCTCATCTACCTCGACGGGCACGTACTCGCCGCCGGCGAGCGTGATGTCGGGGCCGACGGCAGGGTAGGCGGTCGCCTTATACCCGGCGAGCACGCCGGCCGCGGTGAGGACCTGCG
>CAVIBB010000091.1:0-8774 GCA_963640745.1 Paludibacteraceae bacterium
ACGCAAAGCCCACGAGGGTGATGGCCACCTGAATCGTGGCCAAGAAGTCGCCGGAGTCCGAGGCGAGGCTCGCCGCGAGGGCCGCGCGCTTGTCGCCCTCCTCGGCGTCGTGATCGAGCACGGCGCGCTTGGCCGTGGTGAGCGCCATCTCGGACATCGAGAAGTATCCGTTCACGATCGTAAGAATCAGGGTGGTGATGATGCTGATGGTTATGTCCATGGGGACAGGTTCAAACCTCCAAGGGAGCAAAAGTACTGGTAGCGGTGTACGCACGAGGCGCAGGCGATCTTAGATCACGAAGAGGATCACCGCCATAAACTGGAAGATGCTGCCGGCGAGCACCCACAGGTGAAACACGCTGTGCATGTAGCGGATCTTCTTGGCCACGTAGAACGGCACGCCGAGCGTGTAGCACACGCCGCCGATGGCGAGCAGCGCCAGGGCCACTGGATCGAGCAGTTCCACGAGCTGCGGCAGGCGGAACACAACAAGCCAGCCCATCACCAGATAGATGATGGCCGTGAGCCAACGAGGCTGACGCTCGCGCATGATGACCTCGAACGCGATGCCGATGAAGGCAAGCGCCCAGACGGCGAAGAAAAGCACGGAGCCACCGTCGGACTCGAGTGTGACCAGGCAAAACGGCGTGTAGCTACCCGCAATAAGCAGGTAGATGCAGCTGTGGTCGATGATGCGGAAAACGCGCTTGGCGGGCGCGGGCTGGATGGCGTGGTAAAGCGTGGAGGCCAGGTACTCGAGGATGATCGAGATGCCGTAGACCAGCGCCGAGACCAAGGAGGCGGCGTGCGCACCCGAGAGCGCGGCCTTGACGATGAGGAGCACCAGACCGGCGATGCCCAACAGACAGCCCACCCCGTGGGTGACGGAGTTCATGATCTCCTCGCCGACGGTGTAGTGCGGAAGCGCCGCGGTATCGGGCCGCGGCTTCAAACTGCCTGTGGTGTCAGACATAGTGCTGGCAAAACCTCCCAAAGTAATTCTAGACACTATAGCAAAACGGCAGCTCACGCGCGAGGCGAGCGAGCTGCCGTTAACAGGGAGCTTACGCGGGGCGGCCATGCCGGCGCTGCGCTCCCTCATGCATTGATGCGCTTGTACCCGCGCGGCCGGTCTCTACTCCTGAACCTTGAGCGCCTCCGCAAGCGGCACACGCCGGATGGAACGCGTGTGGATGAGCGCCACCACCAGGTAGGTAGCAAAGCCGGCAAGGATCGTCCCCGCGATCGCGTAGGTGGGCGCGTAGATCTCGATGTTGCCGCTGAAGCGCCCCATCATCGAGCGGTAGAGCGCCGTCAGGCCGCAGATGATCAGCGGCTGCGTCGCCACGAGCGAGACGGCCACGCACGTGGTGATCGATCGCAGGTAGAGGCGGGAAATCTCGCCGTCGCGGTAGCCGAAGACCTTCATGTAGCTTATGGAGCGGGCGGAGTGGTCGAGCACGGCCTTGGTCAGCAGATAGATGAACAGCAGGAAGATGAACACGGAGAGGCCCACCATCATGCCGATGAGCCCGTCCATCATGTCCACGAACTGGGTGCCGACGGCGCGCATGTCGCTCGGGGTGGCCTCGGAGGCGAAGTAGCGCGCGTCGAGCGTGAGGGCCTCGTCGCTCGCGTAGGCGTTGAAGTAGGCCGCATCGTTTCCGAAGTACTCGTTGAAGTCGTCGAGGCTCATGTAGACGTTCATGTCCGACTTGGTGCCCCAGGTCGCGGCCTCGCCCTCGTACACGACCTCGCGCGTCTTGTCCTCGTACTTGTCGTAGAGGCTCACCGCGCATCCGGCCTCCCAGCCGAACTTATCGATAAGCCCGGCGCCCAGCACGACGCGCCCGCCGCCGACGCCGAGGCCCTCCCAGTAGCTCGAGTTCTCCTGCACCCCGTAGACGGTGACGGTCTCGTCGCCGGCATCATCGCCGCGGTCGTACTGCAGCGTGTAGACGGCGTACTTCTCGGCCTGGGCGATGGCGGCCGATCCGTTGTCCGTGGTGTTCACGGGGTGGACGTCGTCCGCGTCGGCGTCGATGTCCGACGCGCGGTCGATTAGGTCGATCGCGTCGTCGCGGCTCATGCCGAGCGCGTCCGCCACGGCGTCGAGCTTCTCGTAGAGCGCGTCTTGCGCGTCGGTCGCGGCAGCGGCAGCGTTCTGCGCCGCCTGCAGGCCGGCCAAGGTGGGGGAGGCCTGCGCCGCGCTCGCGGCCTCCTTGGCCGCGTCGGCCGCATCCTCAAGCGCGTCGGCCGCCTCCTGCGCATCAGTCAGAAGCGACGCGTCCACGCCCTGCAACGCCTCGACCGCTGCCCAGGCCTCTCGCTCGGCGTCTGTCCCCTCGAGCTCGAGGGGCGCCTTCAGCGTGTACTGGTGCTCGGCCACGAGGCTGTTCTCCAGGTTGTCGGCATAGTGCTGCATCGTCGGCAAGACGCACAGGCCGAAGAGCAGCAGCAGCGACGCGAACGCAATGCCCACGAAGAGCGTCACGAAGTTGCCGAGGTTCCGCAGGAAGACGCGCAGGCGGAAACGGGCCGCGAAGCCCAGGCGCTCGGGCAGCGGCAGGCCGCGCTTGGTGCCGGATTTGCCGCTCGCCTCGTGGCGCAGGAACTGCAGCGGCGTTTTGCCTATCTTGCGGAGAAGCCCAGCCAGCGTGACGCCCACGAGCACCGCCACGGGGACCACCGCCGTCTGGACCACGACGTCCCAGCTCCAGCTCACGTAAAACGGCGGCAGGCTGTAGGAGCCGTAGTAGAGGTTCTTCATGGGGATGGTGAAGACGTTCACGCCCAGGGCCACGCCGATGCCCGCGGCGAGCACGCCCACGATGCACGGCAGCAGCAGGTAGTGGGCCACGAGCTCGCGGCGCCGGTAGCCGCTCGCCAGCAGCGTGCCGATGACGGCGCTCTCCTCCTCGATGGTCGCCGAGGTGAGGACCACGAACACGAACGCCATGATCACGACGATGATCTCCAGCAGCACGACCCACATGGCCGAGTCGCCGGAGACGTCCTCGGCAGCGTAGCCGATGCCCTGGTTGGCGTCGGCGTCGAGAAGGTCGTCCACGCGCGCGTCGGCGTCGGCGAGCGCGCGCACCATGTCCTTCTCGATGTCGGTGCGCTCGGCCACGCTGAGCCCGCGGTCGTTGAACACGTAGGAATAGGTGTAGGCGGGGGCGGCGCCGGCCTGCTCGAGCGCGCGGAAGCCGGCGTCGGAGACCTCGGCCACGCCGAAGCTCAGGGTGTTCACGGTAAAGGTGGAGTTGTCCTGGAAAAGCGCCTGGCTGTCGGGCTGGGTCATGATGCCCACGATGCGGTACGCCCGGCCGGAGAGCTCGACCGCGTCGCCCACGGCCAGGTCGTTGTTCGCGGCGAAGACGCGGTCGACGGCCACCTCGTCGTCGGCCTCGGGCACCGAGCCCTCGCAGTAGGCCGCGATGTCCAACTCGGTGCGGTGGGCGTAGGTGCGCAGTGTGCGCTTATCTGCGTTCTGGGCGCCGGGCTTGGTCAGCGCCGCGTCGATGGAGAAGTTCTTGTAGATCGCCATGCCGCCGCCGGCGTCGTCGGCCGCCTTCGCCGCCGCGTCGAGCTGCGCGTCCGTGGCCTCGAAGGCGGTCGTAAAGCGGCCGTCCTCTATAACGTATTCGTCGCGCATGCCGTCCATGATGACCTCGATGGAGTGCGCGGCCAGAAGGAACCCCGAGGTCAGGGCGATGGAGCCGCACATAAGCAGGAAGATGCCCAAGTACTTGCCCAGGTTGTGCTTGAGCTCGCGCGGGAGCCGCTTGAAGAGGGGAGACATTGCCCTCACCTACCATTCGAGCTCTGAGGCCGAGAGGGGCGCCTCGACCACGCGGTCCTCGGCAAGAAGCCCGTCGCGCAGGCGCAGCACGCGGTCGGCCATCTTCGCGATCTCGGCGTTGTGCGTGACGATGACGACGGTGCAGCCGTGCTCGCGGTTGACCTCCTCCATGAGGGCGAGGACCTCCTTGGAGGTCTTGTAGTCGAGGGCGCCGGTTGGCTCGTCGCAGAGGATGAGGCCCGGGTTCTTCACGAGCGCGCGGCCGATGGCGCAGCGCTGCTGCTGGCCGCCGGAGACCTGGCGCGGGAACTTGTCGCGGTGGTCGTAGAGGCCGAGGGAGCGCAGAAGCTCGTCCACGGGCAGGGGATTCTTCGAAAGGTGGGCCGTGACCTCGATGTTCTCGCGGATGGTGAGGTCGGGGACCAGGTTGTAGAACTGGAAGACGAAGCCGAGCTCGCGGCGGCGGTACTCGCCGAGGTCCTTCTTGCCGAGGGACGTGAGCTCGCAGCCGCCGACGGAGACCTTGCCGCCGTCCGCGGACTCGAGGCCGCCAATGAGGTTCAGGAAGGTGGACTTGCCCGAGCCCGAGGGGCCGAGCATGACGCAGATCTCTCCCTTGTTGACGGTCGTGGTGATGCCGCCGAGGACCTCGACGCGCGCGTCCCCGTCGCCGTAATGCTTGGCGAGGCCTTCCACGACGAGGTAAGGAGCGTTGCCCTTCATGGGGATCTCCAATCTATGTGCCGGACCTGATGCCCGGCTTAAAAGTTTACTTAGCTCAACTTATAGCACAGAGTTAGCCAAGGGCAACACTTGTTTATGGAATGATAAGAGAGGCCGCCCGGACCGGCGAGAAGCGCCCCGGAACCGCGTCGCGCAGTAACGCCCCGGCGAGAAGCGCCCTGCAAACGCGTCGCGCAGTAACGTCCCAGCGAGAAGCGCCCTGCAACCGCGTCGCGCAGTAAGTGGGCGTTACTGGGCGGCGGGATTCCGGGGCTCAAGGTTGCTGGGCGGCGCGTTATTAGGGCGCGGCGGCCCGTACCGTTACTGGGAGACGCGATTTCGGGGCGCGTGGGGCCCGCTCGTTACTGGGCGGCGCTATTCCGGGGCAGGATGGCGGCTCGAGCCCGGCGCAGCGGCCACGGCCTCACGGCCTGCCTGCCCGCGTCCGCGCCGCAGCGAACGCAAAGCAGCAGCTCATCGAGCCCCTCCGAGACGGGCCGTCTCCAGAACCCGAGGCGGGGGGAGCGCTCGAAGGCGGGCACGACCTGCGCGTCCCCGATAGCGAGCCCGCCGCGCCACGCGAGGCCCCGCTGCTCGCATGCCTGCTCGAGCGCCCAAAGGCAGCCGAGCGCCTCCTCCGCGGCGCAATCCATGCAGGCGCACACGGCGTAGACGGCCGTCCCGGCCTCGGCCGCGTCGAGCACGTCGCCGAACGAAGCGTCGCAACCGTCGAGCACGAGGACCAGGGCCTCGCATCCGGCGACGCCGCCGCGCACGAACTCGATGGGATTCTCGGCGCCGGAGCGTTGCTCATAGACCGCGCCGGCCTCGGCCAGGTCTTCGAGCAGCAGCCGCGTCGCGCGGCCGGACTTCTTGCCGACGGCGCAGTCGACGAGCCCCACGCGAGAAGGTCGTCTGCTTCCATTCACTGCGTGGCCTCCTCACATCTCGCGAACGTTCACCTTGTCCGGCGCTAAGCTGTACGTAATGAGTCAATCCTAACCAGTTGGAGGCCGCAATGCTCGATTCCTACACCTTCTTTTCCCAGACGCGCGTGCTCTTCGGCGCGGGCAAGCTCGCCCAGCTCGGGGACCAGAAGCTCCCGGGCCGCCGCGCGCTCGTGGTGACCACGGGCGGCAAGTCCGTCAAGGCCAACGGCTACCTGGACCGCACGCTCGCGGAGCTCGACCGCGCCGGCGTCTCCCACGTGCTCTTCGACCGCATCGAGCCGAACCCGCTGCGCCAGACGGTCAACGACGGCGGCTGGCTCGCGCGCACCGAGGGCTGCGATTTCGTGCTCGCCCTCGGCGGCGGCTCGGTCATGGACGGCTGCAAGGGCATCTGCGCCGTTGCCGCGAACCCGCTCGTGGCCGCCGACGGCACCGAGTCCGCGCGCGACATCTGGGACTACGTCATGGGCGGCACGGCCAAGGGCCTGCCCATCGAGAACGACCCGCTGCCGCTCGTCTGCGTGACCACCACGGCCGGCACGGGCTCCGAGGTCGACGCGGGCGCGGTCATCTCCTGCGAGGAGAACGACGAGAAGCTCCGCCTCGGCGACCCGCGTCTCATGCCGGTGCTCGCCGTGGTCGACCCCGAGCTTATGCTCACCGTTCCCGCGCGCCTCACCGCGTTCCAGGGCTTCGACGCGCTCTTCCACAGCGTCGAGTGCTTCATCTCCAACAACGGCAACTACATGAGCGACATGATCGCCCGCGCGGGTATCGAGCACGCCGCGGCCGCGCTCTGCCCCTGCGTGAACGACGGCGCCGACATCGCCGCCCGCTCCCGCCTCGCCTTCGCGAACACGCTCGGCGGCTACGCGATGGTCGCCTCCGGCTGCTGCGGCTGCCACGGCACCGAGCACGCCATGAGCGCGCATCACCACGAGCTGCCGCACGGCGCCGGCCTCATCATGATCGCGCGCGCTTATCACCAGCACATGATCGACGCCCACGCCTGCGACGATCGCTACGTCGAGATGGCGCGCCTCATGGGCAACCCGGGCGCGACCCGGCCCGTCGACTTCATCGCCGAGCTCGAGCGCCTCATGCGCGAATGCGGCGTCGACGGCCTCAAGATGAGCGACTGGGGCATCACCGAGGACGAGCTCGACGCCATGGCCGCCAACGGCCTCGCGACGAACGCCGCGCTCTATGCCCACGACCCGGCGCCGCTCTCGCACGACGACGTCCTCGCCATCCTGCGCGCCAGCTACCGATGACGCACGGGCGATGACGCGCGGGCGATGACACACGGGCGATGACACAAAGGGACAGCCCCTTTGTATCATTCCGGAAACGCCGGCGTTGCCGGACGTTCGCACGACGCGTGTTAGACTCCCTTATCGACTGCACAAGCCGATAGGGGAGTCTTTTCATATGTCCGCAGCTCAGAAGTCCGCAACGCCCACCAAGACCACCGCGCAGGTGCTCGTCGACTGCCTTAAGGCGGAAGGTGTCGAGGTCATCTTCGGCATTCCCGGCGAGGAGAACCTCGACCTCATGTTCGCCATCAAGGAGGCCGGGATCCGGTTCATCCCCACGCGCCACGAGCAGGGCGCGGCTTTCATGGCCGACGTCTACGGCCGCCTTACCGGCAAGGCCGGCGTCTGCCTGGCGACTCTCGGGCCGGGCGCCACGAACCTCGTCACCGGCGTGGCCGACGCCTTCCTCGACGGCGCGCCGCTCGTGGCCATCACCGGCCAGGTCTCGACGGAGCTCATGCAGCTCACGAGCCACCAGTATCTCGACCTCTCCGCGATGTTCTCGCCCATCACCAAGCGTTCAAAGGTCGTGATGAGGCCCGACACCGTGGCCGAGATCGCGCGCCTCGCCTTCAAGTACGCCGAGGCGCCCAAGCCCGGCGCGACCCACATCGACCTGCCCAAGAACATCGCCCACATGCCGAGCCCGGCCAAGCCCCTGCGCCCGCAGACGGCGCCGGCCCTCTACGCGGACCCCGCGAGCGTGACCGAGGCCGCGCACCTTATCTCCGAGGCCAAGAACCCGGTCATCCTCGCCGGCGCGGGCGCGGTGAGAAACGACGCCGCCCAAGCCGTGACCATGATGGCCGAGCGCCTTCACATCCCCGTGGTCCAGACCATGATGGGCAAGGGCATCATCCCCTGCGACAACAAGTACCGCATGGGCGTGGTGGGCATCCCGCAGCACGACTACATCATCGACGCCTTCGACATGGCCGACCTGGTCATCGGCATCGGCTACGACCTCGTCGAGTGCGCGCCCAAGAAGTGGCACACCCACGACGACATGAAGATCATCAACATCGCGGGCCTTCCCGCCGACGTCAACCAGCAGTACGAGCCCGATGTCGAGGTCGTGGGCGACCTCTCCGACAGCATCTACCAGATCCTGCGCACCGCCCGCCGCGACGACAAGCCCGAGCCCGTGGAGATGCTCGCCGTCGGCGCCCGCATGCATGCCGAGCTCGAGGAGCAGGGCCGCGACGAGTCCTTTCCGATGAAGCCGGGCCGCATCATTTCCGATATGCGCAAGGTCATGGGCAAGTCGGACATCCTCGTCTCCGACGTGGGCGCGCACAAGATCTGGATCGGCCGCGAGTACCCCTGCTACGAGCCGAAGACCTGCCTCATCTCCAACGGCTTCGCGTCGATGGGCTTCGCGGTGCCGGGCGCCTTCGCGGCGAAGCTGCTCAACCCGGACAAGCGCGTGCTCGCCGTTTCCGGCGACGGCGGCTTCATGATGAACTCGCAGGAGCTCGAGACCGCCGTGCGCGAGCAGGTGCCGTTCGTCACGCTCATTTGGGAGGACGCGCACTACGGCCTTATCAAGTGGAAGGAAGAGGAGCAGTTCGGAGACGTCTTCGGCGTCGAGTTCTCGAACCCCGACTTCTGCGCGCTCGCCGAGGCCATGCACTGCCACGGCTACCGCGTCGAGTCCACCGAGGACTTCATCCCGACCCTCGAGCGCGCCTTCGCCAACACCGACGCCCCCAGCGTGGTCGTCGTGCCGGTCGATTACAGCGCCAACATGGACCTCACCGAGACCCTCCGCGCCGAGTACGAGTAGGTTTCGCGCAAAAACGGCCTCCGTGTGGGATTTAATTCGGATAGGTTGAGTAGAGCGGCGATAGACAAACAGAAACCCGCAGGTCAGAGGCTTGCGGGTTTCTTGGCTACTTGGCTGGGTCGAATTAAATCCCACACGGAGGCGTTTTTTGATGGTGGACGCGCGCGGAAGGGCGTAAAACGGCGCGATGGCGG
>CAVIBB010000092.1:0-8672 GCA_963640745.1 Paludibacteraceae bacterium
TGCGGCTCGAGCGATGAGCTCTCGGAGCTGGCGGCGTGGGTGGCGGCCTATAAGCAATGGCGACCGATGCTGCGGCGCGCGACGATGGTGCACGCGGTCGGAGAGCGTGGTTATCTGCGTCTTCGCGGGGCCGTCTCGCCCGACAAGAAGAGCGCCGTCTTCGTCGCCTACTCGCCAACGACCTATCCGATTGATGACTGGGAGCGCGGTTTCCTCCCCGGCCTTGATCCAAATGAATCCTACGAGGTGCGCGCGCTGCCTGGGGCCCCTCAGGCCACCCCGGCGGCTGTCAGGTTCGTTCAGGCGCCCTGGTGGGGCTCCGAGGAACCTCTCGTGCTTACGGGGCGCGCACTTGCGACGCTCGGCCTTCAACTGCCTAAAATCAACCCGGAACAGGCTTTGGTCTTTACTTGTACCACTCACTAAGACCGGCGTTTTACGCTCGAGGTGGTACTTCAGGTGCCACCTCGAGCTTTATTTCGGCGTTTTCGCGCCACCTCGACGCGTTTCTTGCCGAGGTGGTACCACTTCGGCGCCTGGCCTTGCCAAGAAGCACGACGTCGGATTTCCTACGCCGCTTCCGCTATTGTTGGAGTCCGTTTACGGAAAGGAGCCGCATGGCAGGCACGAAGCTGGTAAACAACCTCAAGCACGAGGCTGCTCTTTCGAGCACCTTCGCCAAGGGCGAGCGGCTCGCGGCCGATGGCCGGTCTGTCTGGGGCGTCAGCCTGAGCGAGGGGAGCCTGGGCACCACGGTCTGCGTCTCGGGCAAGGTCGCGTCCTCCGACGGCGGCGCCTACCAGGTGTCCGTTGACCTTGACCGGGAATCGGACGACGTGCTCGACTACTCCTGCACCTGTCCCGCGGCTTTCTCGTATTCCGGGATGTGCAAGCACGAGATCGCGCTGGCCCTCACCTTCGCGAGCCCCGTAGATGCGAGCAAGCGTGCTTCGCGGCCTGAGGCTCCGGCCCCAAAGAAGGCCCACGAGATCCCGACGAGCGGCTCCATCTCCGACCTGATCAAAGGCGCGGCCGATAAACGCCTGCGCGAGGCCACGGCGAGGCGTTCCCGCGTTCAGGCCAAGGACTCTGCCGCTGCCGAGAAGGCCCGGCTCTCGGCAGCGTTCGTCATCCCGTCGCGCACTTATACCAACAACGGCCTTGCCCTTAAGCTGACTATCCACAGCGGAAAGACCAAGTACATCGTCAAGAACATCGCCGAGCTCGTGCGCTCGTGGCGCGACGGCGGCGTCATGGACTTCGGCAAGAAGCTCAAGATCGCCTGCACCCGCGAATACCTCGACGACCGCTCAAGCTCGCTGCTCGACCTGCTCATCCGCATCGTCGACACGCAGCAGGCCTTCTATCTCTCGCGCTGGGATTACGTCGACGGCGGTCGCGGCACCGAGGTCAAGGAGCTGCCTTTGTCACCGGGCGACGTCTGCGACGTCCTCGACCTTATGCAAGGCGCCTGCGTGCAGATGGAGATCGAGAAGAGGGACGCCGTTGATACCTGGGGGTATCGTTACGGCACAAAGAAGCTCTGCGAGTTTATCGTCGCCGAGGGCGACCCGGTCGTCTCATGCGCCATCACGGAGCGGGACTCGGGCGGCTACGACATCGATGTGGCCTCCGACCTGCATCTTATTTGCGATGACCGGCGCTGTTACGCGACGGACGGGCAACGTATTCTGCGCGCTTCCGAGCCGTTCGCGACCGAGGCGGCCCCGGTGCTCGCCGCGCTCGCCGCCTCGTACGGCACCCCGCACGTGAGCACCAAGGACGCCCCTGAGTTCTGCAGGTCCGTGCTGCCCGTGCTTCGTTCCTGGACCGACGTCGCCGCCCCCGATTCCCTCGCGCGGGTCGAGCCCCCACAGCCGTTCTTCTCGTTCCGCGTCGGCCTCGACGACGGCGAGGTCAAGTGCGAGCCGCGCGTTTCGTACGGCGACTGGTCCTGCGCCGTCGGGGCCCGCGAGGGGCAGCCGGGCGAGCCGGCACGCGACCTGGCGGCCGAGTACCACGTGCTCGACGTCCTCGAGGACTATTTCCCAGCCGTGCGCGGCGCCTTTGTGTTCGACGAGTCCGACGACGAGCTGCTGTATCGGCTGCTCACGGACGGGTTGGCCGAGCTCTCCGGCCTCGGAGAGGTGCTTCTTTCCGACCGGCTGCGCGACGTCAATGTTCGCCAATCGCCGAGCCTCTCCGTCCGGGCGAGCGTAAAGAGCAACCTGCTCGACGTCGAGCTGGGGGCGAGCGGCATGACCGAGCGCGAGCTGCTCGACTACCTCGACGGCTGGCGGCGCAAGCAGAAATACGTGCGTCTCTCCACGGGCGATATCGTGCGTATCGGCGAGAACCTCCATGTGGCAGAGGAGCTTGCCGCCGGCCTCGGCGTGCAGGTCGAGGACCTCGTGCAAGGCTGCGGGGCGGGACTTCCCTCCAGCCGCGCGCTCCTCATCGACGCCCTGCTCGAGCGGACGGAGGGCGTGCGCCTCTCGCGCAACGCCGGCTTCCGCGCCATCGTCAGGGATTTCGACACGTATACCGACGCGGATATCGAGGTGCCGCAGGGGCTCCGCGCCGAGCTCCGCGGCTACCAGGAGGACGGTTTCCGCTGGCTCGGCACCCTTGAGCGCTTCGGGTTCGGCGGAATCCTCGCCGACGACATGGGCCTGGGCAAGACGCTACAGGTCATTGCCCATATCCTGGCGCGCAAGGAGGCGGGCGCGGAGGGCCCGACCCTGGTCGTCTGCCCGGCGTCGCTCGTCTACAACTGGGTCTCGGAGATCGAGCGGTTCGCGCCGGCGCTCGACGCCGTCGCGGTCGTCGGGACCAAGACCACGCGCATGGCGCAGGTCGGCGGGGCCGAGTCGCGCGATGTCCTCATCACGTCCTACGACCTGCTGCGCCGCGACGTCGAGGCATATGCCGGACACCACTTCGCGCGCGTGGTGCTTGACGAGGCGCAGTACATCAAGAACCCCAAGGCGCAGGTCACCAAGTGCGTGAAGTGCCTCGACGCCGACGTTCGCTTCGCGCTCACGGGCACCCCCATAGAGAACCGCCTGCAGGAGCTTTGGAGCATCTTCGAGTTCCTTATGCCCGGCTACCTGGGCAATCGCGAGCAGTTCGCCAAGCGCTACGAGAGCCCCGTGGAGGCGAACGAGTATGAATCGTCCTCGCTTCTTCGCTGCGCCATCGGCCCGTTCGTCCTGCGCCGCCTGAAGTCTGAGGTCCTGGCCGATCTCCCCGAGAAGACCGAGAGCGTCGTCTATGCCCAGATGGAGACCAAGCAGCGCAAGCTCTATCTCGCCAACCAGGACCGCCTTGCCCTCCAGGTCCAGCACGCAGGCGACCGGGAGATAAAGAAAGACAAGCTCAAGGTGCTCGCCGAGCTCACGAAGCTTCGGCAGATCTGCTGCGACCCGAGCCTGTACTTCGAGGATTACGACGGAGGGTCGGCCAAGCTCGAGACCTGCATGGAGCTCGTTTCCCAGGCCATCGATTCCGGCCACAAGGTACTTATCTTTTCCCAGTTCACGAGCATGTTGGCGATCATCGCGGATCGCCTGGCGAGCTCTCAGGCGTCCTACTTCACGCTCACGGGGCAGACGAGCAAAGAAGAGCGTGAGCGGCTGGTGCGGCGCTTCCAGGCGGGGGAGGCTGACGTCTTCCTGATCTCGCTCAAGGCCGGCGGCGTCGGCCTCAACTTGACGGCTGCCGACGTGGTTATCCACTACGACCCGTGGTGGAACACCGCGGCGCAGGATCAGGCCACCGACCGTGCGCACCGTATCGGCCAGCGTCGCGACGTGAGCGTGTTTAAGCTCATCGCGAAGGACACCATCGAGGAGCGCATTCTCCAGATGCAGGAGGCCAAGCGAGACCTCGCGGACAGCGTGCTTTCCGGCGAGGGCGTCAAGTCCGCACTGCTTTCCCGCGACGACATCCTTGCCCTTCTGGGCGGTGGCCAAGCATGAGAACCGAGCTTCTTTACAACGGTTTTTGGGCCTTGACCTGCTGCTTTAAAACTATTTTCGGATTTGCCAAAAAAAGTCCTTGCATCGGGCGGCTGGTCTTTGCATAATATACGAGCTGCCTGACACGGGAAGCAAATGGTGGGTGTAGCTCAGTTGGTAGAGCGACGGACCGTGGCTCCGTAGGTCGAGGGTTCGAGACCCTTCACCCACCCCATTTAATTGAATACGGATCGTTAGCTCAGTTGGTAGAGCAGGGGACTCTTAATCCCAAGGTCCAGGGTTCGAACCCCTGACGATCCACCATTCAATTTGGATCGTTAGCTCAGCTGGTAGAGCAGGGGACTCTTAATCCCAAGGTCCAGGGTTCGAACCCCTGACGATCCACCATTCAATTTGGATCGTTAGCTCAGCTGGTAGAGCAGGGGACTCTTAATCCCAAGGTCCAGGGTTCGAACCCCTGACGATCCACCATTCAATTTGGATCGTTAGCTCAGCTGGTAGAGCAGGGGACTCTTAATCCCAAGGTCCAGGGTTCGAACCCCTGACGATCCACCATTCAATTTGGATCGTTAGCTCAGCTGGTAGAGCAGGGGACTCTTAATCCCAAGGTCCAGGGTTCGAACCCCTGACGATCCACCATTCAATTTGGATCGTTAGCTCAGCTGGTAGAGCAGGGGACTCTTAATCCCAAGGTCCAGGGTTCGAACCCCTGACGATCCACCATCGAATGATTGGAGCACCTTCGGGTGCTCTTTTTGTATCTACGGACGTTTTGCGATGGGGGAGCACATGACGAGTTGTGGTCTTGAGGCGATCAAGAAGGCGCTTGAGCCCGACGGGCTGTTCCATGAGGAGATCGTTTCCGATGACCTCAGGTGGCAGGGGCGGATCTTCTCGGCGCATACGCTCGATGTTTCCCTCGGCGACGGCTCCCATGGATATCGCGAGATTGTCCGGCACTGCGGGGGTGCCGGCGTGGTCGCCGTCGATGACGAGCGCCGCGTTTGCCTGGTCCGGCAGTATCGCGTAGCGGTCGGGCGCATGACGCTCGAGATTCCGGCGGGCAAGCTTGACGCGTCTGAGGGCGCTGAGGTCTGCGCCGCGCGCGAGCTCGCCGAGGAGACGGGACTTCGAGCGCGGGAACTCACGCACCTCGTGAGCGACTACGGCTCAATTGGCTTTACCGACGAGCATACCGAGGTCTTCCTTGCGCGCGGGCTCGAGGCGGGGGAGGCTGCCCCTGACGAGGGCGAGCTCATCTCTACCCTGTGGCTCCCGCTGGACGACGCGGTCGAGGCGATTCTCTCCGGGCTCATCAAGGACGGCAAGACGGTTGCCGGCATTCTTGCCGCCAAAGCCATGCTCGATAGATGCTAGAATGCAAAGCTGCATGCGCCCTTAGCTCAGTCGGATAGAGCCGCGGACTTCTAATCCGAAGGTCGGGGGTTCGAATCCCTCAGGGCGCACCATTGCGATTACGAAGAAGGCCCCGGCAACGGGGCCTTCTGCATGTAGCGGGGAGCCCGGTCGCCGCCCTGAGGGATTCGAACCCGAGAGGGCGCGAGCGTAAAGAAGTCGCGTAAGCGACTTTAGCGAGCGGCCGGGGCCGCGAAGCGGGCCCGGCGTGCGCCTGCGCGAAGCGGGGGCGCGGACATCCCTCAGGGCGCACCATTGCGATTACAAAGAAGGCCCCGGCAACGGGGCCTTCTGCATGTGGCGGGGAGCCTGGGCGCCGCCCTGAGGGATTCGAACCCGATAGGGCGCGAGCGTAAAGAAGTCGCGAGCCTTCGAATATCGCCGCGCAGTAATGACGTCGCCCCAAAAGCCCTGGAAACGCGTCACGCAGCAATCTTCTTGCCAAGTTTGCCCCGTATTGACGCCGCGCAGTAATCCGGCGTTGCTGTGCGGCACGGTTTTAGGGCGCGGGAAGGGCGTCCGTTACTGGGCGGTGCAGTTTCAGGGCGTTCAGGGGCCGGCCGTTACTGCGCGGCGCGGTTTCAGGGCGCAGGGGGGCTGCCTCAAGGCCTGCGACCGCCGTATCAGCCGCCGCGAGCCTAGTCGCTTGGCCGTTTACCGAATGCTGCGCAGGTGATTTGTTCTCGGGACACAAAATGAGAGCCGCATGAGTCGATTTTCTTGCGCTCGGGGCATAGGGTTTGCGGCATACTTAAGTCTGTCGCATCCTGTCGGAAGGAGAACGCGTGATTTACACGATGACGTTGAACCCTGCCCTTGACTACGTCATGCACCCGCTGACGCTCGATATGGGCTACACGAACCGTTCCTCGAGCGAGGAGATCCACTGCGGTGGCAACGGTATCAACATCTCGACTCTGCTCAAGGAGGTCGGCACCCCCAGCATCGCGATGGGCATCGCCGCCGGCTTCACGGGCGATTATCTTCTGCACCGTCTGCAGGAGAAGGGCATCTCGTCCAACTTCGTGTGCCTCGATAAGGGCAACACCCGCATCAACGTCAAGCTCAACGGCATCGTCATGACGATGTGCAACGGCATGGGCCCGAAGATCCCCGACAAGAAGGTCGAGGAGCTCCTCGAGCGCATGGACGTCATCGGCGCCGGGGACACCCTGGTCCTCACCGGCTCCATCCCGAGCTGCCTGCCCACGGACATCTACAACAAGATCATGAAGCGCTTCGCCGGCCGCGGCATCCAGTTCGTCGTCGACGCTCCCGGCCAGCTGCTCATGGACTCGCTTTCCTCCCACCCGTTCCTCATCAAGCCAAACAACCACGAGGTCGGGCGTATCTACGGCGTGAACATCGAGGAGCCCGAGGAGTGCATGCCCTACGCGCACAAGCTTCAGGAGGAGGGCGCCCGCAACGTCATCATCTCCTGCGGCGGCCACGGCTCGCTCCTGCTTGACGAGAACGGCGCCGAGCACGTCGTGCCCACGGCCCGCATCCGCCTCGTCAACGCGACGGGCGCCGGCGACTCCATGGTCGGCGGCTTCCTTTCCATGGTCACCCGCGGCGCCGACTACGACACCGCGCTCGTCTTCGCGTCGGCCTGCGGCACCGCCACGGCTGCCTCCAAGGGCATCGCGAAGCGCGAGAAGATCGACCGCGTCGTCACCGCTCTGTACAAGAAGATGGGCCGCGCCATGCCCGGCATCATCGCCAACGACATGCAGAACGCCAAGGACGCCGCCGAGGCGCGCGCCGTCGAGGAGAGCCAGTCCGAGGCCGCCAAGCAGTTCGAGGCTTCCAACGGCACCGTCGGCGAGAACTAATTCGGCTCTATAGCGCGGCTGTTGGAGCGGCTGCGCGAGCATATAAGGGAAGTGCCGCGAAAGCGGCAGATTCGTAGGGGGATTACATGTACGAGGGAGTCAACGCATCTGACGGCATCGGCATCGGCGTCGCTCGCGTCGCAGTCGAGCCCGACCTCAGCTTCACGCCGCACGCGCCCGAGGACGCCGCGGCCGAGAAGCAGCGCTACGAGGCCGCCGTCGCCAAGTTCATCGAGCAGACCAACGCCCAGATTGAGCGCATGACCCAGACGGTCGGCCCCGAGGCCGCCGCCATCATGGGTGCCCACATTGAGTTCTCCGAGGACGAGGGCATCAAGGAGATGGTCAATGGCTCCATCGAGAGCGGCATGTGCGCTGAGCAGGCCGTCTCTGAGGCTTATGACATGTACTACAACATGTTCTCCAACATGGAGGACGAGCTGTTCCGCGAGCGCGCCGCCGACGTCGCCGACGTCAAGACCGGCCTGCTTGCCGACCTTCTCGGCCAGGAGCTCGTCGATCTCTCGACGCTCCCCGAGAACTCCATCGTCGTCGTGCGCGAGCTCACCCCGTCCATGACCGCGGACATCGACAAGGAGAACGTCGCCGCCATCGTCACCGAGACCGGCGGCCGCACCTCTCACTCCGCCATCATCGCCCGCGCGCTCGAGATTCCCGCGGTTCTCTCCGTGGCCGACGCCTGCTCGAACATCAAGACCGGCGACATGGTCATCGTCGACGGCACCAACGGCAAGGTCATCTCCAAGCCGGACGACCACGACCTCGAGCACTATCGCTCCAAGGCCAAGCAGTACGCTGAGGAGAAGGTCGCTCTCGAGGCCTACCGCGGCAAGAAGACCGTCACCGCCGACGGCGAGGAGAAGCTCCTCGTCGCCAACATCGGCAACCCCGACGACGCCAACGTCGCCGCCGAGCACGACTGCGAGGGCGTGGGCCTCTTCCGTTCCGAGTTCCTCTTCATGGACGCCAAGGAGCTCCCGACCGAGGACGAGCAGTTCGCCGCTTATCAGAAGGTCGCCCTTCGCATGAAGGACCAGCCGGTCATCATCCGCACCCTCGACGTGGGCGGCGACAAGGAGATCCCGTATCTCGACCTCGTCAAGGAAGAAAACCCCTTCCTCGGCTACCGCGCCGTCCGTTACTGCCTCGCCAACCCTGAGCAGTACAAGGTCCAGCTCACGGCCCTGCTGCGCGCCTCCGCCTTCGGCGACATCAAGATCATGGTCCCGCTCGTGACCAACATCGATGAGATTCGCCAGGTCAAGGACCTCGTCAAGGAGTGCATGGCCGAGCTCGACGCTCGCGGCGTCTCCTATAACAAGGACATCGAGGTCGGTACCATGATCGAGACCCCCGCGGCCTCCCTTATCGCCGACGACCTCGCGGCCGAGTGCGACTTCTTCTCCATCGGCACGAACGA
>CAVIBB010000093.1:0-8394 GCA_963640745.1 Paludibacteraceae bacterium
AATCGCGAGTTGTGAGGGCTTCTTTGCGTTGTGAAGTCTTCACAACGCGGGGAACGAATTCCTACGTCAGTGGAGCAATTCCCTATTTCCCTGCTTAATCGGCCGGATGCCGCGATTGCGGGCGCCGCCGCACCCCGCACGTGCCATACTCTTGCAGGTGAAGAAAGGAAGTTAACCATGTATGACAACGACTACGTCCCCGGCCGCAACGACGCCTGCTGGTGCGGCTCCGGCAAGAAGTACAAGAAGTGCCACGCCGCCATCGACCAGAAGCTCGACCGCCTGCACAACGAGGGCTTCGAGGTGCTCCCGCGCGGCCTGCTCAAGACGGCCGAGGACATCGAGGGCATCAAGCGCTCCGCGGCCATCAACATCGGCGTGCTCGACTACGTGGCCGAGCACATCCGCGCCGGCGTGACCACGGCCGAGGTCGACCAGTGGATCCACGACTACACCGTCGAGCACGGCGGCATCCCCGCCGACCTCAACTACGAGGGCTACCCCAAGAGCGTCTGCACCTCCATCAACGACGTCGTCTGCCACGGCATCCCCTCCGAGGACGACGTGCTGCGCGACGGCGACATCGTGAACGTGGACTGCTCCACCATCCTCGACGGCTATTACTCCGACTCCAGCCGCATGTTCTGCATCGGCGAGGTTTCCGAGGAGCGCCGCCGCCTCGTGGACGTCACGCGCGAGAGCGTGCAGCGGGGGCTCGAGCAGGTCAAGGCCTGGGCGACGCTCGGCGACGTGGCCCACGCGGTGCAGTCGTGCGTTGAGGAGGCCGGCTTCAACGTGGTGCGCGAGTTCGGCGGCCACGGCATCGGCCTCGAGTTCCACGAGGACCCCTTCGTCGGCTTCGTGGGCGAGCCGGGCGAGGGCGTCGTCCTCGCGCCGGGCATGTGCTTCACCATCGAGCCCATGGTCAACGCCGGCGCCCCCGACATCGACATGAACGACCCCAACGGCTGGACCGTCCGCACGAAGGACGGCTCCGACTCCGCGCAGTGGGAGGTCCAGCTCGTCGTCACCGAGGACGGCTACGAGCTGCTGAGCTGGTAAGGGCGAGCCGCCGAGCTGGTAAGGGCGAGCCGCCCGCCTGGGCGCGTCCTTCTCGCCGAGGCCGTCACGACGTTTTCATTCTTGGGCACGAAACACACGTTTATCGCTAATATTTCTGCGAGAAACGTGTGTTTCGTGCCCGAATGCATTTTCGGGCTCCGGGGGATCGATTAGAGAGAGGAACAAGACATGAAGGTACTGCTGGTCAACGGCAGCCCGCACAAGGACGGCTGCGTCAACCGCGCGCTCGAGGAGGTCGCGGCCACGCTCAAGGAGAACGGCGTCGAGGCCGAGATCTTCTGGATCGGTCGCCAGCCCGTGGGCGGCTGCGTCGCCTGCGGCGGGTGCGCCAAGCTCGGCCGATGCGTCCACGACGACGCGGTCAACGAGTTCGCCGCCAAGGCCGCCGAGGCCGACGGCTTCGTCTTCGGCGGGGCGGTCCACTACGCGCACGCAGCGGGCTCGCTTCTCGGCTTCATGGACCGGCTCTTCATGAGCGCCGGCGCCGCGATGGCCCACAAGCCCGCCGCCGCCGTGACGTCCGCTCGCCGCGCCGGCACGACCTGCGCCCTCGACGACATCCAGAAGTTCTTCACCATCAACCAGATGCCCATCGTGGCCTCGCGTTACTGGAACAACGTCCACGGGACCTGCGCCGCCGACGTCGAGAAGGACGAGGAGGGCCTCTTTACCATGCGCGTCCTCGGCCGCAACATGGCCTGGCTGCTCAAGTGCATCGAGGCCGGCCGCGCCGCGGGGATCGACGTGCCCGAGCCCGAGGCGGGCGCGCGCACGAACTTCATCCGCTAACCCGTCGGGCAATCGCCGGCTAATCGCCATCCGCACGCAAGAAGGCGGGCAAGGGGCCGCTCCCCTCGCCCGCCTTCTGTTTTGCCGGCACGCTAACCCCTGAATTTCTTGGGTTTATGTGCACGCGGGAAGAATTCGGCAAGAAACTCGCCGGGCATCCGCCGGGCCGCAAAACTCGTCCGTTCGCCGAACATGGAGTCGAGGGGCGACCGCCCACAGCAGCGTTGAGCTGGGCCGGAAGACTCCGGTAAGAATTCGGGAAGACACGCTCGGGGCCACGAGCGCTAAGGTGCGAAGCCACATCCACCCGAGGCGAGAGGAGCCGAAGATGAGCATTTATTTCCCTGAGGCGGACGTGGCCATCGAGGTCATACCGGAACCGGATGGCCTGCCGGAGGCCGATTGCGGCGCAAGCACGGTACGCATCTATGTGCGCGAGGACCATGTTGATAACGACGCGCTGGTAGAGGCCTTAGCAGACCTCATCCACGGGCGCGAGGGGAAGCTCGGCCGCAACGAGAGCGGAGTAGGCTCCGACGACGCGATGTCCCGTGCGCAGGATTTCCTCTCCGGCGAGCCGACCGACGCGCCTGGCGGGACGTGCCGGGACGCCCAGGAGCTCATGGAGGACCTTCTGGATGCGCAGGGAGAGCTCGCCGACGCGCTCTCCGACCTCGCCGGCCAGATGCTCATCTCGCCGACGCCCGACCCCGACGATCGCCTTGGCCAAGAGGGGCCGGAAGATGCTGGTTACGGCCTCGGCGGCGCAGACGACCTCGACGAATACGACCTTTGGCTCCAGGACAGGCTCGATGAGCTGTGCTGCGCGCAGCTGAGCCGCATGAGGCGCCCCGGGCGAGAGATCAACATCGGCAGCTGCAAGAACCTCTATATAGGCGTCTAGCGGGCTGCGGGCGGGCGCGGGAGACGGAGACCCCCGCGCCCATGCCCGAAACCTTGCCGATCGTGTCCCGTTTTTACCCGATTGTGCCGCGAGGACGACGGCGCGCCGATCCGGCCTTAGCATCATGGTGAAGAAAACACGCACGCAAGGAGTCGCCATGAGGCACCGAGACATCATCGATACGCTGACGCTCGAGGAGAAATGCGCCCTGCTCCAAGGCAAGACGACCTTCGGCGGGTGGCCGAACGACCGCGCCGGGATTCCCTCCCTGCAGTTCTCCGACGGCCCCAACGGCGTTCGCTACCAGGCGGGCGCGGCGGACCACCTCGGCCTCAACGCCTCCGAGCCGGCGACCTGCTTCCCCACCGCCGTCACCATGGCAAACACCTGGGACGAGGAGCTGACGGAGCGCGTGGGCGCCGCGATGGGCGCCGAGGCCGCGAGCCAGGGCGTCGACGTGCTGCTCGGGCCGGGCCTCTGTATAAAGAGAAACCCGCTCTGCGGCCGCAACTTCGAGTACTACTCGGAGGACCCGTATCTCTCCGGAAAGATGGCCGCCGCCTGCGTGCGCGGCATCCAGTCCGCCGGGATCGCCGCCTGCCCCAAGCACTTCGCCGTCAACTCGCAGGAGACGAGGCGCCAGGCCTCCGACTCCGTCATAGACGAGCGGACGCTCCGCGAGATCTACCTCGCCGGCTTCGAGGCCGTGGTCCGCGAGGCCGCCCCGGCGACCATCATGAGCTCGTACAACCTCATCAACGGCACCTATGCCAACGAGAACAGCCATCTGCTGCAAGAGATCCTGCACGACGAGTGGGGCTTCGACGGCGCCGTCGTCACCGACTGGGGCGGCTCGAACGACCACGTCGCCGCGGTGGTGGCCGGCTCGACGTTCGAGATGCCCGCCCCGGGCCTCGCCTCGGTGCGTGAGCTTCTTGCCGCCGTGAGGGCGGGGACGCTTTCCGAGGCCGACATCGACGCCCGGGTGGACGAGGTGATCGAGCTCGCCCAGGCGGTGCATCCCGCGGTGCTCTCCTCGCCGTCGGCCTTCGACGCGCAGGCCCATCATGAGCTGGCCCGCGAGGCGGCCTCCGAAGGCTGCGTCCTGCTCAAGAACGACCCCGTGGCGGGGGGCGCTCCCCTGCTGCCCCTTCCCGCAGGCACGCGGACGGCGCTCATCGGCGACTTCGCCGAAACCCCACGCTACCAGGGGGCCGGCTCCTCGGCGGTGAACTCCACCAAGGTGGACACGCTGCTCGGCCTCATCGGCCAGACCGGCCTCGGGTTCGTCGGCTACGAGAAAGGCTTCGAGCGCCGCGGAGGCAGGAACGAGAAACTCACGGAGACCGCGCTCGACCTCGCGCGCACGGCGGAGGTCGTCGTCATGGCCCTCGCCTTGGACGAGCTGGCCGAGTCCGAGGGCGCCGACCGCGCCTGCATGGCCCTCAACGAGAACCAGGTGGAGCTGCTCCACGCCGTCGCCCAGGTAAACCCCAACGTCGTGGTCCTTCTTTCCGGGGGGTCCTGCGTCGAGTCGGACTGGATGGTCGACGCACGCTCCGTGCTCTACTGCGCCCTCGGGGGCCAGGCCGGCGCCGGAGCCGCGCTCGATATCGTCTGCGGCAAGAAGAACCCCTGCGGCAAGCTCACCGAGACCTGGCCGCGCCGGCTCGCCGACGTGCCCTCCTCGGCCTGCTTCCCCTCCGACGACAAGCAGGCCCAGTACCGCGAGGGCATCTACGTGGGGTACCGCTACTTCGACACGGCTGGGGCCGACGTCGCCTTCCCCTTCGGCTTCGGGCTCTCGTACACGACCTTCTCCTACGGAAACCTTGAGGCGGGGCCGCACGGCGTCACGTTCACGGTGACGAACACGGGCACGGTCGCCGGTGCCGAGGTCGCCCAGCTCTACGTGGCGAAGCCTCGCCACGATGTCTTCCGCGCCGCACAGGAGCTCAAGGGCTTCGCGCGCGTGGAGCTCGAGCCGGGAGAGACCAAGACCGTGAGCATCCCGCTCACCGACCGCGACTTCAGCTATTACAACGAGGCCACCGACGCCTGGGAGATCGAGAAGGGCACCTACGAGCTGCGCGTTTCCGCGAGCAGCCGCGACGTCCGCCTCACCGCCGAGGTCAGGCTCGCGGGCACCGGGGCCCCGGACCCCTACGCGGGGCGCGACGTCTCCGCCTACGAGGCGGCCGACGTCATGCGCGTGGGCGACGCGTCCTTTGAGGCGCTTCTTGGCCGGCCCGTGCCCGAAGACGGCCCCGTCATCGGCCGCAACATGTGCTTCCGCGACCTCAACCGCGGCCGCTCCCCCATCTTCTGGGTCGTCTGGCTCGTCCTCAAGGGCCTCAAGACCCGCGCCGAGAGGTCCGGCAGGCCGAACCTCAACGTTCTCTTCGTCTGGAACATGCCGCTGCGGGCGCTCGCGAAGATGACGAACGGCCTGGTCAACATGCGCATGGTCGACGCCCTCGTCATGGAGATCCGTGGGTTCTGGGTCGTCGGACTCCTGCGTTTTATCGTGGAGTTCGTCGTGAACCTCGCGCAGAACGCCGCCTCGCCCGTCAAGTAAACAGCGCCCCGTGCCTGCGGCCCGCCGCCGGAAGGATAGACCATGGATATAAAGAAGTGGACAGAGGAACACCCCGCCATCTGGGAGTTCATCAAGTTCAACGTGCTCTCGAACATCTCGACCATCGTGCGCATCGTATGCTCGACCGCCGGCGCCGCGCTCTTTGTCAACGCCCTCGGGCTGACGGCGCCCTTCCGGTTCCTCATCTTCAACTACACGGGTGAGGGGTCGAACGGCCTGGGCGGCTTCATCACCTTCCTCATCGCGGAGGTGCTCGCGCAGGTGGTGAACTACTTCGTTCAGATGAAGTGGGTCTTCAAGTCCGACCAGGGCTACGGCGAGTCGGCCTGGAAGTACATCATCCTCGCCGAGGTCATCATCGTGGTCAACCTCATGCTCCCCGGCCACGTCACGGGCTTCTGCCAAGAGACGCTCGGCATGGGGCCCGCCCTCGCGAGCAACGTGGCGTCGATCGTGAACACCCTGCTCGCCGTCGTGGTCAGCTTCCCGCTGCTTAAGTTCTGGATCGCCAAATAACGTTTAGGTGCGCTTTACGGAAAACGGCCGCGAACGCGTAGGCAAACCCCTTGCCCGTGCATTCGCGGCCGTTCTCCATGCGCCCAAAAGGCCCCTGAGCCTAGTAGCGCCCCTGGAGCGAGTACCAGCCGGCGTTCTCACCGACGGCGAGGGGCACGTCGAAGAGGTCCGAAAGCACATCGTCGCGCAGAAGCTCGGACTTCTCGCCGTCGGCAAAGATGGCCGAGTCCTTAATGAGAAGGACGCGCCGGATATCCGGGATGATGTCTTCCGGGTAGTGCGTGACGAGGATGATAGAGCGCCCCTCCGCCGCGAGCGTGCGCATCGTGTCGCGCACGTGATACATGCCCTCGGGGTCGAGGCCGGTGCACGGCTCGTCGAAGACAAGGACCTGCGGGTCCCGGACAAGCTCGCGGGCCACGAGCACGCGACGAACCTGCCCGGTCGACATCGTCATGATGTCCTGGGCGGCGAGGGCGGCGATGCCCAGCCGCTCGAGCGCGTCCATCGCCGCCGCGCGATGCGCGTCCGTGACCTCACCGCGCATGGGGAGCCCGAGCGTGCCGAAGATGCCGCCGACGACGATATCGAGCGCCGGAAGGTGAACGCGTACCTGGTCATGCATGGTGGAGCTCACGACGCCCAGCGTCGAGCGGATGTCGAAGAGAAGAGGACGGGCGGCTCCGCGGAAACGCACGGGCGGCTCGTCGCGGTAAAGCGGGAACACCTCGCGCGTGAGCAGCTGGATAAAGGTGGACTTGCCCGCCCCGTTCGGGCCGAGGAGCGCCACGTGCTCACCGGCCGCGAGCTCAAAGTGGCCGACGGAAAGAATCGTGCGCTCACCCCTCACGACCTGCGCGTCGTTTATCTCGAAGAGCGGGGCTTGAGGGGTGTTGGCAGGGGCGTCGACCATGGGCGGGGCCTTTCATGCGGGGTTTCTTGCGGGGGTTTCTTGCCGGGGTTTCTCACCAAGTTTTCTTGCCGAATCAACTTGGCGGGTTTTCGCGCCGAGTTTTCGTGCAGGGGTTAACTATACACTCCCCCGACGCGAGGCCAGGCACCGGGGCCGCGCGCGACGCGACGCGTCCCCTACGCGAAGACCCACGCGTGCTGCAGCTTGTAGTTCGCGAAGAAGAGCGCGAGGTCGACGACGACCTTCGTGGGCACCGCCGGGGTGCCGAGGAGCTCGGTGACGAGCGTCGTGCCGGCAGCGCTCGCGCACATGATGCCGACCGCGAGCACCGCGTAGCGCGCCACGCGGACGGCCGAGGAGTCCGCGCCGAAGACGCGCCGCTGGTTGACGGCGAAGTTCGCGCCCGCCGACACGACGCGCGCGGCAACCGTGGCCGCCCCCACGGCGAGCTCGTCGGCGCCCCAGCCGGTGAACACCCTCATGAGCAGGGCAAAAAACACGATGTCGAGGGCATAGCACCCCACCGACGTGAGGGTGCACTTGACGAAGAGCTCCACCATGACGCCGAAAATCCGCGCCGTGTCGCGCAGGGGATCGAAGTGCGTCTCGGGGCTGTTCGGGTCGAGCACGTAGCGAATAGGCACCTCGCGGAACTCGAGCCCCGCCTCGCGCGCGTCGCACAGAAGCGCGCACTCGAACTCGAACCCATCGGCCGGCTCATCGACAAGAGAGCGCGCAAACGCCATGGGCATGCCGCGCAGGCCGCTCTGCGTGTCGTGAACGTCGACCCCGCAGAAAAAGCGGATAGCGAGCCGTGTGAACGAGTTGAACACGTGCGTCGACTCGGGGACGGCCTCGCCCTTGAAGTCGCGCGTCCCCACGTGCAGCGCCCCGGGCTCGGCCGCCACCGCGCGGCCGACGGCGAGCACGTCGAGCGGCAGGTGCCGCCCGTCGCAGTCGCACGTGACGACGCCGGCGGCATCGGGCCACAGCTCCGCCGCGCGCGCGAGCCCGGCCTTGAGCGCCGCGCCCTTGCCGCGGTTCTCCGGCAAATGGACGACCTCGCACCCGAGCTCCGCGCACTTCTCGAAGAGATGGACGCTGCCCGGCCCGCTGCCGTCATCCACGACGACGATGCCCCCGCGCCAGCGCTCCCACAGGGCGCAGGCGAGCTCGACCAGGCGCGCATCGGGGTCGAGCGCGGGGATGACGAGCACGACGTTCTCGACGGCCTGCGGATCCATGCGCCTCTCCCCTCTTCTATTGGCTGCGCTTCGGCCAGCCACGCGGATGCTTACGGAATTCTTACGCAATGGAGTATACCTGCCGCGCCGCGCCGGGGATCTCCCGTCCAAAGGAAAAGGGCGCCCGCATCGAAACCATCCGATGCGGGCGCCCCGATACTCGGCGTCGCGCTTATTGGCAAGAAGCCCTTGCGGGCCGCCCGCTACTCCTCATCGCGGCGGCGACGCAGCGAGCGCGCCACCAGGCCCGCGCCGGCAACGGCCATTATGCCCGTGCCGACGAGCGCGACGTCGCCCGTGTCGGGCAGCGTATCGACGATGACGTCGCGTGCGATGATCCCCGTGC
>CAVIBB010000094.1:0-8349 GCA_963640745.1 Paludibacteraceae bacterium
TGGTTTGGTTAGCGAAACCAGAACCGGGTTGTTTTTGGGCGTGGTTTGGTTAGCGAACCCGGTTTTGGGATGAATTTGGGCAGAATTTGGGATGAAATTGGGCTTCGATTGAAAACCAGACTGTTTCTGGACGTGGTTTAGATAGAAAAACCAGTTTTGGGATGAAATTGGGACGAAATTGGGCGTGGTTTGGTTAGCGAAACCAGAACCGGGTTGTTTTTGGGCGTGGTTTGGTTAGCGCAACCGGTTTTGGGACGTGGTTTAGATAGCGAAACCAGTTTTGGGCGCAAGATTTCAGGCGCAAATTTGGGCTCAGACAGGCCCGAAAACGACCATCGGGGACGCCTTCGGAAGCGCTCAGAACGCTTCGCGAGAGGGCATCGGGGACGAGCGGGGACGCGACGCGAGAGGTGCGCACGCGCGCCATGCGAACCCACGCCGCGCGCCGCCTCGGACCCACGGTCCTCACCGTCGCGCACGCGCGCAAAGGTGCGCCGGCAACGCATCAGACAAGGACACGAAAGAGCCACGCATAGGGGTCGGGGGTTGGGGGCATATGCGCTGCCGCGCAAACTCCCGCCGGGGTTTCCAAGCGGCCTTTCGCGCACGCCGACGGACGCTGTCGCGCCCGCGTCGCGCGCATCCCACCCGCGCATGCGCGCGGGGCCCTGGGAAACACGGTAGGCCTGAGTTCCTGGGGCTGTGCGCCCCTCGCCCGCACTGCCTGTTTGGCTCACGCGATGCAAGCACGCGGCAACGCGCTCGGCGCCTCATGGGGCGCCTCACGCAGGCCGTACCGCGACGCTTGCGCATAGCGCGCAGGGACAGGGGAAAACCCACGCGCGGACGCGCCCGGGGCGTGCGCACAGCGCAGCCCTCGGGTGCATCTCGTGCGACGCCTTGCGCGCAAGGCGCGAGAGGGAAGAGCCGCGACGGGTGCGGGTGCGAATATGCGCGCTGACGCGCGCCCGCACGGGGCATACGAGCCCCGTGCGAAGGGCATCCGCACGCCGTGCGCGAACTCATCAGACACGCCCGCGACGCACGCATCCGCGCCGCGCTGGCGATGAACCCGTGACGCATGCGAATACGCATGCGAGGGGTACCCGCGACACAGTCGCGCACGCACGCCGCGCGGGTGCGCGGATGCGAGAAAAGGCGACGCGCAGGCGCATGGGAGCGAAGCCGATGCACAACACGCGCGGCGCCGCCGCGCGTGCGCCATGGGGCGTGCGGGCCCCATGGCATGCCTTCGCGCGCGTGCGCGAAACCACCGTCGCGGGAGCGTCCCCGTGACGGCCGAGAAGCACCCTCCCCGAGACGCTCAGGGAGGGTGCGAGCGTGCGCCTACAGGGCGCCCGAAACCCTACGCGCGGGCAGGCGGGCGTGCGCCCGAAACACACCCGCGCGAGGACTTGCCGTATGCCAAATCACCGTCACGGGAAGGCTTCCCGTGACGCCCGGAAAGCTTCACGGGAGGCCCTCCCGTGAAGCGAAATCCCGTCACGGGAGGCGCTCCCGTGACGGCAAAACGCGGCGTGCGAAGGCCTCCCGTGACGGTGATTTACCGTCACGGGAAGGCCTCCCATGGGGGCGAAAAAGCCCCATGGGACGCACGCCGGCGAAGCCTGCGGACGCGTGACCCACGCGCCCGCACCCACGCGCGCGGTGCGCGCGGACGGCGTGTAAACGCCGTCATCACACGCGCTGGCGCGCGCCCGCGAAGCGTGTCCACGTGTAAACACGGCGCCTTCGCGCGACGCGCTCAGACGACGTGTTTACACGCCACGGGAGCCCCGCAGAGCTCGCTGTAAACAGCGCACCGCCAAGGCGGCTTGGCTGTTTACAGTTCGCACCGCGGACGCCCCCTTTAAGCTGCGTAAACGCAGGCGTGTTTACATTGTCAACAATGTAAACACGCAAATCCGGGTCTCCGTTTACACGATTCCAGCGGCGCTGCAAGCCCTGTACCAGGGCTTTTGCGCCTTACCGCCCCATGCGCACGTAACGTGCGCGAGTCGGGGCGAGGAAAAAAGAAAAGGGCATAAGGGGGGTTGGTGCTTCGTTTGCTCCGGGCTCCCTATCGGGATCCCGTCGCGCACTCGCAGCCGGCATAGCCGGCGACCCTTCGCGCCCCAGGCCGAGGCAGCCTTGCGGCCGCCCTCGTCTGGTCGCTCACCTCGCCTATCGGCTCGGCCCTTACTGCGCGCACGCGATGCGTGCGCTTGCCCTTCGCCTTGCGGCTCGGGTGCCCTCTTGCACACCGGACGAGGAAGAAGGCAAATCCGCCCTCGCGCCCCACGGTCGCAAGCGACCGAGGGCGTGAGGGAGCCTTCCCTCTTCCGGTGCCGACGCGCGTGGGCGCGTCCAGCTTGCGCCTGCTGCGCGGCAGAAGCCCTACGGGCCCTGCCTTGCCGGCTCGCGCGTGGGCGCGGGCGAAGACGGCAGAACCACCGTCGCGCCCTGCCTGCCCTGTACGCGAGCGAGCATGCGCGACAAGGCAGTCGCGCCTGATGAGCGCATGTCCGATAGAATGAGTGCGGGTACGAACGCCCCGAAGACAGGAAGGAAACCAACGAACATGCGCAAGATGAGAAACACGGCCGCCTTGGCGCTGACCCTCGCCATCACCGTCGCGCTCAGCGGCTGCACGAGCGTCGAGTGGCACTTCACCGACACAAGCACGGACACCACGCAGGCCGCAGACACGGCCGACACCGGCCGAAGCGTCATCGACAACACGGTGGACGCCGGCGACACGTCGACCGACGCGGGCATAGACGGCATCGACACGGCCTGGGACGAGGAGGCGGCCCCCGACATGTGGAAGCTCGTGGGCACCTCGCAGATAGACGCCGCGTGCGCCTCGGCCCTCGACATGGGAGGCGGGTATGTGGCAGCTGACGAGAGTGGCTACGTGGCCAAGTGCGCGCTTCGCGTCACGTCCGACACCATCGCCTACGGCAAGCGCGAGCGCGCCGACATCTCGGGCGCAGACGTGCGCGGCTGGCCGAAGACCAACCAGAAGGCGTCGGTCACCTTCGCCAGCGGCAAGACCTACAACGGCTACTTCTGGAACCGAAGCCACCTCGTCGCCCACATGCTCGGGGGCGAGGACACAGACTACAACCTCGTCTGCGGCACGCGCGCCCAGAACGTCGGCGACAACGCAGGCGACGGCGGCATGCAGCACTGCGAGTGGCGCGCCTACGACTACGTGAGCGAGCACGAGGACGTCTACGTGGACTACGTCGCCACGCCTATCTACGGGTCGGGCGAGTCGATCCCGCGCGCGGTCGTCGTCGACATGAAGTCGTCCGATGGCGGCCTCGACGAGCGCGTCGTCGTCTACAACGCGATGCCCGGCTACGACATCGACTACGCCACGGGTGACATCACGGCCAAGTGAGAAGCCCAAGACTAAGAAACCCAAACTTGGGCTTTGATTGAAACCCACGACTGGTACGCCGATGGGCGACCACTTGAGCCCCTCGGCAGCCCTCGCGCTGCCGTGGGGCCTTTTCTTTACGTCGTACAAGGGCAAGCCCCGCACGCACGTGCGGGGCCTGTGGGTGCGACTGGAAAAACCAAAACCGCGAGAGAGGAAGCAGCAGATGAGGACCGAGAACACCGAGACGCACCGTCGTGTGCGCTACTACGCAGACGCCGGCGGCGTCGAGGTAGGAAACGACGGCTTCGCCTTCATCGTGCCGAACGGCTACGGCGACGGCTGGCACGACTACGTCGTCTACGAGGACGCCTCGGTGTTCAGCGAGCGGCGTAAGCGCGAGGACGAGGGCAAGCCCTGGCAAGACCAGTGGAGGTTCTTCACGTCCTTCACGAACGCCGAGGACGCATGGGTCACCGGCGGCGAGACCCTCTCGCCCGGGCGCTGGAGTGCCTGGTACCGCGACGGCGACATCGCCATCGAGCGCTGGGACTAACGTCCACGCGTCCGCAAACCACGAAAGCAAACGCAAAGAAAAGGAAGGGAGAAAGACATGAACGAAAGCAAGAAGATCGCCGTCATCGGCGAGAGACCGAACCGACTCGGCGGATACCGAGACGAGAGGACCTACGACACCGTCAAGTCCATGCTCGCTTGGGCCATCGCCAAGATGCACCGCGAGCTGGGGGCAGACGGCGTCACGTCCACCGGCGCCCAAGGGGCCGGCCAGATCGCCTACGCGGCCGCCGTCGAGGCGCGCGAGCAGGCGCCCGCCCTCACCATCGACGTCACGGCTCCCTTCGAGGGCCAGCAGCGCCTGTGGGACGAGGACAGCCTGTACGGCAAGAGGAGCTACCTCAAGATGCGCGTCGCGCTGGAAAACGACCCGATGGGCTCCTTCACCGAGCTCACGAGCCGCGAGGAGCTAAAGAAGACCACGATCACCGCCGCGTGCCACGAGTGCAACCGCAAGCTGGTCGACGAGGCGGCCGCCCTGCTCGTCGTCTGGAACCGCGAGGAGGAGCTGTTCGAGAGCGACCCCACCTCATCGACCATCGCGGAGGCGGCACACCGCGCCCTGTCTCAGAAAAAGCCCGTGGCCGTCCTCGACTGGAGGGCCTGCGAGCTGTGCTTCTACGACAAGGACGGCAATCGCGTCGAGGGCTACTAGCAGCAACGACCGACCAGCCGCAACGACCGACCGAAACGCACAAACGAAAACCGAAGAGAAGGAGAAGGCAATGGCCAACCTGACGTACTCGACGATCAAGCTCGTGTTCCCCGATGCCATGGGGGCGGCCGCAGCCCGCATGCTCGTCAACAAGTGGCGCCAACCCGTCGAGGGCATGGACGGTCACGCACCTGACTGGCTGGGCTACGTCTACGTCAACGCGGGCGTCATCGAGCCTGCAGACGCATCCCACGAGAACTGGACGCACATGGACGGCTACAGGGTCGCCGGACGAGTCCTCGAGACGCAACGCGAAGGCCGAACCCTCTCGGTCTTCACCGAGAGCGAGTGGGGCGCCAGCGTCGCCGCCTGGGGCGTCATCGCAAAAACGAAGTTCCCCGAGGCCGACGTGCTCTACTACGCCGAGTACGAGGAGGGAGACCTGCTCACCAACGACGAGGCATGTCGCGGCAAGTGGAAGGTCGACGTCGACTCCTGCGACGACGACGCGGCACGCACGACCGCCATCGACATCCTGGGCGGCGAGGACGAGGGCTGGTGCGTGTCGACCGACACGGTCATCGAAGTGGCCGAGGCCACAGGTGACCCCGTCTCGGACGTCGAAGACGCCGTGGACGGCCTGCGCGACATCGAGATCTACGCGCACCCCTGGGACATCTGCGACATCTTCGAGATGGACTAGGCGAAGAACCAAGAAAGAAGGGAGGTCCACGTGCCTAACTGGACCTACAACAAGCTCGTGTTCAGGACCGACGCCGACTTAGACGCAATCCTCGAGTGCATGCACGGCGACGACGACGGCTGTCCGACCGACTTCGACTTCAACCGCATCGTGGAGCAGCCCAAAGAGCTCCTCGACCTGCGCTGCCACGGCGGCTACGGCCCCGACGCCACCGACATGGCCGACGTCGCGGCCTTCGCGGCCACCGAAATCGGCCATGCCTGCCCGCTCGGCTTCGACGAGGTGGCCGCATGGCTCAAGAGGCGCTACCCGAAGGCCAAGATAACGGGTAGGGACACATCCCCGTTTCGCCCCGCATACCCGACCGGCACGGTCGCTGTCGCCACGTTGCGCGCCATCTGCGGAGCAAGCCAGACGCCCACGGCGGCAGCTGACCCCGAGCACGGGCGTGCGGTCATCGACGTGCTCGTGACCTGCGGCACGACCGAGATAATCGAGTGGCGATACGCCAACTGGAACGTCAAGTGGAACGCAAGCGACGTCGACGTCGACCGAGACAGGCGCTCCATCCGCTTCCGGACCCCGTGGTCGGACGTCTGCGACCTGATGAGCCAGATGTGCGAGAAGTTCCACGTCGAAGCCTACTACGCCTTCGTCGAGGAGCAGGTGGAGGCCTACTTCGGCCAATACTGGTTCAACACAGACGGCGAGGCGTACATGTCAGACACCCCAGACGACGTTGACGTCGACGCGTTCTGCATGATCGCCGACATCCTCGACCCGGGACAGGACGACATGCGCTGGGACTACGACGAAGAGAGGATCGTCTACCGCGAGGACGACGACGAGCCCGACAGATTCGCACAAGTCGCCCCCGTCGGCAACCTCATGACGGGTGTGCTCGACGCGTTCCTCGACGGACACTGAGAACCAAACCGACCGAAACAACCGCAAGCGACCGAAAGGAGGTCTCGCAATGACGATACGAGACGAAGCGACGCCCAAGATAACCGAGGTCAAGGTCATGAGCCGCGCCCAAGCCGAGGCCTTCGCCAAGCAAAGGCACGCCAAGACCTCGGCCATCGTGTCGATACGCTCGACGTGGGACCGCGAGCTGGCGAGACTGCCCATGACCGAGAAGAACAGGATCCTCGCCGTCTGCCCTGTCGCCGCCGACGACGAGGACGCGGCCCTGGTCGCACGCTACGGCATCCGCCACGAGGGGCTCATGAGCGCGAGCACGGCCCGAGCGATAGCGCGCTTCTGCGAGAGATGGCACGATGAGGCCGACATGATCGTCGTCCACTGCGACGGCGGCGTGAGCCGCTCGGCAGGGGTGGCCGCAGCCATCCTGCGCTGGTTCGACGCAGACGAGTACGCGATATTCCGCTCGCGCTCCAAATGCCCGAACATGTGGTGCTACAACCGCGTGCTCGACGCCTTCAGGGGTGTGGACGACCTGCCCCAGACCCGGCTCGAGGACACCTGGGCCGACAAGACCCGATAACCCGAAAACCTGACCCGAAAGGAATGAACGTGAACGCGATCCCTTCCATCACCCAGCAGACCCCGTCCGGCGAGCGCGGCTGGGACATCTACTCAGGCCTTCTCGACCAGCGAATCGTGATGCTGGACGGCGAGGTCACGGACCAGAGCGCCAGCCTGGTCGTCAGCCAGCTGCTCTACCTTGCGTCCAAGGACGACGAGGCGGACATCCAGCTCTACATCAACTCGCCGGGAGGCTCGGTACACGCCGGCATGGCCATCATCGACACCATGCGATACATCAAGCCCGACGTCTCCTGCATCGTGACGGGCTTGGCCGCCTCGATGGGCGCTATGATCCTGACCTGCGGAGAGCCCGGCAAGAGGTTCGCCCTGCCGCACGCCGAGGTGATGATCCACCAGCCGATGAGCGGGGTGTCTGGCCAGGCCACCGACATGGTCATCGCAGGCGAGCACATCCGCCGCATGCGCGAGAGCCTGAACGCCCTCATCGCAGAGACCTGCGGCAAGAGCGTCGAGGAGGTCGCCGCCGATACCGAGCGCGACCACTGGCTGAGCGCAGCCGAGGCGCTCGACTACGGCCTTGTCGACGGCATCGTCAGCCGACAGGCCTAAACGAAAAAAAAAGCAAGACCCGAAAGGAGCGAGGCCGATGCGAGACCTGGCCCACCTGAAGAACATGAACAGACGAGAGGCGATTGGGCTGGCGCTCGACTGGGGCTCGCCCATCCTGGCGCCGGCAGCCTACCTGGTGGTGGGCGCGACCCTGCTCACGCTCGTCCGCACCTGCGGGCTCGCCGTCTCCTCAGCCGACTTCTCGCTTGCCTGGGACGTCGTCCTCGCCGCCTGCGGCCTATGGCTCATGAAAAGGCAGGAACGCATCGCCGAAAAGAGGAAGCTCTCAGACGCAGGCCAGCTCGCGTGCGTGGCCTTCTGCGTGGCGATGTTCTTCGTCGCCCAGTGCGCGGCGACCATCGTCTACACGCTCACGCAGGACGCGGCCTTCACCGCCTACAAGACGGCCACCGGCACGTCCGATGCGGCGCGCGCCGCGGCTCTCGTGTGCGTGGTGGCCCCTATAGTCGAGGAGGTGCTGTTCCGCGGCGTCGTCCTGTACCGCCTCTCGCGCCGTTGCCCCTTGTGGGTCGCGGCCCTCGTGTCGTCCGTGGCCTTCGCGGCCACCCACGGCACGACCGTCCACATGCTGCCGGCCACCCTCATGGGGCTGACGTGCTGCGCCGCCTACGTGCTCTGCGGCCGCATCGGGCTCGCGATGGCGATCCATGTCGCCTACAACCTGTTCAGCTGCGTGGCGCCGTCTCTTCCCGTGGCGCAGATCCTGTTCGTGCCGGCCTTCACCATCCCCCTGGCGCTCGCGATGTGCGCAGGCCTGTGCCTGGTCATCCGCGACCAGGACAAGTGGCGAGCACGGTTGTGCAAGCCTGTCGCGAAGCCGACAGACGAAGACATCCGATAGCAACCGACGAAACACGAAATCGCCCTTCTCCCACGCACAGGAGG
>CAVIBB010000095.1:0-8226 GCA_963640745.1 Paludibacteraceae bacterium
GGACTCGAGCGCGCGCTTGAGCGACTCGTAGTGTGCCTGGTCCCAGCCGCCGTCGGTGGTGATGCCGGTCATGATCATGGCGACCTTGCAGGTCTTCTTCTCGGCGGCGTCGCCGGAGGCGGAGCTGGACGACGCGGAGTCGGAACCGCAGGCAGCGAGACCGAGCGCGGCGGCGGCCGCAGCGGTGGCCGAAACGAGCTGACGACGGGTAAGCGAGTTCTTGAGCATGACGGGTCCTCTCCCCTTATAGGCCCGTCCCTCTACGGGCCCTTCCGCTAGGTAGTATGGTATTACCTTTAAGCTCTGTACAGCGAACGTTTCGTGAAGCATGTGTTTCCTAGGAGAAACGTGCTGCGCAACAGGTGGCGATAAAAGCTGGTAGAGCGGTCGTAGAGCCCGATACGCCCTGGTTTCACGCCGCCCAGCAACGGAAGCGACGCGCGCCCTGAATGCGTGCCGCCCAGTAACCGCCCCCCAGCGCCAGGCGCCCCGAAACCACGTTGCCCAGTAACATCCGCGGACTAACCGCCCTAAAAGTTCGCCGCCCAGTAATTGCCTCGGTCTAACCGCCCTAAAAGTTCGCCGCCCAGTAACGGTGGATTACTGGGCGGCGTGAATCCAGGGCGATTCTCTTCTTGCCGTTGCTGGGCGGCGATGTTTTAGGGCTCGGCGGTGCCGGCGGTTACTGGGCGGCGTGGTTCCGGGGCTCGGCGGTGCCGGCGGTTACTGGGCAGCGTGGTTCCGGGGCTCGGGGGGCGGACCAGCGAGAAGCACGCAGGTTCGGCGCGCGTGCCTACAGCGGCGATTTCACCCGCATGCAGCTGAACTTGACGATGCCCGTGTCGTAGTATTCGGCGTCCAGCATGATCGGGCGGTTGTCCTGGTCGTAGTTGACCGACTTGAAAACAAGCACGCTCTCGCACCCCATCAGCTCGCGGCAGGCGCGGCTCTCGGCCACGCTTTCGCGCGGGACCGCCTCGATACGAATCTTGTCGCGCTCGACGTAGCAGCCGCCCATTTGCGAGAGAACATCGAAGACGGACGGCTCCCCGAGGTCCTCGGGCGCAAGCCCGTCGCCCACGATCTCGCAGGGGAAAACGTCCACGCTCACGATAGCGGCGACGCCATCGGCGTAATAGGCCTTCTCGACCACATACAGCTCGGTGCCGACCTCGACGTGCAGCCGCTCAGCTGTCCGCTCGTCGGCCGGCACGCGACGGAAATCGATGACCTCCGAGCGCGCCTCGTGGCCGCACGTGCGCAGCAGCTCGAGGAACTCGAGGCCAAGCATGAGGTTCGGCTTGAGGTCGAACGCCTCCGGATTGACGAACGTCCCGCGCCCGTGCATCCGCAGGACAAGGCCCTCCTGCTCCAGCTCGGCGAGCACGCGCCGCAGGGTCACGCGGCTTACACCAAGCCTTGCTGCAAGCTCAGTCTCGGCGGGCAGCTTTATGTCGGCGCCCTTGCCAAGGCCCTGGATATAGCGGTAGAGCTCAGCCTTCGCAGACGTGCTCGCATTTGTTTTGGGGACCGGGCGAAGCCGGTTCTTCCGAGGCTCCATGGCAGCTCCTCTCGCCACCTCGTGTGGTCTGGTGATACTACCACTAAGCCCACGGGGCAGCGCCGCCGCCGACGCAGTCGGATCCTCCGCGCGTCCTACTCGTGCTCACCGCAGCTGTCATGGACGATCTGGATTGCTTTCTCGACCCCGTTGATCACGTTCTGGTACCCGGTGCAGCGGCAGAGGTGCCCCGAGAGGTTCTTGCGGATCTCGTCGCGCGTGTAGGTCTTGCCCGTGCCGATCATCTCCATGGCGCTCATGATGATACCGGGGATGCAGAAGCCGCACTGCACGGCGAACTCGTCGATAAAGGCCTGTTGAACGGGGTTGAGCGTGCCGTCGGGCGCCTGCAGCCCCTCGACGGTCAGGATCTCCTTCCCCTCGGCCCAGCTCGTCAGATAGAGGCAGGTGTCGATGGCCACGCCGTCGATGAGCACGGTGCACGCGCCGCACTCGCCAACCTCGCAGCCGCGCTTGACGCTCGTGAGTCCGAGGCGGTTCCGCAGCGTGTCGAGCAGGCTCTCGCGCGGGTCGTAACCCACCTGGACGCGCCGGCCGTTGACGGTGCAGGTCAAGATCCTCATGTCCATCAGATATCAGCCCCTCCGTTGCGCGCCGCGTAGATAAGGGAGCGCTTGGACATCTCCTTGATAAGCTGCAGGCGGAAGTCCCTGCTCGCGCGCCAGGAATCGCGCGGGTTCGTGCAGGCCGCCGCGAGCTCGCCGATGCGCTCGGCGGCCTCGCGTACATCCGTGCCGCGCACCGCGTCCTCGGCGTCCAGCGCGCGCATAGGCGTGGGCCCCGCGACGCCGAAGGCCAGGCGGATGTCGTCGATGGTGCGCTTGTCGTCCGCGAGCTTGACCAGGCAGCAGCAGCCCATGGTCGTGATCTCGAGCGCGTGTCTCTTGCCGTACTTGAAGTAATGGCCGCTAAAGCCCTCATAGTGGCTGCGCGGGATGCGGATGCAGGTGAGCACCTCGTCGCGCTCCTTGTGGCTGCGGCCGGGGCCCGCGTACCACTCTTCGATGGGAATGGTCCTCTTGCCGCGAACGGACTCGACGTCGAGAAGCGCGCCGTACGCATAGAGCGTGGAGCCCGTGTCTGCCGAGGTGGCGGCCGAGCAGACGTTGCCGCCGATGGTGCCGGATACGCGCAGCTGCGGCCCGCCCGGGGTGTCGCAGGCCTCGCCCAGCGTGGGCACCGTCGCCTGGATGATGGGGTTTATCGTCACGTGGTGGAACCAGGTGATGGGCCCGATCTCCACCGTGCCGTCGTCGGCCAGGCGCACGCCGTCGAGCTCGTCGTGGAGCTCATGGATGGAGACGAGGTGCGCCGGCGCCCCCTTGCCCTCGCGCAGCTTGACGAGGACGTCGGTACCGCCGGCGATGACCTCGGCCGCAGGATCCTCGGCGAGCGCCCGGCAGGCGTCGGCCACGCTTTTGGCCTCGTACAGAGACTCGATGTCATACATCTAGATCAGCCCCGCTTCCTTGAAGCCCTCGAAGAGGCGCTGCGGCGTCATGGGCTCCACGTAGAACTTGACGCCCGTCGCGTTGAGGATGGCGTCGCGGATGGCCGCCGCCGGCGAGATGGCCGGGGTCTCGCCCACGGCCTTGTTGCCGTAAGGACCCGTGGGGTCGGGCTTCTCGACGAAGTCCGCCTTGAGGTCGGGCAGGTCCATCGTGGTCGGGATCTTGTAGTCGAGCAGCGTCGGGTTGAGGACGCGGGCCGTCTTGGGGTCTATCTGCAGCTCCTCGAAGAGGCCGTAGCCGATGCCCTGCGCCATGCCGCCGTGGATCTGCTGCTCCACGAGCCTCGGGTTGATGAGGCGCCCGGAATCCTGCACGTTGATGATGCGGTCCACCGTGACCTGCCCCAAAGGGATATCTACCGTGACCTCGGCGAAGGTGCCGCCGCCGGCGATGGTATTGGTATGAACATTGATTGTCTCGTGTGCGGAGAGCTGGTCGGCGGCCTCCAGGTTGTAGTACGCCTCGAGCGCGAAGGCGGGCAGGTCCCAGACCTTCTCGCCGTTGCCGTCCCAGATGGCGTGGTCATGCAGGTCGAGCTCACCGGGGGCGTCGGGAGAAAGGCGCCGCGCGAAGGCGAGGATCTTTGCGCGCAGGGTCTCGCCGGCCTTCTTTACGGCCGTGCCGGAGACGTAGGTCTGCCGCGACGCGTAGGCGCCGGAGTCGTAGGGCGTGACGTCGGTGTCCTGCTGAGAAACGATGTGGACGTCCTCGGTGTCTATGCCGATGGCCTCGGCCGCCATCTGGGAGAATACGGTGTCGGCGCCCTGGCCGATCTCGGTCGCGCCCATCTGGAGCTGCACCGTGCCGTCCTGGTTGAGCGTGAGCTGCGCCGTCGCGGTCTCAAGCGCGAAGGGCGCCACAGCCGTCTTGTACACAAAGAACGAGACGCCCACGCCGTGACGGATCGGCCCCGTCTGGTTCGCGTACTCGGCGCGCTTGCGGTCCCAGTCGATGTAGGCCGCGCCCTTCTCGGCGCATTCCGGGATGGCGCAGGTGTGCGCGGCTATGACGCCGCCGGGCGTGAACTCGTCGACGAAGGCGTCGGTGTAGACGTTCTTGAGGCGGAACTCGAGGCCGTCCCAGCCGTTGTCGTAGGCAATGTCTCCCATGAGGCACTCGGCCGCCCAGTTGCCCTCGGGCACGCCGTAGGCACGCATGGCGCCCGTGTGCGGGCCGTTGGTGTGGATGGTGTAGGCCTCCGAGTGCGTGGCGACCTCGTGGGTGTGGTAGAGCCAGCGGAAGGAGTTGACCGAGTTGAGCACGAGCGCGTGGCCGTGATGGACATAGCCGCCGGTGTTGGAGTAGGCCACGATCTTTCGCGCATGCAGGCGCATGTCGTCGCCGTAGGAGCACTCGATGTCGAAGGTCTTGGGCTGGCGGCCCGAGGTGTCCCAGAACAGCTCCTCCCGCGAGAGCTCCAGGCGCACGCAGCGGCCGCCGAGCTGCTTGCAGATCCAGGCGTTGAGCGGCTCGTAGTGGACATCCTGCTTGGTGCCGAAGCCGCCGCCGATGTAGGGCTTGATCACGCGGACGTCGCCCCAGGGGATGCCGAGGGCCTGGCCGATGACGCGCCTGACCACGTGCGGAATCTGCGTTGAGCTCACGCAGACGATCTTGTGACCCTCCATGTAGCAATAAGAGACGCAGGTCTCGATGTGCACCTGGCTCTGCTCGCGGCTCTCGCAATGGATGCTCACGCGGTGGTAGGCGGGGTCGTCGAGGGCCTGGTCGACCGAGTCGTAGCCCGCCTCGGCGAGCTTCTCGGCGGGGGTGACGGCGCAGGTGTGGGCCACGATGTTATCCGGCTTGCGCTCCTGCACAGGCGGGTTCGTGCCCTTGAGGGACTCGAGGGCGTCGTAGACGACGGGATACTCCTCGTATTCGACGCGGATGAGCTTGAGCGCGCGCTCGCAGGCCACGGTGTCCTCGGCCACGACGACGGCGATGTTGTCGCCGTAGATGCGCACGCGGTCGTCGAGCAGGCGGCGGTCGGCCTGGTCACGTTTGGCTGCCGCGGAATCGGCGTACCAGGGGTGGCCTGCCACGGGATAGGTGAACTCAGGCACGTCGAAGCAGGTGTAGACCGCGACCACGCCCTCGACCTCGAGCGCGGCGGACGCATCGATGGAGAGCACGCGCCCGTTCGCGATGGTCGAGTGGAGGATCTTCGCCTCCAGGCACGGCTTCGGGCACAGGTCATCCGTGAACTTGGCCCGGCCGGTAACCTTATCGGCGGCGTCGACGCGAACGACGGGGCGGCCCACCTCTCTGAGCTCCTGCATGACGCCCTCCCCTCTTAAGGATTGTCTTGCAGACAAACACATTGTATGTTTGGTACCCGTTTTAACGGTATGCTAAACCGCGAGCGGATAAGTTCATCCGCTCGGCGGCACGCCTTTTGAGCTGGGCGTTATTGCTTTTAAAACATAACGACGGGCTTACGAAAATAACCGACAGTAGTTTCGTATTTCATCTGTTTAAGCAACGTTGTTAGAACGAGCCGGCGCGGATCTGGTCAACACAACCCTCGATCTTTGCCCGCACGTCGTCGGAGATCGCCTCAGAAAGCTCGCCGAGCGAGATTCCGCCGTTCGCGAGGTCGGCCACAAAGACGGAGCCCCCGCCGAACGTCCCGTCCGCGACCGCCTCCATAGCCTGCCGTATAGGCCAATCGATGACGGTCGAGGCGACGACGGCCGCCTCCCCCGAAAGGTCACGGGGCTGGGCGATGTTGAAGTGCGTGTCGGCGCCGGCGGCCTCGAGGGCGCGGCGAACGCCGTTGTCCGCGGCGGAGGCCTCGCTCCAGATAACGTCGACGCCTTGCGAAGAGATGAGCCGCGCCGCCGCGGCGCGCCCCTCTTCCTCGTCGGTATAGCCCACGTCGAAGCAGCTCACGACCTCAACATCGGGGTTGACCTTGCGCGCAGCCTCGGCGAAGTGCGCATACTTCTCGGTCGTCGAGCTTATGGTGGCCCCCGCCACGTAACCGACGGCTCCGGTGCTCGTCACCAATCCGGCGACGATGCCCGCCATCGACGCGAACTGCTTGCGATCGACCTCGATGGCCTGCACGTTCTCGAGCGTCTCGTAGTTGGGCAGGTCCTCGGAAGGGTCCACATTGGTAAGAAGGAACTTGACCTCGGGGCGCTTCTTCGCGGCGGACGAGACGACGTCGCCCCAGGCCTGGGCGAACTGCACACCGGCGCCGATGATAAGGTCGACGCCCTGGTCGACATAGGACTGGGCGAGCTCGGCGGAAGCGGCAGCCGAGGTGTTCTCCTGCGGCTCGATGAGCTGCCATCCGAGCTCTTTGCAAGCGGACGAGACCGCGTCGTAGTGGGACTGGCCCCAGCCCTTGTCCTTGGCAGGGCCGCTAATGACGAGCGCGACCTTGCGGGCTGAGCCCGCCTCGGATGAACAGCCGACGGCAGAGGCCAACCCGGCGCAGATCAGAGCCCCGAACGCCAACCCAAGGGCGTCTCTTCTCGTGAGGTTCGCGGAGCGATCCATGGCCATCCCCCATCCATCGGTGGTTGCAGTTCGGTCGATACCGGGCGGCGGCAAGAAAAGCGCGAGGGCCCCTCTTGCCGCCGCTGCGCCCGAGACCCCGCATCGAGGCGACTCCCGGGTCCGGGGCAAGAACTTAGAGCGAGGTCTTGTAGGCGTTTACCTCATCCTCGGTGATGAGGGAGCCCGCCTTGATCTGCTCAACGTACTCCTCGATCTTGGACTGGACATCTGCCGGGACCTTGTCGGAGAACGCGCCGAGGTAGACGCCGCCGTTGTCCATGTTCGCCTCGATGACCTTACCGGAGCCGAAGCTGCCGGCCTCGACCTCGTCCATAGCCTGGCCGATCATCCAATCGATGACGGTGGAGGTCACGACGGTCGGCTGGGAGTCGCCCGCGGCGTCGATGGGTTGCGCGATGTCGAAGTGGGTGTCCGCGCCGGCGGCCTCGAGGGCCTGGCGGGCGCCGTTGTCGACCGCGGAGGCGTCGCCCCACATGACGTCGACGTTGCTCGAGGCGATCCACTGCTCGGTGAGCTTCGTGCCGAAGGACGCGTCGGTGAAGCCCGCCTCGAAGTTGTAGTGGCCCTCGACCTTGTCGTTGACCTTCTGGGCGGCGAGGACATAGGCCGCGTACTTGGTGAGCGTGGTCGGGAGCTTCATGCCGCCGATGAAGCCGATGTGCCCGCTCTGGGTGAGCGAGCCCGCCACCGCGCCGGCGAGCGCGCCGGTCTGGATGAGGTTCGTCTGGACACACTCGAGGTTGTCGAGGGTGTCGTACTCGGCGAGGTCGACCTCGGGGTCCGTGTTGGTCATGAGGAACTTGACGGCGGGCTTCTCCTCGGCGGCCTCGGCCACGACCTCGCCCCAGGCGGACGCGAACTCGTTGCCGGCGGCGATGATAAGGTCGACGTCCTGGTCAACGTAGGACTGCGCGGCCGTCGCGGCGTCGGCGGTGGCGGTGTTCTCCTTGGGCTCGAGCATCTCCCACTTGGGATGGCTCTCGATGGCGCGCTGGAGCGACTCGTAGTGACCCTGGCCCCAGCCCCCGTCCATCGCGGGGCCCGAGATGACGATGGCGACCTTGTAGCTGCTCTTCTCGGCAGAATCGGAGCCTGAGCCGGAATCAGAGGAAGAGCCGCAGCCCGCGAGGGGAAGGGCGGCCGCGCCGAGGACGCCGGCACCGAGCTTAAGCGCATTGCGCCTTGTGAGGTTCATCTTTGCCATCCGAGAACACCTTTCTTAGCGTCGATGTATACAAGAAAGGCGGGGCGCGGTGATGCGTCCCGCCTTCTGCACTGCAATAAAAGAGTAAATCTAACTACCGGTTAGCGCACCAAACCATCGGTTAGCGCACTAAACTTTCGGCGAGCGCCTTAGAGGGTGGACTTGATGGCCTCGACCTCGGCGTCGGTGAGGAAGGTGCCGGCCTTGATCTGCTCGGCGTACTCCTCGATCTTGGACTGGACGTCGGCGGGGACCTTCTCGGAGAAGGCGCCCAGGTAGACGCCGCCGTTGTCCATGCTCGCGGTGATGGCCTTGCCGTCGCCGAAGGAGCCGGCCTCGACGTCGTCCATGGCCTGGTCGATCTTCCAGTCGGTCACCGTGGAGGCGATGACGGTCGG
>CAVIBB010000096.1:0-8014 GCA_963640745.1 Paludibacteraceae bacterium
GGGGGCCGGCCGGACAACAATTCACCTGCGGATATGCATTAGGTCGTGGGCCATAATCGGCTTTTTCGCGTGGTCGTTCGATCAATGATGACTCTGACTATACGGGGAGTCCGAATATCACGGGGGACAACGACAAGTATCTTAGATTCCAATGGGAGGTATCTGAAAACAAAATCAATTCCAAGTGGAGACATTATTCCAAAGGTGGGGAATTCAGGCGCTGGTACGGCAACGTCATTCATGTCGTTGACTGGTCCGACAGTGCTAAGGCGTTCTATCTCGATAATAAGACGTCAACGTTGCTCCCCGAAGCTTATTGGTTTGAGGGCGGAATTACCTATACGATGCTGACTTCTGGGAAGACTTGTTTCCGTCATATCAACGAGGGCTGCATTTGGGACAAAACGGGGCCAGTTATCTGCCGCCTTGGCGAATGCGAAAAGGAGTGGCTCGCCTTTCTAAATAGCACAATAGCTCAGCGGTGCCTTGATACCCTTAACCCAACATTGGGCCTGCAGGTCAAGGATGTCAAAGCAGTTCCTCTTTTGAAAGCTTGCGATGACTTTGACTGGGATTCTCTTGTAACTGCTTGTATAGAAGTTTCGAAACTTGACTGGGACTCGTTTGAAACCTCCTGGGATTTCAAACGCCATCCCCTGTTGTAGGTGATAAAACGTGGTGTCTACAACGATTGACGGCAAAAGCTATTACCCCGCGTCTTACGTAGCGGAGGCCTGGCAGCTAAAAGAGTCTACGATTCGCCGTTACGCGAGTCCGAGCTCCGGAAAGCTATCCGGCTGCGTCAAGCATGAAGGCGTGCTTTACGTTCCTGCGGATTCAATACGTCCAATAACGAAGCCCATTGCACAAGGCTTGCTGTGGGGAATTGTGAGTATTAAAAATGATCCGCAAGCATTTCTCGATTTAACGCCATATAGCATTGACAATTCCAAGCTCGACTCTGTTCTCGACGATTTGGGCAGACAAATGTATTTGCAGGTTGACTCAGAGGAACTCGAAGTCCGCAGGAAGCTGATTGATGCAAAGATTACCGAGAAAGGCTTCCAGCTAATTCGCTACAAGAAGCGGATGTCTGAGAACCCCCTAACGAATGTTCTAAATATCGAGACCATTACGGTTGCTCTCACCTCAATACAAACCGTTATGCAGGCAGTCCAGCTGATTCAAGGATGACGAGTTTTACCCAACGCTTGCTGTCTGCATATAGCCGGTGAATGTGCGCGCGATTTCAAATTAAAGGGGAATCAAATGTTGAATCTTCACAGCGTTTCGTTCGTGACGGCAAGGTCTCGAGGAGCCGCCAGTAGTGGATCTTCGACATGCACCATGCCGCGTCATGAACTCCGCTAGTCCGGTTGGTTGAGATACGGAATGAGAAACACCTATGAGCAATCTGTCGGTCGCATACGAACAAGCCCTGCTCACGGACATCGAACTGCTGCAACGTCGCGCAAAGCGAGGCGAGGCCGTGCGGGCGGCTGACGTCACAGCTCTTCTCGCCCGATACGGCACGTCGTTTGCCGCGCTGCCCCGTTACCTGCTTAAGGAAATCGACCGCATCGAGTTGGCCAAGTAGCCGGGCGCCCGCGCCTATCAGAAGCAAGTCGTGAACAGGGGACGCACCCCTGTTCACGCCAGTGGCAAATCGATTTAAAGCGAACGAGGAAGGAGGCATGTCCATGACCATGACAGCCGAGACCGTGCATTGCAGCGGCCCCGAAAGGGCACTTCGCTCGGCCGGGGTTCTCGCTCCCGGCAACCGTCATGCATGCACATTCGCCCCCTTCCCCAATGCGGTTGCCGAACGGCCCTCACTCGAGCCGATGCCTGCGGAGCTTCTTGAGGTAGTTCTTCTTGAACGAGCCCCACTGGCCAAAGAACATGCGGTCGGTGGCCGTCTCGGCGTGCGCCCGGTATTTGAGCGCCGTGAGCTCAAGGGTGCAGATGTAGTCCGCGAGCTGGAAAAGGCGGTAGTCGGCCGGCTTCGCGTTGCGGTAGACGATAGCCTCCCTTGCCAGGGCGTACTCAATCGCGTCATGGAGCGCATTGGTGACGACGGATTGCCCGTTGTCGTAATAGACCTTGACCTTTTCGAATGCCTGAAAATAGCTGAGATTATCGAAAATCGCCAGGACAAGGTCCCTCTTCATGCGATTGAAGAGGCTCTTGTAATCGGGATACTCGCCCTTTCGGTAAGCGAAGGCCATGTATCGGTATGGGAGCTTGTCGCTCATTACTCGAAAGCTGTTGAGCAGGGCTTTTCGCGTCGACACCCCAAGGCCTTTGTAGTCATCGTTTCCGTTGAGAAGAGGGCCGAGGTGCATTGGGATGTCCCTGATGCACCTAGTTCGAAGATCAGCCTCGTAAGGCGCGAGGACCTGACGGATATCTTTGTCTTGGTCGTGCAAAACGATTGTGATCAGGTAATAGGCGGACGTCTCGCCGACATCACCGGACTCATCGACGAAGAGAGACAGGTCCTTCACGGCTGTAGCCTCCTTGCTAATAAAAATGCCGGGGGAAACCCCCCGGCTCTTGGAGGCCGACCCTTGCGGGAGGACCACCTCTTTTATACCACGGGCAACGTTTTGTCTTCAAGACGATATTATAGCAAACACACGTTCGCCACACAACACAAAACGGCAGGTAAATGGCGCGATATTATTGACAGAGCGAAGCAGCCTGACGTCAAAAGCCATGAGCGGCTCGAATCTCTTCGAGCGCTGCCATTGCATCGACGCCGTTGTCGCGGAGCGACTCGTTGTAGGCATCGAGGATTGCCCTTTTCTGTTCCTCGGTCAGCTTCTCTGTTTTCTCTGGGGTTGCGACGACGGGTGCCATGGCTGCTCCTTTCATGCGATTTGGACGATCGTATCCGTATTCCAAAGCCTTCAGATCGCCTTGCCCGCGGAGCGCAAAAACGCACAAGGCTTGTTCGGTTTACCCCATGCATTAACTACAGAAACGTGAACGGGGGACGTGCCCCTGTTCATGCCAACTTGAATTCGATAAGAGGAGGTGGCCCTGTGGGGGAGACGATTATGAAGGAGAGTTGCGGCGTGCCCTGCGGGGCCGCCCGTTCTTGGCGGTCGCTTGCGGGCGGCGCTGTCGCGGCTAGAAACCGTGCTGCTGGCGGATCTCTTCGAGCATGGTCCTTGCGTCAACGCACTCGCCTCGTTTGGCCGCATTCCATCCGCGGAGGATTGCGCGCTTCTGCCCTTCCGTCAACTTCTCGCGATCTTCGTGGTCGGTTCCAGTGCCACGGAGCGACTTTCCGTACGCCTCAAGAACGTCGTTCTTCTGGATGCCCGTTAGATTCTGGTCGCGGTGTGCTGCGAGAGCCATGCCTTCTCCCTTCGTCTGGATTCGATGATTGTATCCATGGGGAAGGCCCGTCGGCTCTGTATACAAAAAATGCCGGGGGGATCCCCCGGCGCTCGATTGTCCCCTCTTGCGAGGCAACTAACAGGCTTATACCACATCCGGATTGTTCTATTCAACGTGATTCCCACAGAAAGGCGGCATAACCATGGCCAGGCTCATAGAGGAGCGGTACGAGGCCCACAAGGCGGAGGTCAACGCGAGGTTCGACCAGCTCCGCGCGAACGAGGAGGAGCTCAACCGCATCTTCGCGCGCATCTACAACATGGAGGGCGAGGTGCCTATCGAGGTCGAGGACAAGTACGTCTCGGTCGCGCGCATCTTCGACACCGCCGAGGAGATCCCGGAGAGCTACAAGGGCAACCGCTACGTGCGTACCAAGCGCGACGAGGTCGTAAGCCTCATCAGCTATGCCGTGGGATGCATGTTCGGTCGCTACTCGCTGGACGTGGACGGGCTCGTTCTTGCCGACGCCGGCGCCACGCTCGACGACTACTTGGCCAAGATGCCCGACCCCGAGCACGTGAGCTTCTTGCCGGACGAGAGCAACGTCCTGCCCGTGACGGACGACGAGTACTTCTCCGACGACGTGGTGGCGCGCTTCGTCGACTTCGTGCGCGTGGCCTACGGCGCCGAGACCCTCGAGGATAACCTGCGCTTCGTCGCCGACGCGCTCGGCGGCAAGGGCACCCCGCGCGAGGTCATCCGCGCGTACTTCCTCAAGGACTTCTACGCCGACCACTGCCAGACCTACAAGAAGCGCCCTATCTACTGGCTCTTCGACTCCGGCAAGAAGTGCGGTTTCCGCTGCCTCGTGTACATGCACCGCTACCGCCCGGACCTCATCGCGCGCATCCGTACCGAGTACGTGCTGCCGCAGCAGGAGCGCTACCGTGCGCGCCTTGCCCGCATCGATGACTCCGCGGCCATCGCCGAGGGGCGCCAGAAGGCGGCCCTGGCCAAGGAGAAGAAGCGCGTGTCCGACCAGGCGGCCGAGCTCGCCGCCTACGAGGAGAAGATTCATCACCTTGCCGACCAGATGATCGCCATCGACCTGGACGACGGCGTGAAGGTCAACTACGCCAAGTTCGCGGACGTGCTGGCCAAGGTCAAGTAGGGGGTTGGGAAGAGCGTCTCCTGCGGGGAGACGCGAGGCCCCGCGCGTGAGTTTTTGATTGGAAGCTAGATGAAGCTAAAAGACATACAACGTGAGCTCGAGAGGCTCTTTGGCGCGGTGGGGGAGGCCGGCGGCATCGTCGTGTGGCACGATCCCGAGGGCGAGTTCGGCGACGCCTTGGGTGAGCTTGAGCTGCCCGGCGTCGAGGTGCTCGAGGAGCGCGAGAACGAGGTCTTTGGCCTCAAGCGCGAGCTCAACGGCGACCTGGTCGGCCGCAAGATCCTGCTTTATCGCCGTCGGGCGCGCAAGCTCGAGGGCGATTGGCTGGCCGACGTCGAGGTGCGCTCGCAGCAGTTCTCGGCGGACTACGTGTCCATCCAGCTGCGCGAGCTGGGCTGCCCGGACAACGCGGATATGCGCGCCGCCCTGCGCGCCCGCAAGGCGTTCCTCTCCCGCAAGACGAGCCTGCGCAAGCTCGCCGCTCTGCGCGACGCCTATGCGACGCCGCAGCAGCTCGACGTGGGCATCATGGCCGTCGTGCTGGGCGCGGACGCCGCGGAAGGCACCTCGGTGCTGGTCGCCTTCCTCTCGCGCGCGGCCGATGACGCGGCGGAAACCGCCTCGGCGCTCGAGGCCGCGGGCGTGCTGGCTTCCTTCAACAACGCCGTCGCTGCCTGGACGGGCTTTACGGGCGATGCTTGCGACCAGGCCGCGCTGCGCAAGCACGTGCTGCTCACGGCTTTCTCGCGCATGGCGCCCGCCGGCTCACTTGTTGGGCTCGATGCCTGCGTGAGCGCCGAGCACGCGGGTCCCTGCCACGACGTCTTTGCCTCATGGGCCGCGCTGGGGGACGGCGAGCTCGCCTCCGCCGCGCGCGAGGTCGAGTCCGAGGTGGGGTTGGAGGCCAAGCTCACCGGGGCCGGCCTCTCCGAGCTTTCCCGCGCGGGCGTCTTCCCCTGCGTGGACGCGGCGCTTCTCCGCAAGCTTTTCTCCGCCGCCTCGGCCTCGGCCGACGGGGCGGACGAGCTGTTGGAGATCTGTGCCCGCCGCCGCGGGCTTACCTGGGCTGGTGACTTTGGCGACTGCTACCGCGGCGTCGAGGCGGCGGCCCACATGCTTGCTTTCCGCCGTGCCCACAGCGAGGGCATGGGGCCTCTTGGCGCCGAGCGCGTGTGGGGGGAATATGCTGGCGAGTGGTACCGCATGGACTCCTGGTATCGCGAGCTCCACATGGCGTTCCAGGCCGCGCTCAAGTCCGCCGATTATGGCCTTGACGAGGACTTTCGTAGGCTGTGCGCCGCCATCGAGAAGCTCTACAAGGGCTGGTTCCTGCGTGAGGTCAACGAGCGCTGGTGCAACGCGGCGGCGGCGGACCTGTCTCAGAAGGGCTACGTCGACGGCATCGCCCGGCAGCGCGACTTCTACCTCAATGAGGTTGGGCCCGTTGCCCGCGCAAAGAAGCGCGCGTGGGTCATCGTCTCGGACGCGTTGCGCTACGAGGTGGCTGCCGAGCTCGCGGGCGTGCTTGAGCGCGAGACCAAGGGCTCGTGCGAGCTCGCCTCTGTGCAGTCGGCGCTGCCTTCCGTGACCAAGTGCGGCATGGCGGCCGTGCTGCCTTCCAACAGCTACGCATTTGTCGCGGGCGTTGCCGGCAAGGGCTTCTCGGTGCTGGTCGACGGCGAGGAGACGATCGGTACCCCCGCCCGCCAAGCGGCCGTTCGCCGCACGCATGAGCGGGGCGTGGCCGTCTCTTACGACGACTTCGTGAGCGAGATGGGCCGCGCCGAGCGCAAGGAGCTTGTGGGCGATGCGGATGTGGTCTACATCTTCCACAACGCCGTTGATGCCCTGGGCGACAAGCCCGCGACCGAGCGCAAGGTCTTCCAGGGCTGTGCGGACGCGATCGTCGAGCTTGCCGCTGCCGTCAAGCTTGTGGTCCGCGAGTTTGGCGCCTCGGACGTCTGCGTCACGGCCGACCACGGTTTCCTCTACACCGACCAGCCCCTCGACGAGGCCGAGCACGCCTCTGTCGCCGCGGTGACGGGCGAGGTCGTGGAGGCCGGCCGACGCTACGTGGTGGCGCGCTCCGGCGCCGAGTCCGAGCTCTTCCTGCGCGCGGCTCTGCCGGCCGACGACGGCCTCGTGGGCTTCTTCCCCCGCGAGTGCGTGCGCGTGAGCAAGCCCGGCGGCGGCGAGAACTACGTCCACGGCGGCGTGAGCCTGCAGGAGATGTGCGTTCCCGTGCTGCGCTTTTCCAACCACCGCGCGGGCTCGAAGGGCTACGTGGAGGCCACGCCCGCCACGATTTCGCTCGTCTCGACGCTCGAGGTCATCTCGAACTCGCTCTTTACCCTCGAGTTTTTGCAGGACGAGCCCGTGGGCGGCAAGGTTTTGCCGCGCGAGTACGACGTCTTTGTGGCGGATGCTGCGCACGCCCCCGTCTCGGACGTCGTGCGCGTGGTGGCCGCCAACCCCTCGCCTGAGGCGCGTGAGCGCACGACGAGCGCGAGCTTCGGCCTCCGCGCGGGCTTCTCGCCGGCCTCTGACACCACGTATCTCCTGCTTGCCAAAGACACGCAGACCGGCCAGGCGACCGTCCTGCGCGAGCTGAGGATCCAGGTCGCATTTGCTGCCCCCGTTGACTTCGGATGGTGATGATTATGTACGAGAACCAGAATGAGAACGCAAACGAGCCGCAGGTAAACGCACCCGCGTCCCAGCCTGAGGGCTCCGGTGCCCTTTCCTACGAGAAGGACGCCCTCGACGAGAAGATCGTGCGGGAGTTCCCCGGCAAGATCGTGCGCAAGGACCTGACCGCGCTTATGAAGCGCGGTGCCGGCGTGCCCACGTTCGTGCTTGAGTACCTGTTGGGCATGTACTGCGCCACGGACGACCAGGCGGCCATTGAGGCGGGCGTTTCTCGCATACGCAAGATCTTGACCGACAACTACGTGCGGCCCGAGGAAAGCGAGAAGATCAAGTCCAAGATCCGCGAGCTGGGCCAGTACACCGTCATCGACAAGGTCTCCGCCCGCCTGGACGAGTATTCGGACATCTACGTCGGCAGCTTCACCAACCTGGCCATTGGCGACTTCGTGATGCCCGAGGACTACGTGCGCCACTACTCCAAGATCCTGATGGGTGGCATCTGGTGCATCATGCGAATCCAGTACCTGCGTCCCGAGGACGACATTGACCCGCTGGACGACATCTTTGGCGACGGGGGAGAGAAGCCCAAGCGGCCCAAGTCGAGTGGCAAGGGAAAGCGCGGGCCGCAGGACTCCCCGTTCAAGATCGTGAGCCTCACGCCCATCCAGATGCCCAACCTGGACCTGTCCGAGCTCATCTCGCACCGTCAGGCCTTCACCACAGACGAGTGGATGCGCGTACTGCTTCGCTCCGCCGGATATGAGCCCGATGCGCTCACCAAGCGCGAGCAGATGCACTTCCTGGAGCGCATGGTGCCGCTCATCGAGCGCAACTACAACATGTGCG